>DASVFM010000219.1:0-17339 GCA_036380055.1 Casimicrobiaceae bacterium
CCGGGGCGGCTCAGCTCACCTTTACGCCGAGCATCATGCCGCCATCCTCGTGCTCGAGATTGTGGCAGTGGAACACGTAGATCTGCTCTCCGGCGAAGGGCGCCGCCGCGGGCAGGGAGAAATCGATGGCGATGCGCACCGTCTCGCCGGGCCATACCAGCACCGTGTCCTTGCGGCCGAGATCCGTCGCCAGCCGACCGCGCTCGTCGATCTTGAGCGCCGCGATCTGCTCCGGGCTCGTCTGGCGCTCGAGCACCTCGAAGTGGAAACCGTGCAAGTGCATCGCGTGCGGCATGCTGTTGAAGTAATTCCGGATGAGCCAGGTCTCCACGCTTCCTCGCTTCACCTCGATCGGCGTCTCGCCCATGACGAAAACCCGATCGTTGATTCGCCAATGGCCCTTGGCAAATCCCAGGCGCAGCGGCCGCTCGAAGGCTCCCGACGCGTCGATCGAGGATTGTGAGGAGAGCCGCTGCGGCACGCGGGCACCCGGCGCGACGCGCTCCCGCACGCGCAGCTCCAGGAGTGCGCGCGCGGCGCCTTCCGGAAATCCACCGCCGTGATCCATCGTCGCGTGGTCGCCGGCCGCGGCACTGCCGGACGGCATCGCATGCCCCATGGCAGCATGATCGACGGCACCGGCCGCAGCGGGCGGCTCGTGCGGCAGATCCATGTGCATCGGGTCGAAGGCGAGCGTATCGAGGTAGAGAGTGTCACCCACCGAAGCATCGGAAAGGTCGAGCAGCACGTCGAGCCGCTCCGCAGCGGCGATGAACGCCTCGGCGCAGGGGCGCGCCGCCGCAAGAAGCCCGCCGTCGGTGCCGATGAGCATGAAGGGGAGGGGCTTGCCGGCTACCGTGCGGAAGCCGAGGCGGTAAGTCCGTGCATTGGAAGCGTTGAGCACACGGAAGCGGTAGATACGCGTTGCGACGTCGAGATACGGACAGGCGGTGCCGTTGATGAGCACCGTGTCGCCGAGAAAGCCGTGCATCTGATCGGCAGCGCTGGCTGCGTAGTCGCTGGTCGAGCGCCGGTCCTGCAGTACGAGCGGGATCTCGGTGCGGCCTGGGCGGAGATCGAGGGCCCTGCGCAACGCCCGCTCGTCCGCGTCTTCGACCTCGATCAGACCGAAGAGGCCGCGATAGGTCTGCTCGCCGGTGGCTCCGTGCGGATGCGGGTGATACCAATACAGGCCGCCGCGATCGCGCACTTCGAAATCGTAGGAGAAGCGCTCTCCCTCGCGCACCAGGGTCAGTCCCGCGCCGTCGTTTCGCGTGTCGACGGTGAGCCCGTGCCAGTGCACGATCGTCGATTCGCTCAAGCCATTGTCGAGATCGATGCGCAGCCGCTCGCCTTGCTGCAGCACCAGCGTTGGGTTCGCGTAGGGCCTGCCGTCCCGCTCCGCAGCGTAGGCGAGTGCGCGCGTGGAGTTGCCGTCGCTCGAAGAGCCCGCGCGCAGGCTGAACCGTCCGCCGCGAGGTTGGAGGCGTCCGAGGAAGCCGCTGTCTCCCGGGATGAACAGCGGCGAGCCCTTCAACCCCGTCCCACAGAACGCGCCTGCGGGTGGATCGGCCGCTGGTGCCGGGTCATCGGGCCAGCCCCGGCGCGTTAGCGAGGCGAGCCCCAGCGCGGTGAGCGCTCTCAGGAAATCGCGGCGTTGAACGGACATCGCGGAAAGCTTCGGGGCTGCCTCTACGATCGATGCAGCCATTATCGTTCAATGTGTGCGTGGAGCGGCGTCGAAGCTATAGCGCAGCCCGATCCAGAATCCGCGCGGCGCGCCGAGTCCGCGGAACTGCTCCGATTCTGCCGCAATCCCCAACGCCGGGCCGAAGCTGCGCCCGGGCCCGGTGAAGGCATTGGCGCCCAGCAGTCCGAAGTTCTGGTACTGTCGATTGAACACATTGGTGACCGTCGCGAAGAGAAGCAGCTCGTTCGTCAGCTTGACCTGTCCATCCAGGTTCGCGAACGCGTAACCCGGCACGCGGCCGTGACTGTCCTGATTGTTTTCGTCGCCATGGGCGTACTGGCTCGAGGCGTAGACGAAGCTCGCTCCCAGGAGGCAGCGCTCGTTCACATCCCAGTCGATGCGAAGCTTGGCCGAGTCGGCGGGGATGCCGGGAATGCGGTCACCCGGGTTCACGGTGATGGCGCCGTTGGCGTCGGCGGTCGAATTATTCGGGCTCGCCGCGACGAAGCTCGAGCGGAACGTCGCGTCGATGTGGTTGTAGCGTAGCGTCAGGGTGAGATCGCCCCACTGCCCCGAACCCATGAGTTCGATTCCCTGGCGGCGGGTGGGCCCGACGTTCTGAAAGTAGCCGAGGTTCGAGCCGCCTGCGCCGCTTGCAACGAACTGGATGTCGTTCTCCAGGTCGGTGCGGTACACGGCTGCTGCCCACTGCGCTCGGCCGGCGACGCTCCCGCGTGCTCCCGCTTCGAAGGTCTTGGATACGACCTTCTGCAGCGGCGGGTCGGCGAGGAAAACGTTGGGCAGCTTGCAAGGCGCGGCCGCATTCGAGCATGTGAGCTCGATAGGCGTCGGCGCGCGCATGCCTTCGTTGTAGGTGGCATAGCCGGTCAGCGTCGGCGACGGATTGAAGTTGATGCCGACGGCGGGATTGAAGCGGACGAAGCTGTATGCGCCGTTCAAGCCAGGGTCGTCGCCGCTGCGGTCGGAGATCACGATGCGCGCGTAGTTGTAGCGGCCCGCGAGCGTAAGCGTCCATGCCTCCCCGAGCGCGAGCATGTCGCTGAAGTAGGCCCCGAGGTAACGGTTCGTGCTGCCGACGTCGGTGACCGGCGCGTACGGTCCCGTCGCAATCGTGTCGCGGTCGGCGGTGAAGGTCGCGGTCTGCGACTGCTGCGTGAATCCGGTGTCGCCGAAGTCGCCGCTTGCGCCGACGATGAGCTGATTCTTCCTTTGCGCGAGTTCGCCGAGCGCTGTCAGCTGCAGCCCGAGCCCCCAGCTCGTCTGCTTGATCGTGCTCTGATCGTTGGTCGCCTCGTTGGTCTCGACCACGCCCGTGTCCGGATCGACGCTGCCGTAGTTGCCGTTGACGTTGCTGCTCACGTTGTTGTTGCGGTAGCGCCGGTAGTAGGCGTTGCCCCCGAGCAGCAAGCTCTCGTTCAGGAAGCGGCTGCCTTTGACGGTGACGAAGGCGAGTCGGTTCTCGTTGGTGTCGGGGAAGGTATAGGCCTGCGTCGGCGTGTCGAGCCAGGGCTCGGGCAGGGTCTGCGTGCCCTGCAGCGTGTTGTCGGCGAGCGTCAGACCGAGGTCGAGATCGGTCACGTCGTCCTGGTAGCCGACCTTGCCGAAGAACTGCTTGACGCGACTCGGGTTGTGCTCCGCCCAGCCACGGTCGTTGGAGAAGTTCGCCGTCGCATAGTAGTCGATGCGATCGCGCTTGCCGCCGTACTCGAGCTCCGCCGTTTCGCGACCGAACGAGCCGGCGGAGAGTTCGAGCGCGCCGCCGGGGTACTGCGCCCCGCTGCGGGTGTATATCGCGAGCGCGCCGCCGAGCGTATTGAGCCCGAAGACCGGGTTCGAGCCGGGAATGAGCTGCACGCTCGAGATCGCCGATTGCGGGATCAGGTCCCAGTTGACGACGTCGCCGAAGGCTTCGTTGATTCGAACACCATCCTGGAACACGGACAGTCCCTGCGGCGCCCCAAGCAATGGGGACGCCGTGAAGCCGCGGAAGTTGATGTCCTGCTGATAGGCGTTGCCTTGCGCGGCGCCCACGCCCACGCTGTTCGCGTTGGCGCCGAGGAATTCGGTAAGATCGAGCGGGCGCTGCCGATCGAAATCCAGGCGATTGAAGATCTGCACGTTCGCGGGCACGTCCTTGAGCGGGGTCCCGAGACCGGGCAGCGGGGTGGTGCCGACCACGACCACCGACGGAAGCTCGAAGACCTCGGCTGGGTTATCGGCGTAGGCCCGCGGCGCGAGGCAGGCGATACCACAAGCGAGCGCGGGCCACAGCAACTCCGCGCGGGATTTCGGCCACGCGGATCGTCGCAAGCCTCAGCGGATCGCAACGCCCCAGGGCAACTCACCCACCGGGATGTCCGCGATCTTCGTGTTGGTCTCGGTGTCGATCACCGCCACAGCGTTCGAACGCCCGCAGGCGACATAGAGCTTCTTTCCGTCCGGCGTGATGGCCATGTTCCACGGCCGCCTGCCGACGGGGATCTTGGCGACGATCGCGCTCGTGGCCACATCGATCACCTGCACGAGCCCTTCGCCGCCCGAGCTGACGTAAATGCGCTTGCCGCCCGGGTGCACGGTGACACCGTTTGACCGGCTGGCCGCCTTGATGCGCGCGATCACCTCTTGGGTCGCCACGTCGAAAACGTTGACGGTATCGGCGTTCTCCGCGGCCACATAGGCTCGGCTGGCATCAGGCAGGAACCCGATACCGCGGGGCCGGTCGCCCACCTTCACGGATTTCACGACCTCGTTCTTGCCGAGGTCCACGATGTCGACGCTGTCGGCTTCCTCGCTGCTGACGTAGAGCCACTTGCCGTCAGGGCTGAACACTGCGTGCTCGGGGTTCTTGCCGCGCATGGTGATGCGCCGCGCAACCTGACGGGTCGCCGTGTCCACGATGAGAACCTGGTTGTTCTCCTCGATCGCTGCCGACAGCCAGCGGCCATCCGGAGACAGATAGATCCCTTCTGGGGAGTCGCCGAGCAACGTGCGGCCGATCGTCTCTCCGGTGGCGGTGTCCACCGTCAGCAGCGAATTGCTGGTCTGGTCGCTGATGTAGAGTTGCTTGCCATCGAGCGAGACCGCGACGCCTCGAGGGCGGCTCCCCACCTTGAAGGTATTCACCACCCGATCGGTCGCCGTGTCTATGACCGAGACAGTGGCCGAGCCTTCATTCGGAACGTAGGCAAGCGGCGCCGCCACGGCTAGCGTGGAGGCGAGCAGCGGTAGGACGGCGGCAAGGCCCTTGTGCATTGAAGCGCTCTCGGTTCTGCAACGCGAAGCCCGCGACCCGCGGGGCGAGCGGCTATGCTACACGACTTCCAGCCGGGGTCCGGGACGCGGGGGTTGCGTTGGCCGCGGCGTCAAATATAATGGCTGCGCTGTAGGAAGCCGGTATCCGATCGATCAACCTTGGGGCAAACCATGCTGTGGACGAAACCCGAGTTCGAAGACCTGCGGTTCGGCTTCGAAATCACGATGTACATCGCGACTCGCTGACCAAGCGGCTGCGACCGGCTCGGCCGGTCGCAGCCTTCCTTTCGCGTTCCCTCGAGCAGCAGCTGTCTGCCGGAAGCGGGACGGCAGATTCGTGACGCCTCTCGCTTCAGCACGGTGATCGTTCACGTTCTCGGTTCGGCAGCGGGAGGCGGGTTCCCGCAGTGGAACTGCAACTGCAGAAATTGTGACGGCTTGCGCCGTGGGCGCCTCCGGGCGAGCCCGCGCACGCAGTCGTCGATTGCCGTTAGCGCCGATGGCGCGAGCTGGGCTCTGTTCAACGCTTCGCCGGATATCCTGACCCAATTGCGAGCCTTCCCGGAGGCGCAACCCGCCCGCCAGCTGCGTGACAGCGCGATCGCGGCCGTGGTGCTTGTCGACAGCCAGATCGATCACACGACCGGCCTGCTGATGCTGCGCGAGGGAAAGCCGCTTCGAGTCCACTGCACCGACTGCGTGCACGAGGACCTCACGACGGGCAACCCGCTCTTTCGCGTCCTCGAGAACTACTGCGGAGTGGACTGGAGGCCAATCGATACGCGCGACGTGCGCTTTGCCGCCATCGATGGCGTGCCGGGACTGGCTTTCCGCGCGATCGCTCTGGCGAGCAAGGCGCCGCCCTATTCGCCACATCGCCTTGCTCCGCGCGAAGGGGACAACGTCGGCGTACTCATCAGGGACGAAGAGAGCACCAAGACGCTCTTCTACGCCCCCGGCCTGGGCGAGATGCAGCCGCACCTCGCTCCAATCTTCGAAACGGCGGACTGCCTGCTCGTCGACGGCACGTTCTGGACCGACGACGAGATGATCCGCGCCGGTGTCGGAATCAAACACGCTCGCGACATGGGGCATCTGCCGCAGGCGGGACCCGGCGGCATGATCGAGGTTCTGGCGCGCTATCAGCGTCCGCGCAAGGTGCTCATCCACATCAACAACACCAATCCGATCCTCGACGAGGACTCCGCGGAGCGCGCGCAGCTCGCTGCCCTGGGCATCGAGGTGGCCGCGGACGGGATGCGAATCACGATGTAGGAGCGTGGCCGTGGCGGACACCGACTCACAGCCCTGGAGCAGAGACGAATTCGAGCGCCGCTTGCGCGCCAAGGGCGAGCGTTACCACATTCACCACCCCTTCCAGGTGCGCATGAATGCGGGCCACTGCACGCGAGAACAGGTCCGAGGCTGGGTGTGCAACCGTTACTATTATCAGATCAGCATCCCGCTCAAGGACGCCGCCATCCTGTCCAACTGTCCGGAGCGCGAGGTGCGACGCGAGTGGATCAAGCGCATCATCGATCACGACGGGATGAAAGGCGATGAGGGCGGGATCGAGGCGTGGATCCGGCTCGGCGTCGCGACAGGCCTCTCGCGCGAGGAGGTGGCCTCGCTGCGCAACGTGGTGCCGGGCGTGCGCTTCGCCGTCGACGCCTACGTGAGCTTCGCCCGGGCGCGGCCGTGGCAGGAAGCGGTCTGCTCCTCGCTTACCGAGCTTTTCGCGCCCGAGATCCACAAGAACCGCCTCGCGAGCTGGCCACAGCACTATCCGTGGATCGAGTCGGAGGGGCTGCAATACTTTCGCGACCGGCTGAGCCAGGCCCGCCGCGACGTCGAGCACGGCCTCGCGCTCACGCTCCAGCATTTCTCCACACGCGCACAGCAGGAGCGCGCGCTCGAGATTCTCGACTTCAAGCTCGATGTGCTATGGTCGATGCTCGACGCCATGCAGACGGCGTACGGGCTTCCGGGGGGCGTGCATGCCGAGTGAGCCGGCGCTGCAACTCGACGACACGCCGCAGCTCTGCAAGCAGTTTCGCCTGCAGTACGAGCAGGCGAGATCGGCATGGGTGCTGCTCTACCCGGAAGGAATGGTGAAGCTCTCGGCGAGCGCGAGCGAGATCATGAAGCGCATCGACGGCAAGACCACGCTCGGAGCGATCATCCGGGACCTGGAGGCGGCGTTCCCGGGGGCGGCGCTGCGCCAGGACGTGCTCGACTTCATCGAGACAGCCCATGCACGCGGCTGGATCAGCGGCGCTCCCTAGCGCCGAGCGGAGTCGGCCGGCACGGCCGGGATGGCTCCTCGCGGAGCTCACCTATCGCTGTCCGCTGCACTGCGTCTTTTGCTACAACCCGCTCGACTACACCGCGCAGGGACGGGAGCTATCCACGAGCGAGTGGCTGCGCGTGCTGCGCGAGGGCCGGGCGCTAGGCGCCGTGCAGCTCGGGCTCTCGGGTGGCGAGCCCCTGCTGCGAGAGGATCTGGAGGCGCTGATCGACGAGGCGAGGGGGCTGGGCTACTACTCGAATCTCATCACCTCCGGTGTCGGGCTGACGGAGCAGCGCATCGGTGCCTTCAAGGGGGCCGGGCTCGATCACATCCAGCTCTCGTTTCAGGACTCGACGCGGGAGTTGAACGACTTCCTGTCGAGCACGCGCACGTTCGAGCTCAAGTCGAAAATCGCGAAGCTGATCAAGGAGCACGACTACCCGATGGTGCTCAACGTGGTGATCCACCGGCTCAACATCGATCACGTCGGCCAGATCCTCGAGATGGCGGAAGCGCTCGGCGCCGAGTACGTCGAGCTCGCCAATACGCAGTACTACGGCTGGGCGCATCTGAACCGCGACCGGCTGCTGCCCACTCGCGAGCAGGTCGTGCGCGCCGAGGAGACCACCAATCGCTTTCGCGAGAAGGTCGGACGCAAGATGCGCATTTTCTTCGTGGTCCCGGATTACTTCGAGGTACGGCCCAAGGCGTGCATGAACGGCTGGGGCTCCGTCTTCCTGACCATCACGCCCGACGGCACAGCGCTGCCCTGCCATGCGGCGCGGATGCTTCCCGGGCTCGCCTTCCCCAACGTGCGCGAAGCGAGCCTCGAGGCGATCTGGTACGACTCCGAGGGTTTCAACCGCTACCGCGGCGATGCCTGGATGAAGGAGCCGTGCCGCTCGTGCCCCGAGAAGGTGAAAGACTTCGGGGGATGCCGCTGCCAGGCGTACCTCCTCACCGGCGACCCCGCCAACGCCGACCCGGTGTGCGACCTTTCTCCCCACCACGACCGAGTGACACAGGCACTGCTCGCCGCGCAGGTCGGAACGGTCCGGCCGATCGTCTTTCGCGACGACCGCAACTCGCGTGCCCTGCTGGCGCAGCGGCCCACACCGGTTACGGCGAAATGATCCCTGACGCAACGTGTCGGTGAGCTCCACGCGCGCAATCGGCCGCTACACAACGACGGCGATCGCACTGCATTGGCTGGTGGCCGCGGCCGTGCTCGGATTGATCGTCCTGGGCTGGTGGATGCAAGCGATACCCAAGGAGCCCGTGGGACCACGGGCAGACGCCTACAACCTGCACAAGTCGATCGGCCTATTGGTCCTTTTCCTCATGGCGGCGCGACTCGTCTGGCGCGGGCTGCATCGTGCTCCGCCGTTGCCGCCGCTGCCTCTCTGGCAGGAGCGCTCCGCCCGCGCGGTGCACATGCTTCTCTACGCGGGGATGTTCATCGCGGCGCTGAGCGGATACCTGGGGTCGGCGACCAGCGGCTACCCGGTCAAGCTCTTCGGCTGGGTGCTTCCCGCCTGGACCGGCGCGAATGTGGCTGTCAAGGACGCCTGCAGTGTCCTGCATCTCGCACTGAGCTGGGCGCTGACCGCGGCAATCGTTGCGCACGTTCTCGCGACGGCCTACCACCAGTGGGTGCTGCACGACGGGCTGCTCTGGCGCATGTGGCCCTGGCGCTCGAGCGACCGGAGCCAGAGCCGGCCCGGCGACGCACCTAGCCCCGCGACGCGGCCTCCAGGAGCTTGACGGTTTCCTCGGCGTTGGCATCGCGGGCGATGTCGAGCGCGGTCTTGCCTCGATCGTCCTTCAGATCCGCGCGCGCACCCGCTTGCAGCAGTGCTTTGACCGTCGCGCTGCGTCCGTAGCCGGCGGCCCACATCAGCGCGGTGAGATCGTGCGCGTAGATCGCGTTCGGGCTCACGCCCGCGCCCAGCAGCAGCACGACGATCTCGGTCTGCCCCTGGCCGGCGGCGTAGGTCATGGCGTTCTTCTGCAGCCGGTCTACCGCGTTGACATCCGCGCCGCGCGCGAGGAGCAGGCGCGCGATCTCGACGTTCCCGCCGTGGGCAGCGGCCATCAGCGGCGTAACCCCGTTCGCCGCGGCGAGGTTGACATCGGTGCCGGCGAGGATCATCTGGCGTGCGAGCTCGGTCCGGTCGTTCTTCAGCGCGATGAGCAGGACGGTTTCGCCCACACGCGTGCGGGCATTGGGCGAAGCCCCATCGGCAAGCGCCCGGCTGGCGGCAGCCTGATCCCCGCTGCGGCCCGCAGCGAGCAGGGCCAGATTGGCGCTGAGCTCCTGGCCCGTGCAGGGCAACGCGATAACGCCGATCAGCGCAATGGCCACAAGGAGATGCTTCGGCTTGAACATCGCACGTTCCTTCATAAGGATCGACCGGCGCCGCCGTGGACCAGGCAGCTGGCTCCATCGCCCGGGCAAGTGTGGCCCACGGGTTTGCATTAACCACCGAGTTGGACTATAAATCATTTCCTTGGAGCCGGCCGGCGCGTGTGCGCACTGCGGCTCCGACAACAAGAATTCTCGGAGGAGTCACCCATGACAGCTCACCTGCGGCTCGGCAGCGCGGCTATCGCGCTCGCACTCGGTCTTTCCGCGTCGGTAGCAGCCCAAGAGGTCGGCATGAGCTCGACCACGACCTCGACACCGATGTCCTCGAGTCTCGTGCCCGTCACTCAAGCGATGCTCGACGGCGCAGCGAAGAATGCGAACAACTGGGTTCATTCCAACGGCAACTACGACAACAGCCGCTACTACCCAGGGCGGCAGATAAACGCCCGCAACGTCACCGGGCTCGCGCCTGCATTCGTGTTTCAAACGGAAGTGCTCGAGTCGATGGAAACCGCGCCGATCGTGGTGAACGGAGTGATGTTCCTGACCACGTCGTTCAACCACGTGTACGCGATCAATGCGGCGACGGGCGAGGAGTACTGGCACTACAAGCACAAGCTTGGTCCGATCGTCACCGTGTGTTGCGGCAACAACAACCGCGGGGTAGCGGTCTCGGAGGGCAAACTCTTCATGGGCACGATCGATGCGAAGCTGGTGGCGCTCGATGCCAAGACGGGGAAGCTCCTTTGGTCGGTCCAGATCGCCGATCCCAACCTGGGCTACTCCGAGACGATGGCGCCCGTCTATGTAGACGGCAAGGTGCTCATCGGGACCAACGGCGGCGAGTACGGTATCCGCGGCTTCGTCAAGGCCTTCGACGCGAACGACGGGAAGCTCCTGTGGACCTTCTACACGATCCCCGAAAAGGGTCACGAAGGCGTCTGGGATCCGAAGGACGCGACAGGCCGCGACATGCATCGCGACATCGCCAAGGAGAAGGCTGACTTTGCGAAGGACAGCTCCTTCTATCAGAAGCTCGGTGGCGGCGTCTGGATGACACCGGCGATCGACCAGAAAACCCGCACGGTGTTCTTTGTCGTCGGCAACCCCTCGCCTGACCTCTACGGTGCAATCCGCCCGGGCGACAACCTGTACACCGACTCGATCGTCGCCATCGACCTCGACAAGGGCACGTACAAGTGGCACTTCCAGTACATCGCGCATGACGTCTGGGACCTCGACGCGGTGAGCCCGCCGATACTGACGACGGCGAAGGACAAGGACGGGCGCATGGTCGACGTCGTCATCCACGGCGGCAAGACCGGTCACATCTACGTGCACGAGCGCAACACGGGCAAGCTGATCCGCTTCTCCGAGGCGATGATCCCGCAGGAGAACATGTGGGTGCTGCCGACCAAGGACGGAGCGCGCATGCTGCCGGGAGCCAACGGCGGCGTCGAGTGGTCGCCGATGGCGATCGACCCCACGCTGCATATGGCCTACGCCGCGAATCTGCACCAGCCGATGACCTACCACGTCGAGGAAGTCCCGTATCCCGGGGGCAAGCTCTGGCTGGGCGGCGCGTTCAAGGTCATCCCGAGCGAGGAGCAATGGGGCCGCCTGGTTGCCGTGAACCTGGACACCGGCAAGATCGCCTGGGGCGCCAAGACGCCGCAGCCGCTGATCGGCGGCGTGCTCGCCACCGCGGGCGGCATCGTGTTCAACGGCGAGGCCAACGGCTGGTTCAAGGCCTTCGACTCGAAGACCGGCAAGGAACTCTGGAAGTACAACTGCGGCGCCGGCGTGAATGCCCCGGCCGTTTCCTACATGGTGGGTGGCAAGCAATACGTCGCGGTGGCCGCAGGCGGGAACAATCAGATCAACGCCAAACGCGGCAACAGCGTGTTCGTCTTTACGCTGGTCGGCGGCGGCCAGAATGTGCGCGAAGAAAAGACGGTGAAGTAAACAGTCTCGGCAACATGCGCGGTCATCCCGCGGACGCGGGGTGGCCGTTTTTTATTGCCCCTTCACGAGTGTCGCGGATCCTTGTCGTCATTCTGAGCGCCATCGCGCTGCCTGCATATGCGCAGCTCGATGCAGCGCAGATGGCGGCCGCGCGGGAGAAAGCCCAGGTATGCTTCGGCTGCCATGGGCCCGACGGCAACTCGCAGTCGCCCGACTATCCGATCCTCGCGGGGCAGTCGTGGCGCTACATCTTCATCGAGCTCAACGATTTCAAAGCCGGGCGCCGCAGCGACCCGCACGTGTCGCCGATGGTGACCAACCTGTCCAGCGAGGACATGATGGCGCTGGGGTTCTTCTTTGCCGCACAGAAGCAGCTGCCCATCCAGTTCAAGGTCGATCCGGCGAAGGTCGAAGCTGGGCGGAAGACCGCCGATACAGTGCTCTGCCCGATGTGTCACCTGGGCGGATTCGTGGGGCAGAACGAAATTCCCCGCGTCGCGGGGCAATGGCCCCAGTACGTCAGGAAGCAGCTCGAGGACTTCAAGGCGAAGCGGCGCACCAATGACGGCGGGAACATGACGAGCGTGGCGGCGACGCTGAGCGATCAGGACATCGAAAACCTCGCGCAGTACATCGGGAATCTCTTCTGACGAGCGATCGGCGCCTCTCCCTCGTCTCCGGGCGCGCTCGGGACTCTCGGGGAGGGGCGTGCAAGGGAGGTCACCGCTCACGTTGCCGATGCCTGCCGCGCGGAGTATTCTAGGTTCGCGGTCGCGCCCGGTCTCAAATCCCTTCCAGCGATTGCATCCACTGTAGGAGGCTCTCCCGTGTCCGTTTCGCTTTCACTCACCGTCAACGGCAAGGCCGTCGCCGCCGACGTCGACCCGCGCACGTTGCTGGTCGACTTCATTCGCAACAATCTGGGGCTGACCGGCACGCACGTCGGTTGCGACACCGGCCAGTGCGGTGCTTGCACGGTTCTGATCGATGGCAACGCGGTCAAGGCGTGCACGATCCTCGCAGCGCAGGCGAACGGCGCCGAGGTCACGACCATCGAGGGACTGGCGACCGACGGCGCGATGCATCCCATGCAGGCCGCCTTCAAGGACTGTCACGGGCTGCAGTGCGGCTTCTGCACGCCGGGTATGGTGATGAGCGCGATCGATCTGGTTCAGCGCAACCCGAATGCCGACGAGGCGGCGATTCGCGAAGGCCTCGAAGGAAACATGTGTCGCTGCACGGGTTATCAGAACATTGTCAAGGCGGTAAAGCAGGGCGCCGCCGCGATGAGGAGGTAGCTCATGGGCGCGAACGATCTCAACACCATCGGCCAATCGGTCCGCCGCAAGGAGGACGCCCGCTTCCTGATGGGTGCCGGGCAGTTCACCGACGACGTCAATCCGCCCCACCATACGCACGCGTTCTTCGTGCGCTCGCCGCACGCGCACGCCAAGATCCGCAAGATCGATACGACGAAGGCGAAGGCCGCGCCCGGGGTGCTCGCCGTCTACACCGGTGCCGATCTCACCGGGGTCAACGGACTGCCGTGCGGATGGTTGATCACGGGAACGGACGGGCAGCCGATGAAGGAGCCGCCGCATCCCGTGCTCGCACAGGGCAAGGTGCGCTACGTCGGTGACGGCGTCGCGGTGGTGATCGCCGAGACGCCGGACCAGGCAAAGGATGCCGCCGAGCTGATCGAAGTCGACTACGAAGTCCTCCCGGCGGTTGTGAATTCGGTCGACGCGCTCAAGAGCGGTGCGCCGCAGCTTCACGAAGGCGCGCCGGGCAACAAGTGCTACACGTGGGCGCTTGGCGACAAGTCTGCCGTCGATGCGGCCTTCGCCAAGGCTGCGCACGTGACCAAGCTTGACATCGTCAACAATCGGCTGATCCCGAACGCGATCGAGCCCCGCGCGGCGGTCGCGAGCTACAGTCGCGCTGACGACAGCTACACGCTGTACGTGACGAGCCAGAACCCTCACGTCGAGCGACTGCTGATGACCGCCTTCGTGCTCGGGCTGCCGGAAACCAAGGTGCGGGTGATCGCACCCGACGTCGGCGGCGGCTTCGGCTCGAAGATCTACCTCTATCCCGAGGAGACCGCGCTCGTCTGGGCTTCCAAGCGAATCAACCGTCCGATCAAGTGGACCGCGGAGCGCAGCGAGTCGTTTCTCGCCGACGCGCACGGACGCGACCACGTGACACATGCGGAGCTCGCGCTCGACAAGGATGGCAAGTTTCTCGCCATGCGCGTGCACACGACCGCCGCGATGGGTGCATACCTCTCGACGTTTGCGTCCTGCATTCCGACGATCCTGTACGCGACGCTGCTCGCCGGCCAATACACGACGCCGGCAATCTACTGCGAGGTGACGGCGGTGTTCACGAACACGGCGCCCGTCGACGCCTACCGAGGCGCGGGTCGCCCCGAGGCAACGTACGTCGTCGAGCGCCTCGTCCATGCAGCGGGCGCGGAGATGGGCATCGCGCAGGACGAGATCCGGCGCCGGAACTTCATCCGCACGTTCCCGTACCAGACGCCAGTCGCGCTGCTCTACGACACGGGGGGATACGACGCCTGTCTCGACGAGGCGATGCGGATCGCTGACGTGAAGGGCTTTGCCGCGCGCAAGGCGGAGGCGTCGAAGCGCGGCAAGCTGCGCGGGCTCGGCTACTCGTCCTACATCGAGGCCTGCGGCATCGCGCCGTCGAACATCGCCGGGGCGCTCGGCGCGCGCGCCGGCCTCTACGAGGCGGGCGAGGTGCGCGTCAACCCCACCGGAGGCGTAACCGTGTTCACCGGCTCGCACAGCCACGGGCAGGGGCACGAGACGACCTTCTCGCAGGTCGTCGCCAGTCGGCTCGGCATCCCGATCGAGAACGTCGAGATCGTGCACGGCGACACGGGGCGCATCCCGTTCGGCATGGGCACGTACGGCTCACGCTCGCTCGCCGTGGGTGGCACAGCGATCATGAAGGCGCTCGACAAGATCGTCGCCAAGGGCAAGAAGATCGCCGCGCACCTGCTCGAAGCGGCGGAAGCCGACATCGAGTTCAAGGACGGCAAGTTCACCGTGGCCGGCACCGATCGCAGCAAGGCGTTCGGAGAAATCGCTCTGGCAGCGTACGTGCCTCACAACTATCCGCTCGACAAACTCGAGCCGGGCCTCGACGAGACCGCGTTCTACGATCCCACCAATTTCACCTTCCCTGCCGGGACTCACATCTGCGAGGTCGAGGTCGATCCGGAAACCGGCGTGGTGAAGATCGTGAATTTCTCTGCCTGCGACGACTTCGGCAATATCATCAACCCGATGATCGTCGAGGGGCAGGTTCACGGCGGGCTCGCGCAGGGCATCGGGCAGGCGTTGCTCGAGCAGTGCGTCTACGACAGGGAGAGCGGGCAGCTCCTCACAGGGAGTTACATGGACTACGCCATGCCACGGGCCGATGATCTGCCCTCGTTCAAGGTGACGACCAAGGTCACGCCGTGCACGCATAACCCGCTGGGTGCCAAGGGCTGCGGAGAGGCGGGCGCCATCGGAGCTCCTGCCGCGCTGATGAACGCCGTCCACGATGCGCTATCAGCGGCCGGCGTGAAGTATCTCGACATGCCGGCGACGCCGCATCGCGTGTGGGAGGCGATCCAGTCGGCGAAGCACTGAGGGGTTACCGATCCTCTATCGAATCGGACAAGGTTGACCGTTCAAGGAGGCAGCAGACATGTACGCATTCCAGTACCAGCGCGCGAAAACGACCGCGGACGCCGCGTCGTCGCTCGCCAAGAGCGGCGGCAAGGCGCTCGCCGGCGGGCAGAGCCTCGTCGGTGCGATGAAGCTGCGGCTGGCGAATCCGGGGACGCTGGTCGACCTCTCTGGCATCGCCGAGCTCAAGGGCATCAAGAAGGAAGGCGACGCTGTCGTGATCGGCGCATTGACGACGCACGCGGAAGTCGCTTCGTCGACGCTCGTGAAGCAGGCGATCCCAGCGCTGGCGGCGCTTGCGGAGAGCATCGGCGACCGGCAGGTGCGCAACCGCGGCACGATCGGCGGCTCGATCGCTCACAACGATCCTGCGGCGGATTACCCGGCGGCCGTGCTCGGCCTCGGCGCCACGGTGCACACCAACAAGCGCAAGATCGCCGCCGACGATTTCTTCAAGGGCATGTACGAAACGGCACTCGCTGAGGACGAGATCATCACCGCGGTGAGTTTCCCCGTTCCAAAGAAAGCCGCGTACGTGAAGTTTCCGCAGCCTGCGTCGCGCTTTGCGCTGGTGGGTGTGCTCGTCGCGCAAACCGGAAGCGGGGTCCGCGTCGCGGTGACCGGTGCTGCTTCCCATGTGCACCGCGCGAAGGCGCTGGAGGACGCGCTGGCGAAGAGCTTCACTGCGGACGCCGCGAAAGCAGTGAAGATTCCAGCCGCTAACCTGAGCAGCGACTTGCATGGCTCGGCTGAGTATCGGGCCCATTTGATTCCGGTGCTCGCCGCACGAGCGGTGGGCGCCGCGCAATAGCGCAATTCGCCTTAGCCCGGTCGCTGACCGGGGCGTCGAATCTGAGTTGACTATCGAACGATCGTTCGATAGAGTGTCTCTTCCTGTCTACCGGATCTGCCTGGCTCTCGCCGGGCGGTTCGGTCTGCTGCCCCATGAAGCCCGCCCTTGCGGAACTGCTGCACAACCCCTTGCTTTGGCGCGGCAGTGACCTGGCGCATGCCGAGCAGACGGTGCCGAGCGGCTTCGAGGAGCTCGACAGGGCCCTGCCTGGCGGAGGATGGCCTCGAGCGGCCCTGGCGGAGCTTCTACGGGACGAGGAGGGCATCGGCGAGCTGCGGCTGCTCCTGCCCGCCCTAGCGCGTCTGGCGCAGGCGGGCGAGGAAATCGTCCTGGTCGCACCGCCCCACGTTCCTCACGCGCCGGCGTTCGCCTCGGCCGGCATCGCTCCGGGGCAGGTGATACTCGTCGATGCCGCGGAAGACAGGCACTGCTGGTGGGCAGCGGAGCAAGTGCTGCGCGCCAACAGCGCAGGGGCAGTCCTGTTCTGGCCTGCCACGCTCGGCGAACAGCGCTTGCGGCGGCTTCATCTCGCGGCGCAGGAGGGCAAAGCGCTGGCGTTTCTCTTTGCCACGACAGCGCGGGCAGCGCAACCCTCGCCGGCGCCGCTGCGCATCCGGCTCTCGCCGGCGGGCCCGCGTCTATGTGTTGACGTCTTCAAGCGTCGTGGTGGCGTGATGAGAGCGCCGCTGCTGCTCGATGTGTCGAGCAGGCAAACGGTTAGCGATTGCCGATCGTGGCCGACGACCGCGAGCAGGCGCAGCCCCTCACCGATGCGACGTCCGGTGAGTTTCAATCGCCGCTATCCGATCGGCGGCCGCGAAGCGCGAATCTGGGGCCGTGCGCTGGTGCGTGCCGACGAGGTGCAGCGCGTGCCCGGGCCGGATCCGCGCGGCAGCTGCTGCGGATCATGAGCTTCCGCCATGCTCTGGAGCTGCCTGCATTTTCCCGATTTACCGCTCGCCGTCTTCAGGCGCAGCGAAACTCATGCGGCATCCGCCGTAGTGGCCAGCGCGAGCCATCGTCCCGACGTCGTTGCCGCCAGCGATGCAGCCAGGAAGCGCGGCATCGTTCCCGGATTTTCGCTCGCTGCGGCGCTCGCGCTCGATCCTAACGTCGCGATCCATCTCCGCGACGAGCGCGCGGAGAGCCATGCGCTTAAAAGCATCGCGCTCTGGGCGGGGCAGTGGACTTCG
>DASVFM010000220.1:0-5866 GCA_036380055.1 Casimicrobiaceae bacterium
GCAACCCGCTGTTGGCCGCCGAAGGCTACGCGCTGCTCCTCGCCCGCTGGCCGCACGATCTTCTGGCACTGCGGCTCGCGCAGTCCTGCTACTTCTTTCTCGGTGCGGACGAACGCATGGGCGCCGTGGTCGACGCGGTCATGCCGGCATGGAAGGGCGCTGGTGACGAGCGCGGGCTCGGCTTCGTGCTCGCCATGGCTTCCTTCGCGCACGCGGAGAGCGGCGAGGCCGCGTACGCTGAAGCGCTGGGGCGACAGGCGCTCGCGATCGATTCTGCCTGTCCTTTCGGCGTGCATGCGGTGGCGCATGCGATCGCCGAATCCGGGCGCCCCGGTCTCGGCGCGCAATGGATGCGCGAGCAGCGCGCCCAGTGGGCCGGGGAGAGCCGCATGCGCACGCACAACGCCTGGCACCTCGCCATGTTCGACGTCGAGGACGGGAATATCGCGTCGGCGATGGGTGTTCTCGACGGATGGCTGCTTCCGGCGAGCAAAGTTTCGTCGCTCGATGCCTGCGATGCCACGGCCCTGCAATGGCGGCTCGCGATCGAAGGGGTGAACGACGAGGACCGGTGGAGCAAGGTCTCCGACGCTTTCGAACAGAGACTCACTCCGGGGTTCTGGCCCTACGTCGATCTTCACGCGGCCATCGCGCACGCCGTGGCCGGAAAGTCCGAGCGGCTGCAACAGCTGGCGGAGTCGATCGCGCACTGCGCGCGACGCAGCGACTATGCGGGCTTGCGGGCGCGACTTGTCACGCAGCCGGGCCTACGGGCACTCGACGCCTGGGCAAAGGGCCGCTACGGCACGGCCGCGATGCTTCTCGCCGAGCTGCACCCGGTGTTGAAGCACGCCGGCGGAAGCCGCGTCCAGCTCGAGATCTTCGCGAGCATCGAACACGAAGCCGTTCGGCGGGAGCGGACAGGAGCCGCCGCGGTGTATAGTCGCTCGGCACCGCAGCGCGGATCATCGCCGCTCGCGATCGAAGGTTCATCGCAACAAGGAGAATCGAAATGGAGAAGGGAAGCACCTACAACGGAGCCTGTTTTTGCGGAGCGGTCCAGTTCAGCGTGACCGGCGAGCCGGTGGCGATGGGTTACTGCCACTGCGAGTCCTGCCGGCACTGGTCGGCGGGTCCGGTGAACGGGTTCACGCTCTGGAAGCCCGATGCGGTGAAAGTCACCCGCGGTGCGGACAACATCGGCACGTACAACAAGACTCCCAAGAGCTCGCGGAAGTGGTGCAAGTCCTGCGGCGGGCATCTCTTCACCGAGCATCCTCAGTGGGGCCTCACCGACGTGTACTCGGCCGTCATTCCCGGGATGCAATTCAAGCCGGGCGTGCACGTTCACTATCAGGAAACCGTGCTGCGGATAAAGGACGGCTTGCCGAAGATGAAGGACGTTCCGAAGGAGATGGGAGGCTCGGGCGTCAGCCTGCCCGAGTGATCCGGCGCTCGTTCGGCTTCCCGTTGCCGCGCGACGCGCGTTTGCGCCAGGCTGAAGGCGGCAGACCGAATTCGCGCTTGAACGCGCGGTTGAACGCGGCTTCGGACTCATAACCGACGTCGGTTGCGACCCGCAGGATCGGCTCGTCGCTCTCGCGCAATCGCGTGGCGGCGAGCGAAGTGCGCCAGCGGGTCAGGTACTGCATGGGCGGTGCTCCGATCATTGCCGCAAACCGCTCGCCGAGCGCGGAGCGGGACAAGCCGACCTTTCGCGCGAGCTCGTCGACCGTCCAGGCGTGCGCCGGCCGCTCATGGAGCAGCGCGAGAGCGCGCCCGACGTAGCGATCGCGCAGCCCCGACAGCCAACCGGAGTCGCCGGGCGGAAGCTCGCTCATGTAACGCCGGATCGCCTCTGCAAACAACACTTCGGAGAGACGCGCCAGGACGATCGCGGAGCCCGGCTTCGAAGCCGCGCTCTCCGCGACGGAGAAACGCAGCGAGCTCTGCACCCAGGCGGCGGCGCCTGCGTCGTGCATGCTGACTTTGAGCAGGCGAGGCAGGCTCAGCAGGATCGGCTCGGCCAGACGCTTGTCGCAGGCGAGAAAGCCGCAGACGATGTGGGTGGCATCGCCGGAATTCCCACTCTTCAATTCGGTGACGTTGCCTCGCTTCAGCAGCTTGTCGAGGCTCTCGCCCGTTATCTCCAGCGGCTTCAATCGCAGCGCGTCTTCGCTCGCCGTGGCAAGCACGTGCCGGTCACCCGCCGGAAACAGGATCACGTCGCCGGCATCGAGCGCGACCGGACCTCCGTCGAGCAGCCGCGCGTAGCAGCTGCCTTCCGTCACGAGGTGGAAGGGAATCACGTGATCGGCCTCCGGCATCAGCACGTCGGCGATCTTGCGGGCGGGCGCCGTGAGGTACGACCACTTTTCACGCAGCTCCAGTTCGAGGAAGACGGCGCCGGTGAGGCGCACGGAACCGAGCACTTCGGATAGGGCGTCCATGAGCGGCACCCGCCTAACGCGTCATGCCGGGCGACTCGCTTCGAAACGCACGTCGGCGATCCAGTTGCGCACCCTTCGTGCGAGGCGGGACTCGACGTCCTCGCCTTCGAAGCTGGCCGGCGCGCGGCGAAGCCGCGACGGCTCGACGTCCTCGAGCGTGTTGACGTTGACGACGGCGTAGAGCCGGCGGTCGATCTCGCTCGTGACGAACGGCACCGCGCCGCAGCGCGAGCAGACGTGGAACGTCGCAGTCCGGGTTCCGAACGTGTACTTCGAGATCAGCGCGGCGTCCTCGATGCTCACCGTCAGCGTGGAAGCCGGGTTGGACGTCCAGACGCCCCCGTGCTTCACGCAGAAGGAGCAGCCGCACGCGCGCGCCGGTATCGCCTCGGGGTCGCCCGCCCATTCGAGGCGCAGGGCGACGTTACCGCAGTGGCACCGACCCTTGATGCAGGGCCTCATGACGTGTGCGCCGTGGACAGCCACTTGCGCGCGTCCGCCTCGGAGTCATAGACGTCGCAGGTCAGTCCGAACTGCCTCGCCACCCTCACTCCGAACTTCTCCGGGTGAATGTACTGCGTGTGGATGACAAGCACGACGAACACCATTCCCTGTGCCGCCTCGGCCCACTCTTCGGCCGCGAGGAAGCGGTCCACCAGCGTGGGGATGGGGATTCCGGTCAGCCCGGTGCCGTCGAAGAGGAGCTTGGCAATTTCGCTGCGCCGGCACGAGGCGATCGCTCTCTTCACCATGTCAACAGCCTCGACCAGCGAGCATTCGCCTCGCGGGCGACACTCCGCGATGCCGTCCAGGAACTCGAGCCGAAGGTCGATATTCATCGAGCCGCCATTGCAAGGCGGTGCGGGTTGTCAGGCGTCGCCGGTGGGGATGATCGATGCCGTCTCGACCATGAGAATGACCGCGCGCTCGGGGGCCCGCGTTCGATGCACCACGCCCTTGGGCACGACGAAACCCTGCTCGCGCCGGAGCTCAACGCTTCTGCCCTCCAGGTCAATGATGAAGCGACCGTCGAGGACGAAGAAGAACTCGTCGTCGTTGTCGTGCTTGTGCCAGTGATATTCCCCCTGCAGCACGCCGAGGCGAACGACCGAATCGTTCACTTTGCACAGCGTCTGGTTGTACCAGCGGTCCGAGCACGAGGCCACGAGCGAAGGGACGTCGACGAGCTGCAGCTGCGGAAACAGCACGTTGAGAAATGTCGCGTAGGGGTATTGCTGCGTTGCGCTGCTCATGGGATCTCCGAATCGGTGCGCAGTGAGATCACCGCCGGGGCCGCCGGCGGGCATGCCAGGCGATATTACGCCAGCTGGCTGGAGCTCCGCGAGCCGCAGGCGGTTATCGCTCGCTCGCCGCCAGCCGCAGGCCCAGCAGCACGAAGAGCGCACCGCTGGCCCGGGTAAGGTTGGCGAGGCCCCCGGGATGCTTCACGAAGAACCCGCGAATGCGCGCAGCCGCCACAGCGAGAAACAGGCACCATGCCGTGCCCGTCGCAACGAAGGTGAATCCCAGCGCGAGGAACGCGCCGATCTTGGTCGGACTTTCCGTATCGATGAACTGCGGCAGGAGGGCCAGGAAGAACAGGGCGACCTTGGGATTCAGAACGTTCGTCAGGACGCCGCGCCGGAAAGCGAGCCCTGTGCGCGCAGCCCCCGGCTGGTCCGGCGGCGGAATAACGGCGGGCCGCGAGATCAGGGCGCGAATGCCGAGGTAGATGAGATACGCCGCTCCCACGAGCTTGACCACGGTGAAGGCGGTGGAGGAGGTCGCCAGGATCGCGGAGAGCCCGAAGGCGGCGGCAAGCGTGTGCACGATGGAGCCGACGCCGATCCCGAGAGCGGAAGCGACGCCGCCGCGCCGGCCGTAAGCCATGCTCGAACCGAGAATGTAGAACGTATCCTGCCCCGGCGTGAGATTCAGCAGCACGCCGGTTGCGACGAACAGCCAGTAGTCATGGATGCCGAGCATTGAGCGGATTCAGGCGAGCCGCTTGGTCATGAACACGCTGTTCGGGTCCTCCGCGTACTCGCCGAACGGCGTGCAGTACTCGAACCCGAAGGCTGCATAGAGGCTGCGCGCCGCCTCGAACGCCGCCATCGACCCGGTCTCCAGGCTGAGCCGCGCGTATCCGCGCGCCGTGGCTTGTCGGATGATGTGCTCGAGCAGAGCGCGTGCGACACCCTTGCGTCGATGCGCGATAGCAGTCCGCATGGACTTGATTTCCCCATGGTCGACAGAGAGCGCCTTGAGTGCGCCGCAACCCAGGAGTTCGTCGCCGGACCACGCCGTCCAGAAGCTGATCTCGGGCTGGCGCAGCGCGGCGAGGTCGAGGGCATGAACGCTCTCGGGCGGAGAGAGCGCGTGCATGCCGCGCAGGTGCTCCTCGAGCAGGCTGCGAATTTCTGGACCCGAGAGATCGTCGAGGCGGATTTTCATCGGCAGCTTGGCGACGACGGATCGCAACTCGTTCGTGCGCGTTTCGGGCGCAAAGCTACTGCAAAAGCTCCGTCCTCGCTGCTTGACGTGCGTCAATGCAGGACGAATGATAAGCTATTATCGTTTGTCGTTCGTTGGCGCTTGTCGCCTCGAGCGTGACGCGCAAGATGCGTACGCGTAGAGGCAGGAGGGCGCCCTTTTTCAATCTGGAATCATATCTCGGCCGTGCCGTGGCCAGGGTACGAGCAGATGCTGCACTGGGGAGGGTTCATGAGAGCAGGCACGCGTGCAGACTCGGGCAAAGGGACGTCTCCGCAAGTTCTCACAACAGCGCTCGCCGTGGTCGCGATTGCGACCCTCGGTGCCTGCGGGCCGGCACAGGAACCGCCCGCGGCGAAAAAGGCTGAAGCGCCCGAGGCGGCCAAGCAGGCGACCGCTGCGCCGACAGCCCCGCCCGCTGTCGCGTTCGAGCCCGCGCCGAGGGTGGAGCGTAACCCCGACCGCAACGCCTACTTCGGCGAGACCCATCTCCACACGAGCTGGTCGGCGGACGCGTGGCTGTTCGGCAACCGACTCACCGGGCCTGATGATGCCTACAAGTACGCCCAGGGCGAAGCCATCAAGCACCCGATGGGGTTCGACATCAAGATCGACACGCCGCTCGACTTCATGGGCGTGACCGACCACTCGGAGTATGTCGGCATCACTAAGGAGGCCAACACTCCCGGGTCCTACGTGAGCAAGCTGCCCGAGGCGCAGCCGATAATCATGAAGGATCCGAGCAGTCAGGAAGAGCAGTCGAGGGTCTTTTCGTACATGCTGAAAATTGTCGGTGGCGCGCCGGTAAAGGCCTTCATGAGCCCGGAGGTCACGTCCACGGTGTGGAAGGAAGAAGTCAAGGCGGCCGACGCGAACAACCATCCTGGCAAGTTCACGGCGTTCTGCTCTTACGAATGGACGTC
>DASVFM010000221.1:0-2552 GCA_036380055.1 Casimicrobiaceae bacterium
GATGACGCGCGCTCGGGCGGTTTCTCCCCGCTGCGCTTCCTGCCGAAGAACAAGATCGTCGTGCTCGGGTTGGTGACTACGAAGCTCGGCGAGCTCGAGTCGAAGGCTGAGCTCAAGCGGCGCATCGAGGAGGCGGCGAAGTTCGTCCCTCTCGAGCGCCTCTGCCTCTCGCCGCAGTGCGGGTTTTCGAGTACCGTGCACGGCAACGAGATCGCCCGAGAGTCACAGGCGGCAAAGCTGCGTCTGATCGTCGAGGTCGCGCAGGAGGTATGGGGCGAAGCTTGAGCCATCAGCTGGGCCGGCACCGGGCAGGGGCCGCAGGCTGGGCCCGGTCCGCCTCAGCGGTGCTTCCGCCCGCTGGCCCGCCCGACACAACCGCGTCATACTAGCGACGTAGGTTTCGCGCCAACTTTATCGTCTCCGATGCCTGCTTACCTGTCGATCGAATCGCTCACCGTTTCCTACGGCGGCCAGCGGGTGCTCGACAACGTGAGCCTGGGCGTCGAGCGCGGCGAGATGACGGCGCTCCTCGGCAGCAGCGGTTGCGGCAAGACCACGCTGTTGCGCTCGATCGCCGGCTTCGTCGTGCCCGACTCGGGAACCATCCGCGTCGGCGGCGAGGACATCACGCGGCTACCCCCCGAGGCGCGCGGCACGGCCATGATGTTCCAGTCCTACGCCCTCTGGCCGCACATGAGCGTGGCCGACAACATCGCCTACGGTCTGCGCATGCGAAGCTGGAAGAAGGACGCAATCGCGGCGCGCGTGGACGAGATGCTGAAGCTCCTGCAGCTCGAAGGGTTCGGCCCGCGGCCCGTCACCCAGCTCTCCGGCGGGCAGCGCCAGCGCGTCGCGCTCGGTCGGGCGCTGGCGGTGAGCCCGCACCTGCTTCTGCTCGACGAACCCATGTCGAACCTTGATTACAAGGTGCGCCTCGAGCTGCGTCACGAGCTGCGTGCGCTGCAACAGCGCATCGGCATCACCGCGGTGTACGTTACGCACGACCGCGAGGAGGCATTGACGCTGGCCGACCGGATCGCGGTAATCGATGCGGGCCGCATCGTTCAGACCGGCACGCCGGAGGAGATCTTCCACCGCCCGTCGTCGGCGTTCGTCGCGGGCTTCATGGGCGCGGACAATGCGCTCGACCTTGCGCGGACCGACGACGGTTCGCTGGTTGCCGCGAGCAGCGCGGGTGAGCGCGCCTCGCGCGTGCGAGCGCACTTCAGGAGCGACGCGGCGCGTCTCGCTTCATCGGCGACGCCAGGAGGCGGCAAGGCGGACCTCGTGCTGGAGGGCGTCGTCGCGCAATCGGTTTACATCGGGCAGGGCTATCGCTATCGAGTGCGCACCGACGGCGCCGAGATCTGGGTGCACGCGTTGGAGCGCGTCGCCGAGGGCTCGACGGCGTGCGTGGTCGTGCCGCGGGAGGCGTTGCTGCTGTTTCCGCAGGAAGGCAAGGCTGTTCAACCCCATACCTAGGAGGAGGATCTCATGAAACTTCGCGTGTTCGCTCTGGTCGCCGGGCTGGCATTCGCCGGCGCCGCAGGCGCCCAGACGACGCTCAATGTCGTTACCGCGGGCGACCAGAACATGGTCGACTACGTCAACAACTACCTGGCGCCGAAGTTCGAAGCGGCGAACCCCGGTGTGAAGGTGCGCGCGGTCGGCACGGGTCCCGGCGATGCAGGCTCGCAGAAGATCTACGAAAAGCTCTCTGCGCAGCAGAAGGCGGGCAACAACGAATGGGACGTCGACGTCGCGGTGATCCACCAGCTCGCCTCGGCGACGATGGTCAACGAAAACCTGCTGATGAAGTACCGCAGCGACATTCCAGCCGGGAAGATGGTGACGCGCGACACGGCGAAGAATGCGCTCGGCGCCAACGTCGACGGCTACGTGCTGCCGATGTTCCACAGCCAGATTGTGTTCGCTTACAACCCGGATCTCGTGAAATCGCCGCCAAAGTCGTTTGCCGACCTCAACGAATGGGTGAAGAAGAACCCGAAGCAGTTCGGCTACAACGGCGTCAAGGGCGGGATGTCGGGCGTGGGCTTCGTCACCGGCTGGGTGTCTGCATATAGCGGCCTCGCCGACAAGCTCGAGAACGGTCCTTACGATCCCGCGTCGGGGCCGGCGATCGACAAGGCTCTCGCAGGGCTCAAGGAATTCAACCAGTACGTGGTGATGACTCCGGGCAACGCTGGCACGCTCGACATGCTCAACCGTGGCGAAATCGCGATGGGGCCGGTCTGGGTCGACATGTTCTATACCTGGCAGGCGGATGGCCGCATGAGCCCGAAGATCAAGCTCGTGCTCCCGTCGCCAGGATTGCCCGGGCAGCCGATGTACTACGTGATCCCGGCCAAGGCCGCGCATGCCGCGCTCGCCAAGAAGTTCATCGAGCTGGCCGAGAGTCCCGAAGTGCAGGCCGACGGCATCGTCAAGCAATTCAACTGGTACCCGGGTATCGACCCGCAATACGTGCAGCCCAAGCTCGACCAGGCCGCATGGAACAAGCTGTTCACCGACGTGTCGCCGACGGACCTGTC
>DASVFM010000222.1:0-5778 GCA_036380055.1 Casimicrobiaceae bacterium
CCTAAACACGCTTTCCAGGCGTGCGACTTAAACCACTCATCCACCTCTCCGACGGGCGAATTTTACGCGAGACGGTGCCCGCCTATAAGGGCCGGACGCAACTCACGGCAGTGGCTTGCGGCGACGCTCGGGCCGCGTGTCGCGGAAGCTCGGGGCCGGTCGCCGGAAACGCCTAGGTCAGACTCCTCGAATTCCCGGAATGCGACCGCTCGATCGTGCTCGATGCGCTCGGCGACAGCGCCGGCGCGCGCGAGCTACAGGCGCTTTCTGCAACTCGTGGTGCGACCGCGCCCGTCGCGCGCTCGCCCAGGACCAGGGAACCGTGGCAGCGATCGCAGCGCGGCATGGCCTTGCAGCTCCACAACGTTTTTCGCTCGAATTCCGAAAGCATTCGGAACGGCCACGAAGAATGTCAGGATTGTCAGACTTGTTGCGGGAAGCGGCTCAAATCTGAAAGCATGACGCGCCGGCGCGTTCAAGGCCGGCAGTGAACCCGGAGTGTTGATGATGCGCAAATACGTCCTGCGCACGATTGTGCAGTGCGTTGCAATCCTCCTGAACGCGGCACCGGCCTACGCGCAAACCGTCGCTGCGGATGACGAAGCTGCGCCAGCTCGCGTAATCGTCAAGTTCAAGACCAGCTCGCCGCTGCTCGACGCGCAATCGCTGCCCACGACGGAGCGCTTCGCCCAGCGCGCGCAAGGCCTGGCGCAGAGGCTGCGTCTCGAGATGAGCGCGGGCCCGGCGATTGCCGAGCGAACGCAGGTCGTCTACGCGAGTGGCGTGAGCTCGACCGAGCTGGCTCGGCGGCTCGCGCTCGAGGACGACATCGAATACGCTGTCCCCGACGGACGCAGGCGAATCGTCACTGCTCCCAACGATCCGCTGTACGCGAACGGTGTTCCGGGCAAAGGGCCGGCGGTCGGCCAGTGGTACCTGCGCGCGCCGAGCGGTGCCGTGCAATCGTCGCTCGACATCGAGACGGCATGGAACGTCACGCAGGGCAATCCGAGCGTCGTCGTCGCGGATATCGATACCGGCGTGCGCTACGACCACCCGGACCTGCTGGCGGTGGCCGACGGCGGCAAGCTGCTGCCGGGCTACGACATGGTGAGCAATCCTTTGGTCGCAAACGACGGCGACGGCCGCGATGCCGATGCGTCCGATCCCGGCGACTGGGTGACGGCCGGCGAGGCCAACAAAAAAGGCGGGCCGTTTTATCGCTGCGGAAATTTCGATCCCAGCACTGGAATGTACCTTGCGCAGAACAGCTCGTGGCACGGCACGCAGGTGGCGGGGATCATCGCGGCAATAACCAACAACGGCATCGGGATGGCGAGTGTCGGTCCCAACCTGCGATTGCTGCCGGTGCGGGCGCTGGGCAAGTGCTACGGCTTCGACTCCGACATCATCGCCGCCATGCTCTGGGCCGCCGGGATCACCGTGCCGGACACGCCGCCGAACCCGACACCTGCGCGCGTCATCAACCTGAGCCTCGGTGGCCCGGGGGCGTGCACCTCGGCATACGCGGATGCGATAAACCAGATCACCGCGGTGGGAGCCGTAATCGTGGTGGCCGCCGGCAACTCGGAGGGCTCGGCCGTCGGCGCGCCGGGCAACTGCAGCGGCGTGATCGCCGTGGGCGGCTTGCGCTACGTCGGGACGAAAGTAGGCTTCTCTAGCCTCGGCCCCGAGGTCGCGATCAGCGCACCCGCCGGCAACTGTGTCAACACCGCCCCCGGCACGCCGTGCCTGTATCCGATATTGACTACGTCGAACTCAGGCACAACCACGCCGGTCGCGCCGATCTACACGGACAGCTACAACACGACGCTGGGGACGAGCTTCTCGACGCCGATGGTCGCGGCCACGGCCGCATTGCTCCTGTCGGTGCAGCCGACGCTCACACCGCAGCAGGTGAGGATCATGCTCCAGTCGACGGCGCGACAGTTCCCCACGACGAGCGACAGCGCTGGCGTGCCGCTATGCACGGCCCCTCAATACGACAGCTATGGCAATCCGATCGCGCAGGACGAATGCATTTGCACGATCGACACGTGCGGCGCGGGCATGCTCAACGCGGGTGCAGCCGTCACTGCTGCGGCCGCTGGTCTCGCCGCAGCGAGCGTCGAGGCGCAGGGCCTCTGGTGGGCCGCGCCCGCCGCGTCCCAATCCGGCTGGGGAATCAACTTCGCGCACCAGGGCGACACCCTCTTCGCGAGCTGGTTCACCTACGATTCGAACGGCAAGGGCTTGTGGCTCGTGATGACCGCGGGGAAGACGGCGCCCAATACCTACAGCGGCACGCTCTACTCGACAACCGGGCCTGCTTTCAGCGCCGTGCCGTTCACCCCGGCGCAGGTCGTGCCGACCGTGGTCGGGAGCGGGATCCTCACGTTCGCCGATGTCAATCGAGGCACGTTCAGCTACACCGCCTACGGCATCGCCCAGGCCAAGAACATCACGCGCGAAGCGTTCGGCTCCATGCCGGTGTGCGCCGCTGAGACGGGGAGCCTTGCCGCGGCGACCAATTACACGGACCTGTGGTGGGCTTCGCCCGGTGGGTCGGAGTCGGGCTGGGGAATCAACTTCATGCAGGAAGGATCCACCATCTTCGCGACGTGGTTCACCTACGACGTGGATGGCAGCCCGATGTGGCTGGTCGTGACGGCGCCGAATACGGGGCCCGGCGTCTATTCGGGCACGCTGTACCGGACGACAGGACCTGCGTTCAATACCGTGCCGTTCGTTCCGGCGAGCGTTGTCGCAACGGCGGTCGGCACAGCGACCTTCACGTTCAGCGACGGCAACAATGCGAGCTTCGCCTACACCGTGAACGGCGTCTCGCAGGTCAAGCCGATCACGCGCGAGGTGTTTCAGAACCCGGGCACCGTCTGCCGCTGAGCGCGCTGCCGCGCGTAGGCAGGAAATACTCAGCGACTGCTCGCAATACTATGGAGAAGCGGCGTCGTCGACCGGCCGCTCGTCGCCGGATGCATCGCCGGCACGGTCAACCCGGTTTCGAGCGCTCGCGCCGGGTGCCTCGGCCTCCATGCGCGGGCGAGATCCTGAGCGTCCTCGATCCTCTGCGGGGTCATCTTTCTCGCGACGACGTCGCGATTCTTGACCGCGCGTGCGCGCTTCTCCGCCTCTGAGGGAAGAAAGCGGGCGGCGGCGAGGTTCAGCCATTTGTGGGCTTCGAGGTAATCCTGCGGGACTCCTCGGCCATAGAAGTACATGATGCCGAGATTGAGTTGAGCCGCTGCGTTGCCTTCCTCGGCGGCCTGGCGAAACCACTTGGCTGCCTCGGCATAGTCCCGCTCCACGCCGTAGCCGTGGTCGAACAGGACTCCCAGGCCGAACTGTGCACCCACGTTGCCCTGATCGGCGGCGGCGCGGAACCATCGGCGCGCCTCGCCATGGTCCTGTGGCCCGCCCTGACCCTTTTCGCACATGACGCCAAGGTTGTATTGGGCATCCGCGAAGCGCTGCTCGGCTGCTTTGAGGAACCACCGCCGGGCCTCTATATGGTCTTGCACCACGCCTCGACCACTTTGATAGAAGACCCCCAGGTTGTTTTGCGCCTGGGCGTGGCCCTGCTCGGCAGCACTGCGATACAACCTCGCCGCCTCGAGATGATCCTGCGGCGCTCCGAGGCCGTGCTCGTACAGGTAGCCGAGATTCGCCTGGGCGTTGGCGATTCCGAGATCCGCCGCCTTGCGGAACCACTCGATCGCCTCGGTATAGTCCTGGCGTACCCCTCGACCACGCTCATACAGGACGCCGAGATTGACCAGCGCGTCGGCGTTGCCCCGATCGGCTGCCTTGCGATACCACGCCAGAGCTTCGGCATAGTCCTGCGACACGCCCCGGCCTCGCTCGTACATGAAGCCGAGGTTGTTCTGCGCCTTGGGATGACCCTGCTCAGCGGCCCTGCGATACCACGCGACGGCCTCGACATGATTCTGTGCCACGCCCTGACCCAGCTCGAGCATAACCCCAAGGTCGTTCTGGGCGTTGGCGAGCCCCTGCTGTGCAGCCCTGCGATACCAGCTCACGGCTTCGGCAGGATCGTGCGGCCTGCCCTTGGGGGATGCGCATATTCGAGCGAGCGCATATTGGGCCGGCGCGTAGCCTTGATCGGCGGCCCGGCGATACCACGCGAGCGCCTCGGCGTCGTCCTGGGGCACGCCCTGACCGGCGCCGTACATGCGGGCGAGCGCGTACTCGGCTAGGGCATAACCCGTACTCGCCGAACGGCGAAACCACTTTACCGCTTCGACGTCGTCGTGCCGCGTGCCCAGCCCACGCGCGTACATCACACCGATTTCATAGTGCGATTCGGCTTCGCCTGCGACAGAGAGCACCAGGCGAAGCGGCGGGAAATTCGTAGTGAGACGGGCCTGGGTCATGGGAGCCTTTCACGACTGTTGCACTCCCCCCCAGGAGTTCGATGCCAGCTGGACCGACAAGAGATTCTCACTACATCGAGCGCCGTAGTCAACGGGTGCGCAGAAACCCGCCGCGCCATGTCGCTGAGGGCAGCGGGCAAACCTTCTCAACGGCGGATGCAGCAACAGCCGGCGCGGGCGGTAGCCTGTTTGCCCGCGGGCGCCCGGGCTATCCCCGGGCGCTTATTCTCTTGTGATGGTTATGTCGTCGAACGGGCTGATGGTGCGCTGAATGTGCCGTGATTTTCGATCTTCCTGCTTGGCACGGTCCATGACTGCGAAGAGAAGCAACCCGAGAGCCGCTACTACTGCTACCACGATCAAGAAGATCGACATCCCTCTCCCCCTAGCCTCCCCGAACGGGCGATTGAAAAGCATAATGCGGACCACGATGACAAGCCGTTGATGCGCCTCAGTTTCCGATTGCGTCACCAAGCTGTCATGTAAAAAGCGGCGACAGAGACCCGGCGTCCTCGCAGCCAGAGTGCAGCTCGTGTGCTTCCCCGCGACGACCAATGACCGAGCGCAAACGGCGCCTCCCGCCCACAGGTGTTTTCCTCTTGCCTTCGCTTGTGCGCTGCGATGGACGACGGCAGGCCCGCTCCGGAACTCTCGCGTGAATATTCCATTGTGCTGAGAAATTCGCCAACGTACGATCCCTCGTCCAAAGCTTGGCGGCAGGTGGATATAGCCGGTCTGCCTAAATTGCGCCCCGCGGTCACGCTATGATGCAGGGGCGTGATGAAAGTCCGGAAGAGGAACGTTATGACGTGGTTCGAGCACCATGAGCGGAGCACGAAGCTCGCGGAGGCCGCGCGCAAGCTCTGGCGCCGCGGCGCGGAACGCGAGGCGGAAGAGCTCTACGAGAAAGCCGCTGCGGAAGCCGAGCGCGCGATGGCGCTCGTCCCGAAGGAAAGGAAAGTGACCTTCGGCGTGATCGCCATGCTCGCGCACCGCCTCTGGCGCCGCGCTCGCCGCCAGGGCGACGCCGCTCGCGTCGCGGCAGTCATCCGCGGCTCGCCCGAGCTCTTTCCCATCACCGCAAGTCCCCAGAGCGGCGCGTCACCGCCGCCGCGGCAGAGAAGCTGACTCACCTTCGATCGCTCGCTGCGCCTTGAGCGCCCGCTCGAGGAGCTGCGGCGCGTCCATGCGTTCCGTCCAGGCGGCGAAGGCCTTCTCGGGGCCGCGCCAGCGCAGCTCGTCCACGTCGCGGAAGAGCGGCGCATCGGTCCGCAGTGTAGCGAGCTTCTTGAAGAGCAGCGCGCGCTCGCGCCGCTCGCCCAGTAGGTCGGGCGGGAACTTCTCGATCGGCCCGTGGCGGTTGAGA
>DASVFM010000223.1:0-27078 GCA_036380055.1 Casimicrobiaceae bacterium
GTAGGCCTCTAGCCTGCCTTCGGTCGCCGCCGAGACGACGGGAACGAAGAAGGAGCAGCGCGCGATGTTGCGCTGGATCTTTCGGTCGTAATCGTCGCCGCTTTCGAGTCGTTCCAGGTCGAACCAGGTCTTCACGCCGGCCGCGTCGAGGCCTGCCTTGATTCGTTGCACGGCGGCGAGATCCTCGCGCGCGTAACTGATGAACACCGCCTGGTCAGGCATCTCTCGTTCCGGCGGCAGAAAACGCTGCGGCGCGACACCGATCGCGATGACATCGCCCGGCTTGCGGCGCGCCGTCCAACGGCGGTGCAGCTCGTCGACGAACTTCTCCGCGCCGATATAAATGCGTGTGCGCACGCTGACCTGCTGCAGGAAGCTCACCAGCCGCTCATCGTTGTCGGAATGGTTGTCCGCCAGTATCTCGCCGACGTCGCGCGGATCCGAGAGGCGGTGGCGCTTGGCCATGCGCAGGAAGAGCCGCGCGAGCCAGTTGGTGAAGCTGCTTCCGATCAGGAGCAAATGGTTATGCTCGAGCTCGTGGAAAAGCTTCTCGGGTGTCAGATGCTCGCTTTGCAGCGCGCAGAAGAATTCGAGCGTGTCCTCGTCCGATATAACGTAGGTCGGGGACGCGGAGAGCCGGCCGAGCAAGTGATAGACCACAGGCCGTTGCAGCTTGTCGCGTTCGGCCGGCAAGTCGGCAACGCGGTTCGGCAGGTAGGCGACGACCTCGGTCGACTGCGCCCCGTGGAAGCGCTCGGCATTGATTGCTTGCTCGAGCAGCGTGTCGAAGGTCGTCGTCACGAAGAGGTCGAAATCAGTGATCTGGGCCAGCTGGCGCAGCGCGAGCGGTGGGGCAAAATTCGCGTCGCGAAAGATGCTGCGCAGGCGGGTATACGCCTCCTCGCGCCGGCCGCGCGAGGCGAGGAACCAGCAGACAACATCGTTGAGTGTGTACGGCTGCGGCAACAGCGCAGGATCAACGCCAAGTTTGGGTGCGAGCTTCTCGGCGAGCCAGTCGTAGAGCAGACGCGGTCCCGAATCCGTCTCCACCATGAGCAATTCGGGTCCGACGATGGGGATGACGCGTCGCTCTTCGATGAAATTGAGCAGGTCGTCCCACGCGTCTTCATCGAGCGTCGGTAGCGGCTGGCTGATTTGCGTCACACTGCTCATGCGCAGATTCCGTGGTTGGGGTGTGGGTGAGAGAAGAGCGCGGCTCGTGCCCTCCCCGGAACGATCTGGAGCGAAGTGTCCATGATTCCCCCACCCCGGTCAAACGGCGGACTAAGACCCGCAGCGATGCTGAAGGAACGGTGGACAGGGGCTCGGCGCTGATTCGCTCGACTTGCGCGGGGCGCGCGCAGGCTGTTCATTCGTCTACTATTTGACAGACAACGAGTTCGCGGAGGCGCTACGTGCAGGATCTGAATCCCCAAGGCAAGCAGATGGCGGACGAGTCTATGGTTCGCAACCTCGAGGCCCAGGCGCGGGCGATCTGGCCCCAGGAGGTCGCGCTGCTGCGACGCTACGCGCTGCCCGCCGAGCCCGCGATTCTCGACGCCGGCTGCGGCACGGGCGAGGGGGCATCGCGACTCGCCGAGCTCTTTCCCCGTGCGCGCGTGCTCGGGGTCGACATCCTCGATCAGCATCTCGCGCTGGCGACGAGGCGCTACGCGCATCTCTCCGCGCGCCTCGCGTTCGAGCACCAAAGCGTCTACGAGCTCCGTGCCGCCGACGGAGCCTACGATCTGACCGTGTGCAGGCACGTCATCCATTCGATCCCCTATCCGGAAAGGGTCCTTGCGGAGCTCAAACGCGTGACGCGTCGCGGCGGATACCTGCACATCATCGCCGAGGACTACGGCATGCTCCACTTTCAACAGGGCGCGCTCGATCTGGCGCAGTTCTGGCATGACGTGCCGGCAAGCTTCGCCACGGCGACCGGCACCGATCTACACATCGGCCGGAACATCTTCGGTCTGCTGACCGACCTGCACCTTGAGGAGATCGCACTGGACTATATCGTCGTGGACACCTTGCGCGTGCCGCGGGACGCCTTCGCGGCGATCCTCGAGGCCTGGCGCGATGGTTACGCGGGGGCGATCGGCGAGCTCACCCAGGTCAACCGAGAATCCGCCCTCGCCTACTTTGAGCAGATGCTCGCCAACGTCCGCGATCCGCGCGGCTACGCGCTGTGGCTGGTCCCGGTCGCGAGCGCGCGGGTAGCCTAGCTCGTGCCCCTCAGCCGCGTCAGTTTGCGCCGCCGACGCGACGCCGCGACCCGACCGTGCTAGGATTGGCGAGCAGCCTGACGAACCTATGTCGCGGCCCCCCGCTCCCGGCGACCCGTTCGCACCGCTCACCGAGCAGACGCTGCGCGAAATCGCAGCCACCGGCGTGGTGCGGAGCTACCCCAAGAACACGATCCTCATCAACGAGGGCGAGACGGGCGACTCCCTCTACATCGTGCTATCGGGCCGGGTGAAAGTCTTCGCGAGCAACGCAGCCGGCCGCGAAGTAGCCATCGCGTTCCACGGGCCGGGGGAATATATCGGGGAGATGTCGCTGGACGGCAGCCCGCGCTCCGCCTCGGTGACGACGATCGAGCCGACGACCTGCGCGCTGGTGGCGCGCGCGAACTTCCGCGACTTCATCCTCGCCCACCCGGACTTCGCGCTGCACCTGATCGAGAAGCTCATCCAGCGCGTTCGCCTGACCACGCAGAACGTCAAGAGTCTCGCTCTCGAGGACGTCTACGGGCGCCTGGTCAAGCTGCTGCTCACCCTCGCCGTCGAGCGCAACGGGAACCTCATCGTCCCGGAGAAGCTCACGCAGCAGGACATCGCCGAGCGCGTGGGCGCTTCCCGCGACATGATCAGCCGCCTGTTCAAGGACCTGGTCGCCGGCGGCTATCTGTTGATTCAAGACAAGCAGATCACCATCCTCAAAAAGCCCCCGCCGGGGTGGTAGCCCGTGCGAACGGGGTAGGCCCGATGGGCGCGACCCGTAGCACGGGCAGGCGAGCGACGCGCTAGACGTTCCTGTCTCGCGGGGCGTTCAAGGAGGTCGCTACTTCGAGCGCCGGAGTGGGTCCCTGTGCGCGACTGCGCGCGGGGGCGACCCGCGAGAAGGCCACGCGGCCGACACGCCACGAAGCAGATTGCGCAGTTCGTTCAGGGAGGCCTCGGCTCGAGCGGACGGGCAACGCCCGAAGGGCGCGACCCGTAGCACGGGCGGGCGAGCGACGCGGCTCATGCGTGAATCTGCCGCAGGCATCGCCTGGAATTCTCGCATTGGCGCCCAGCGGCAATCCGCTTAGATTAACTGCATCCAGGGGTGTGGTCTCGGACCGGACTTCTGAGACGGCGGCGCAGGAGTTACATGGCGCCGACGACGCCGGGCGAGGAGTGAACCATGTCGCAACGAACCGATTGGAAAGAACGCATCGCCCTGACGATAAGGGTGGGGGCGATCATCACCATTCTGGGCTTCGTGGTGCTCTCTGCGGAACGGCGCATCACGCATGACATTTCCACGATTGAGACCGTGGCGGGCGAGGCGGCGCTGCCCTTTGCCACGCCAGATCCACTTGCCCGGAGCGCGCCGGAGACCCCTGCACCAGGCGGCGACACCGCGGCGGGCTCCAGCGCACCCGCCAGAACGCCTGCGGTGGCTGCACCGAAGCGCTAACCCGGCCCCGATCGCGTTACGCCGATCCGCAGCCGGGCCGATCGAGCTTGTCGCAGGAGGCGACGCCGGGAGGCGCGCGAGCCGCAAGCTTGGTCAGCGATCGACGCCGCCGATACAGATGTACTTCACCTCGACGTATTCCTCGATCCCGTACTTGGAGCCCTCGCGGCCGAGACCAGACTGCTTAACGCCGCCAAAGGGGGCGACCTCGGTCGTGATGAGCCCGGTGTTCACGCCTACCATGCCGTACTCGAGCTCCTCGGCGACGCGCCAGATCCGACCCACGTCGCGCGAATAGAAGTAGGAGGCGAGCCCGAACTCGGTGCGGTTGGCGAGTTCCACGACTTCGGCGTCGGTCGAGAAGCGAAACAGCGGCGCTACGGGTCCGAACGTCTCCTCGTGGAAAATCTTCATCTCGGGCGTGACCTGAACGAGCACCGTGGGCTCGTAGAACGTGCCGCCGAGGGCGTGGCGCTTGCCGCCGACGAGAACCTTCGCGCCGTGCGCCGTCGCGTCGGCGACGTGCTCCTCGACCTTGGCGAGCGCGTCCGTGTTGATGAGCGGCCCCTGAACGACACCTGGCTCGGTTCCCGGCCCGACCTTCAGCGCGCGAACCTTCTCCGCGAGCTTCGCTGCAAAGGCGTCGTAGACCTTGTCCTGCACGAACAGGCGATTCGCGCACACGCAGGTCTGACCTGTATTGCGGTACTTCGAGATGATCGCGCCTTCGGCAGCAGCGTCCAAATCCGCGTCGTCGAATACGATGAACGGGGCGTTGCCGCCCAGCTCGAGCGACAGTTTCTTGATCGTCGGCGCCACCTGCTTCATCAGCAGCCGACCGATCTCGGTCGATCCCGTGAAGGAGAGCTTGCGCACGGTTGGGTTGGAGGTCATCTCGCCGCCGATGGCCGAGGCCTTGCCGGTCACCACGTTGAGCACTCCCGGCGGGAAGCCGGCTCGGTGCGCCAGCTCGGCCAGCGCGAGCGCGGAAAACGGCGTCGCCTCGGCGGGCTTGATGACGACGGTGCAGCCCGCGGCGAGCGCAGGGGAGACCTTGCGCGTGATCATCGAGGACGGAAAATTCCACGGCGTGATCGCGGCGCAGACGCCGACCGGCTGCTTGATCGCGAGCAGCCGGCGATCGTTGGCGATCGTCGGTATCACGTCTCCGTAGACGCGCTTCGCTTCCTCGGCGAACCATTCCGTGTAACCGGCACCGATGTTGATCTCGCCCTTCGATTCCGCGAGCGGCTTGCCCTGCTCGCTGGTGAGGATCAACGCGAGATCGTCCGCGTGGGCGAGCTGCAGCTCGGACCACTTGCGCAGGATCACACTGCGCTCGCGCGCCGTCTTGGCGCGCCAGGCCGGCCAGGCCTTGTCCGCCGCTTCGATCGCGCCCCGGGCTTCGCTCGCACCCATCACGGGCACCGTCCCGATCTTCTGGCCCGTTGCGGGGTTCGCGATCTCGTGCGTAGCACTGGAATCCGCGGCGACCCAGCGGCCGTCGATGTAGCACTGCTGCCTCAGCAAAGACGGGTCCTTGAGCGCGACGGAAGGTCGTCGTTCGAGCGTGTCGGGTGCCATGGGAATCTCCTGCAGGAGCCGGAGCCGCATGCGCTCCGGCGGAGGCAACAATTATAGCGCGCGGCGAGTCGACGACGTTCCGGGCCTCGAGCGCACCGTGACCAGCGTCACGCCCGCCAGCACCAACGCGACGCCGCCGAGCTGGATCCAGTGCACGGGCTCGTCGAGCAGCCACCAGCCGAGCCAGATGGTGAACACCGGACCCAGCGATCCGACGAGCGAGGTGCGGTTGGCTCCGATGCGCTTGATCGCCTCGGCGATGAGAAAGGTCGGCAGCACGGTGGAGACGACGGCCATGGCCAGCGACAGAAACTGGATCCGCGGCGCTGCCGCGAGTGCGACGAGCGGGCGGGTGAGGGCAAACTGAGCGAGCACGAACACCGTCGAGACGAGCATCGCCCAGGCGATAAAGCGAAGGCTTCCAACGCGCGCAATCACCGGCCCCGCGCCCACCAGATAAACCGCGTAGAGCGCGGCGCCGGCGAAGACCAGCGTGCCGCCGAGCCAGAACGCATGCGGATCGCCGGCAAGCGACAGGTCGCGAGCGAACACGAGCACGATGCCGGCGTAGGACAACCCGAGCGCGAGCACGATGCGAGGCGTGATCGGCTGGCGCAGCAGCGCGGCCGACAGGAGCACCACGAGCGTGGGGTATAGATACAGCATCAGACGCTCGAGCGAGGCACTCACGTACTGCAGGCCCATGAAGTCCACCAGGCTCGCGAGGTAGTAGCCGATGAAGCCGAGCCACAGGATCGCACGCCAGTCGCGCCCGGTCATCGGCGCGACGACGCGTCGTGCCGCCCACCACGCCACGAGCGCGAAAAACGGCGCGGAGTAGAGCATCCGCAGCGCCAGCAGGCTCACCGGGTCGATTGGCGCCCAGGCATAGGCGAGCTTGATGAGAATCGCCTTGAAAGAAAAGCCGAGCACGCCAAGGACCGCGCACAGCGGGCCGGCAAGCCAGCGGCCCGCCGGCTCCGGCGCTAGGCGGCCTGCGCCGGGCGCGCCGTTCAATTCCAGGCGACGAGGCCCGCGTACGCCGTGCCGAGGATCACCAGGCCGAAGACGATGCGGTACCAGGCAAAGGGTACGAAATCGTGATGCGCAACGTAGCGCAGCAGCGCACGCACGACGACGAACGCGCTCGCGAACGCGGTGATGAAACCCGTCGCAAGCATCGGCAGGTCGCCGCCGGCGAGCAGGTGGCGGTTGCGAAAGAGCTCGTAGCCCGTGGCTGCGAATAGCGTCGGGATCGCGAGAAAGAACGAAAACTCGGTCGCTGCCCGGCGCGAGAGGCCGAAAAGCATGCCCCCCATGATGGTCGCACCCGAGCGCGAAGTGCCGGGGATCAAGGCGAGCGCCTGCGCGAAACCTATCTTCAGCGCGTCGGGCCAGCGCAGGTCGTCCACGCGGTCAATGCGAATCGTCTCCGGCATGCGCTGCTGCCGCCGCTCCACCCAGAGGATGACGAAGGCGCCCGCGACGAACGCGGCCGCGACCGGCACCGGAGCGAAGAGATGCGCCTTGATAGCGCTCGCGAAAGCGAGGCCGAGGACGGCGGCAGGAAGGAAGGCGACCAGCAGATTCACCACGAAACGCTGGGCGACGGGGTCGCGCAGGCAGCCGCGTGCGACCCCGCCGAGCTTCACGCGATACTCCCAGCACACGGCGAGAATCGCGCCCGCCTGGATCACGATCTCGAACACTTTCGCGTTCTCGCCGGTGTAGCCCAGCAGCGAGCCGGCGACGATCAGATGACCCGTCGAGGAGACGGGAAGGAACTCGGTCAGACCCTCGACGACGCCGAGAATCGCGGCGATCAACAGCGGGGCGGCCTGCATCGCCGCTTACGCGGTCCGCTTCGATAATGCGGCCATCGCCTGCGCGAGCATGTCGCTGTGGTCCGCCGAGATCTGTCCCGTCGGGGTGAGCTTGTCGATGATCTGCGGCAGGCACTGCGCCAGGCCGCCGCCTGTTTCGCCGTGCGACAGGCCGAGCTGCTGGGCGATCTGCGCGATCGAGCCGCTGCCGAGCACCTGCTGCAGCTGGTCGGCGCTGATCGGGAGGTTCTGACCGGTGCCGACCCACGAGCCCGCCTGCTGGCCGTAGCCCGCCTGCTGGAACTTGCCGATGATGCCGGGGAGCCCCCCGTTTTGCTGGATCAGCTGCAGGCACATCTGCAACATCGGGTTTTGCCCTTGCTGAGCCGAGCCTCCCATCAAGCTACCGAGTAGTCCGTCAAGCAGTCCCATGAGATACCTCCGTAGGAAAGATCCACAAATGATCGGCGGGCAGCTCGAGATAGAAGCCGCCGTCGCCGGCCGGTGCATCGCCGTAGCAGCGTAGTCTGAGTGCGCCGAGCTCGAAGAGATTCTCCTTGCGATCGCCGAGGAACATGCCGGTTACGAGCGCCGTGCGCAGGCGATTCTCGCCCGGGCCATTCGCGATACGAGTACGCTCGAGGCGGATCACGCCTGTCGCGCCCGTCCCGACTCGAACCGCGCCGCGCGCGGCACCCCAGAGTCGCCAGCCCTCGCCCTCGAGCATCGCCCGGCCGTCGACGAGCTGGGTCACCTTGCCAGGCAGATGATTGTTGCTGCCCATGAACTCCGCTGTGAACTGTGTCTGCGGGCGGCTGTACATCTCCTCCGGCGTGCCCTGCTGCTCGATGCGGCCCGAGTTGAGCAGCAGGATGCGGTCGGCCATTGCCATCGCCTCGGTCTGGTCGTGCGTTACCACCAGTGCGGAGAGGTTGAGGCGCACGATGAGCTCGCGCAGCCAGGCCCGCGCTTCCTCGCGCAGCTTGGCGTCGAGGTTCGACAGGGGCTCGTCCATCAGCACGACGGGCGGGTTGTAGACGAGCGCCCGGGCGATCGCCACGCGCTGCTGCTGGCCGCCGGAGAGCTGGTGCGGCAGCCGCGTCGCGAGGGCGCCGAGGCCCAGATTGGCGAGCGCCTCGCCGACACGCTTGTCGATCTCCCCGCCGTTCACTCCGCGCAGGCGCAACCCGTAGGCGACGTTCTCGAACACGCTGCGATGCGGCCACAACGCGTAGGACTGGAACACGAGGCCGAGGTTACGCTTCTCGACGGGCAGATCGATTCCGGCACTCCCGTCGTAGAGCACAGTGTTGCCGATCGTGATTCGACCCTGATTGGGCTGCTCGAGCCCCGCGACCGAGCGCAAGAGAGTCGTCTTGCCGCTGCCCGAGGCCCCGAGCAGCGCGACGACCTCGCCGGGCTTGAGCGTCATCGACACGCCCTGCAGGATGCGGTTCGCTCCGTACGCGAGATGCAGGTTATCGACGACGAGCTGCTGCTTCGACGAGGATTCACTCATGAAGGCGCACTCCGAAGCGCAGCGCCACGCCCAGACCGAGCGCGACGAGCGCGATGTTGATGAGCGACAGCGCGGCGACCTGATCGATTGCGCCCGCGCCCCACAGCGAAACGAGCATCGAACCGATCACTTCGGTGCCCTGGCCGAGCAGATAGACGCCGGTCGAGTATTCGCGCTCGAAGATCATGAATACGAGAAGCCAGCTGGCGAGCAGGCCGAAGCGGATAAGCGGGATCGTTACATCGGTCAGAACGCGGCGGCTCGAGGCTCCTGCGGTGCGCGCCGACTCCTCGAGCTCGGGCCCGATCTGCAGCAGCGCGCTCGAGATGAGCCTCATCCCGTAGGCGAGCCACACCACCGTATACGCGAGCCAGACCGAGAAGATGGTATTGCGCAGGTCCTTGAGCCCGGGCACGAAGAGGAAGATCCACAGGAAGGCGAGCCCGGCGAGCAGCCCCGGAATCGCGCGGGGGATCAGCACGATGTAGTCGAGGATTCGCGATACGCCGCCGCGCTGGCGATGGCCGGCAAGCCCGATGGCGGTGTAGCAGGCCACTGCAAGGCCTCCCCCGATTACGCCGATCAGCAGCGTGTTGACGATCGCCCTCACCTGGTCGGCCTGGTCGAAGACGCCGCGGAAGTTGTCGAGCGTGACGACCTCGGAGAGCTTGATTCCCTCGCCCCACTGCTCGACGAACGCACGCAACGCGATACCGGAGATCGGCACGACGATCGTGAATACGAGCCACAGCGCGACCAGCCCCAGCGCCACCCACTTCCAGCCGCCGAGCGGCAGCAGCTTCTGACGCGTCGCCTTGCCCTTGACCGAGACGTACTTGCCTGCGCTCTTGAGCAGCCACCGCTGCAGCAGCACGAGCGGAAAGGTCACGGCGATGATGCACACCGCGACCGCGGCCATCAGGTGATACGACGGCGTGCCCAGCTTGTTGGTGAGCTTGAAGAGATAGGTCGACAGCACGAGATGGCCCTCGGGGTCGCCCAGCACCAGCGGCAGCCCGAACAGCTCGAAGCCGAGGAAGAAGACGAGCACCGCGGCATAGAACAGCGCCGGCATCGTCATCGGCAGGCTCACGTTCAGGGCGACCTGGAGCGGGTTCGCGCCGGCCACGCGAGCCGCCTCCTCGACGTCGGAGCCGAGGCTCTTCAGCGCCGCTGACGAATAGAGGTACACGTGCGGAACGTGGGTCAGGCCGGCGATGACGGCGATGGCGGCGAGCGAATAGATGTTCCAGGGCACGTCGCCGAACAGCGACTTGGCCCACAGCGAATAGAAGCCTACCGGTCCCATTGCGACCACGTACCCGAACGCGAGCACCATCGGTGAAACGAATACGGGGATGAGGACCAGCACCTCGATCCAGCGCTGTGCCGGAAGATCGGTGCGCGTAAGCAGGAACGCGAGTGCGGCGCCGAGAGGCAGGGCGATGACGACCATGCCGGCCGCGATGACGATAGAGTTGCCGAAGGCGCTCCAGAAATCGGCGTCCTCGAAGATGAACGCATAGGAGCCAAGCCCGTAGTGACGTGCCGGATTGAAAAAGGGGGCGTTGAGCAGGCTCTGCCAGAGAATGAGCCCGATCGGCATGAAGATCACCACCACGGTGAGCGCGACCACAGTGGTTCGGGGAAGGCTGAAGCTGCGCGCGATCATCTCAGTGCCGCCAAGCGCCTGCCCGCCAGCACGGGCACGCAACCTCTCTCTCGCCGGTCAGCCGATGAAGCCGGACGGCCGTCCGAGCCTCGGGGTCATTTCCGTCCGAGCGCCGCCTGCCACTGTTTCAGGAACTCCAGTCGCTTCGCCTGGTCGAGCCCGGCGAGGAGATCCTGTGAAACCGGAATCGGCTTCACCGCGCTGCCGAGCTCCTTGGAGAAGCCCACTCCGGAATCCTTGCCAGTGATATCGGTACGGACCGAGAACAACTCGGCCTGCTCCGCCGCGATCGTCTGTCCCCGCTTCGACAGGAGGTAGTCGAGCCAGAGCCGCCCGGCGTTGGGGTTCTTCGCGTTCTTCGACACGAAGGCGAGCCGCGAGAGCACGAGGTTGTAGTCGTTGGTGAAGGCGATGCCGATCGACGGGTCCTTCTTCGCCCGCGTAAGCGCGTAGGAGCCGAGGATGTTGTAGCCGATGAGATTCTCGCCGGACGACACCCGCTCCATCATCGTTGCGGTCGAGCTCTGCATGTTCACGCCGCGCGCGCCCATCGCCTTCACGAGATCCCAGAATGCAGGATCGAGCCTGGCGTCCTGGTTGACGAGCATGAAACCAACACCGGACTTCTCCGCATCGTAGGTCGTCACCTTCTTCTGGAATTTCTCCGCCTTCGTGTTCAGGAGCTTGGTGAAGTCGGCATGCGTCTTGGGGACTTCGTCGGCCGCGACGAGCCGCTTGTTGTAGACGATCGCGATCGGCTCGAAAGTCGTCGCGTACACCGTGTCCTTCCACCGCGCCCAGTCAGGCAGCGCTCCGCTCTCGGGCGACTTGTAGACCGCGGCAAAGCCTTCTGCGGCGAGCTTGAGCTGAAGATCCATCGCCGAGCTCCATACAGCGTCGGCCGACGCGGCGTTGGCGGCGTTCTCACTCGTGAAGCGCGAGTAGACCTCGGTGGAGTTCATGTCGGTGTACTCGACCTTCACTCCCGGAAATGCGGCCTCGAAGTCCTTGATCAGCGGCTGCGCCAGTTTGGCGTCGGTCGTGGAGTAGACGACGATCTTGCCTTCCTTCTTGGCGCCGTCGACGATCTTGGCGTAGTCGGCCGGGTAGCCCGCGGGAACCTGGGCCTGGGTAGCGAACGCGAGCAGCCCAACGGCGAGCCCGGGTGCGAGTTTGAGCAATTGCATTGGAGGTCTCCTCTTATTTGCGCCCGTAGGTGGCGGTAAAGCTTGCCTTGTTGATCAGGTTCACATTGATCGTGAAGCCAACCACCGCTGCGGTCGAGTTCTCGCCGACATCGAGCTTGTCGACCTTGAGCGCGTGGACAGTGAAGATGTAACGGTGCGGCCTGTCACCCTGCGGCGGGCACGGGCCGGCGTAGCCAGGCGTGCCGTAATCCGTCCGCGACTGCACCGCGCCCATGGGCGCCAGGCCTTTGGCTGGATCACCGGCGCCGGACGCGAGCGAGGTCACGTCGGCGGGAATGTTGAACATGAGCCAATGCCACCAGCCGCTCCCGGTCGGCGCGTCGGGGTCGTAAACCGTGACGGCAAAGCTCTTCGTTCCGGTGGGGGCGTTGCTCCATTTGAGTGAAGGCGAGATATTGCCGCCTTCGCAGCCGAAACCCTTGTAGACCTGCGCCTCGGCGATCGTGGAGCCGGGTTTGATCTCGACACTCTCCAGAGTGAACGGCCCTGCGGCAAGCGCCGTGCATGACAGGGCGGCGAAGGAGAGGATGGCAAGGAGTCTCATCAGGCTGCCCCTGTCGGTTGCGGCAGGCGCCTCAATGCCGCGCCTGCCGGGTGGTCGACGTGCTGGGCGTTCGTCGTTTCCACCGCGGTCCGATGCTGCTATCTTACCGGTCGCAAGGCGCATTCTAACGCCCTCGGGCGCTGCGCGCAGGCTGGCGCGATAACTGACAATCCATGGCCAACCCACCCGAAGTCACCAACATGGCGGTGTTCTGCGATTTCGAGAACATCGCGCTCGGCGTCCAGGAAGCGAAGTACGAGAAGTTCGACATCGGCAAGGTGCTCGAGCGGCTGCTGCTCAAGGGAAGCATCGTGGTCAAGAAGGCCTACTGCGACTGGGACCGCTACAAGGCGTTCAAGCCCGCGATGCACGAGGCCGCCTTCGAGCTGATCGAGATTCCGCATCTGCGCCAGTCGGGCAAGAACTCGGCCGACATCCGCATGGTGGTCGATGCGCTCGACCTTTGCTACACCAAGGCCCACGTCGAGACCTTCGTCATCATCAGCGGCGATTCCGACTTCTCCCCGCTGGTCTCCAAACTGCGCGAAAACGACAAGCAGGTCATCGGCGTCGGGGTCAAGAATTCGAGCTCGGACCTGCTCATCGCCAATTGCGACGAGTTCATCTATTACGACGATCTGGTCCGGGAGAAGAAACGCCAAGCGAAGAGGCCACCACCGAAGCCGGTCGCGCCAGCCCCAGCGGGCGTCCCGGCAAAGAAGAGCGACGAGACGCGCCGCCAGGAGGCACTCGATCTGATCGCGGAGACGCTCGAGGCACTCGCCGCCGAACGCGGCGATGAAGAAAAGATCTGGGGCTCGATGGTCAAGCAGGCGCTCAAACGCCGGCGGCCGGGTTTCAACGAGTCCTACTACGGATTCCGCTCCTTCAACGGGCTGCTCGAGGAGGGCGAGCGTCGCGGTGCGCTTGCTCTCGAGCGCGACGAGAAGTCCGGCGGCTACATCGTGCGCCTCGTGGCGCACGACGATTGAGCTCCGGGGTCCGAGCGGGGAAGCGAATGCGCTGGCCGGAGTCGCTGCGGTGGCTCGCGGCATTGCTCTGCAGCGTTGCCGCGGCGGCGGCGCTGGCAGCGGAAGCGTCGCTCACGGTCGCCGCCGCCGGGCGCACGGCGATCTACACGACGGGCGGACTGCTCGCGCTGCCTGTCGCAACCACGGTGGCGATACCCGTCGATCCGCTCTATGGCAGCAGCAAGGCGCTTCGCGCCATACCCCTTTCTACCATCCTGTCCGGCGCCGAGGACGACAACACGATCCGGTTCTTCGCGGGCGAGCGCGAGCTCGCGACGCTCGCGGCGGGACCCCTCCTCGCCAAAGGGCCCGGGCCGGTCGCTTACATCGCCATCGAGGCCGCCGACGCAACCTGGCCGCCGCTGAAGCCCGGCGCGGCGAGCGCCGGGCCCTTTCGCCTCGTGTGGTTGAAAGCTGACAAGACGGTTGCAGGCGCAGAGCTGTGGCCTGCGCAGATCACGCGCATTGAGGAGATCCAGCCGCTCGGCAAGCGCTTCCCCATGATCGCGCCGGCGGCGCGCCTTGCGCCGAATCACCCGATCCGCGCTGGTTTCGCCGCTTTCCAGAAGCACTGCATCAGCTGCCACACGCTGAACGGCGGCGGCGGTTCGACGCTTGGGCCGGACCTCAACATCCCGTACAGCCCGACCGAGTACCTGCGACCCGAGGCGCTGCGGAAGCTGATCCGCGATCCGCAATCGCTGCGCCGATGGCCTGGCTCGAAGATGCCGGCCTTCGATGCCAAGACCCTTCCCGACAGGGAGCTGGCGGAGCTCCTCGCCTACCTTCGCCACATGGCGGACCGAAAGGTCACCCCGCCGGCCAAGTAGCGGCGCGGCGCCGGTCGCGCGACAATATTCTCCCCGTCACGGGGCCTTGGGGGTGGCACCAAGCCTCCCCAAATAGGGATCAACGACCCGTGAGGTGACGCGTGCAAACCATTCGTCCGGCTGCGGTGGCCGGCCTGTTCTACCCTGACGCGCCGGGTGCGCTCGGCAGCGCCGTGCGCGCGTATCTGGCGCAGGCGATGCCGCGTGGCGAGCCGCCTGCGCTGCCGAAGGCCATGATCGTTCCGCACGCCGGCTACGTGTACTCGGGACCGGTGGCGGCGTCGGCTTACGCCCGCCTTGCTGCGGGCCGGTCGACCATCCGGCGGGTGGTGCTCCTCGGGCCCGTGCACCGCGTGCCGATCCGCGGGCTGGCGCTGCCCGTGGCGAATGCCTTCGCGACCCCGCTCGGAACCGTGGAGGTCGATGCAGCGGCGGCGGCGGAAGCGCTGCGACTGCCGCAGGTGCGCACGAGCGAGGCCGCGCACGCGCTCGAGCATTCGCTCGAAGTGCAGCTGCCGTTCCTGCAGACAGCGCTCGACGCCTTTCGCATCGTCCCCTTCGCCGTGGGCGATGCCAGCGCAAGCGAAGTCGCCGCCGTGATCGATCGGCTCTGGGGCGGGCCCGAGACGCTGATCCTGCTAAGCTCGGATTTGTCGCACTATCACCCTTACGATCAGGCGCGCGCGATCGATCGCGGCACCGCCGAGGAGATCCTCGCGCTCACCGCCGCGCTCGACCACGAGCAAGCTTGCGGCGCGACGCCGATCAATGGCTTCGCTGTGTGCGCGCGGCGACGCGGGTTGAGTCCGGAGCTTCTCGATCTGCGCAATTCAGGTGACACGGCGGGCGACAAGCTGCGCGTGGTCGGTTATGCGGCGGTCGCCTTCAACGAGCGTCTCGCCGTGGGCGCGCCGCGGTCGGTGGCCGCCGTCGAGGAGGTAGTGGCATGAGCCCGCGGCGAGGGGCCCTGCGCGCAAGCGCAGGGATCACGCGAGGCGAATTGACACTGCGGCCGACACGCCCGGCCATGACGCTGCGCGACCGATGCAAGGAGGCCGTGGCATGAGCGTAGTCAGAGACGAGACGCTCGGATTAGCGCTCGTTTCGATTGCGCGCCGCGCGATCGGGGCGAGGCTCGGCTTCGCCGGTGAGGAGCCGGCGGCGCACGCGAAGCTCGCGGCACCCGGCGCGACCTTCGTCACGCTTTTCTGCAACGCGGAGCTGCGCGGGTGCATCGGCAGCCTGCAGCCGCTGCGCGCGCTGGGAGAGGACGTGCGCGAGAATGCGATCAACGCGGCGTTTCACGATCCGCGCTTCCCGCCGCTGGCGCAGGCGGAGTTCGGGGCCACGTCGATCGAGGTCTCGCTGCTTTCGCCGAGCATGCGCCAATGCTTCGCCGCGGAAGAGGAGCTCCTCGCGCGGCTTCGCCCCGGGGTCGACGGCGTGACGCTGGAATACGGGCGTTGCCGGGGAACGTTCCTGCCGCAGGTGTGGGACGCGCTGCCCGAAGCGCGCCTGTTCCTCGCCGAGCTCAAGCGCAAGGCGGGCCTGCCGGGAGATTTCTGGAGTCCGCAACTGAACGTTGCACTCTATCAGGTGACCAAATGGAAGGAGAGCGAATTCACTCGCCCGCAGGTGCTGCAATGAGCGACTCAGTTGGCAACTACGCGGGCCGGTACTGGCACACGCTCGAAGACGGGCGCATCCAGTGCGACCTTTGTCCGCGCGACTGCCGCCTGCACGAGGGCCAGCGCGGAGCGTGCTTCGTGCGCCAGCGCAAGGACGACGCCATGGTGCTCACCACCTACGGACGTTCGTCGGGGTTCTGCATCGACCCGATCGAGAAGAAGCCGCTCAATCAGTTCTACCCCGGCAGCAGTGTCTTCTCCTTTGGCACTGCGGGATGCAACCTGGCCTGCAAGTTCTGCCAGAACTGGGACATCTCGAAGTCGCGCGAGATGGACACCCTCATGGACCAGGCGTCGCCCGAGAAGATCGCGCGCACGGCGCAGGAGCTCGGCTGCAGGAGCGTCGCCTACACATACAACGATCCGGTGATCTTCGCCGAGTACGCGATGGATACCGCCGACGCATGCAGGGATCTCGGCATCAAGAGCGTGGCGGTGACGGCCGGCTACATCGGGACCGAGGCGCGGCGCGACTTCTACGCCAAGATGGACGCGGCCAACGTCGACCTGAAGGGCTTTACCGACGAGTTCTACGTCAAGCTGTGCGGCGCGCGCCTGAACCCGGTGCTCGACACGCTGGCCTACCTCAAGCACGAGACCGACGTGTGGTTCGAGATCACGACCCTGCTGATCCCGCGCAGGAACGACTCCGCTGCCGAAATCGAGGCAGAGTCGAAATGGATCATGCGCGAGCTCGGCCCCGATGTGCCGTTGCACTTCACGGCGTTCCACCCGGACTACAAGATGACCGATCTCCCCCATACGCCGGGCTCGACGCTGTCGCGTGCGCGCAAGATCGCGCTCGCCGAGGGATTGCGCTACGTCTACACCGGCAATGTGCACGACCGCGAGGGAGGCACGACCTTCTGCCCCGGCTGCCGCAAGCCGGTGATCGTGCGCGACTGGTACCAGATCCTCACCCACGCGCTGACGCCCGACGGGCGCTGCAAGCATTGCGAAGCCGAGATCCCTGGTCGTTACGAGCACTTCGCTGGGCAGTGGGGAAGGCGGCGCGTGCCGGTTCAAGTGAGCGCCGCGTAGAGCATATTCCGGCGCGCCGCTCATGCTCGCGGGCATCGCCGCCGACGCCGTACTCGTTCTCCACCTCGCGTTCGTCGCCTTCGTCGCACTCGGCGGTGTGCTCGTCGTGCGCTGGCCGACAGTCGCGTGGCTGCACTTGCCGGCGGTTGCCTGGGGCGCGCTCATCGAGTTTGCCGGCTGGATCTGTCCTCTGACGCCGCTTGAGGTCGCGTTGCGCCGGATGTCGGGCGAGGCGGGCTACGAGGGCGACTTCGTCCAGCATTACGTTGTCTCGCTTCTCTACCCTGACAAACTTACACGCCCCCTGCAGATCGCTCTCGGCGGATTGATCGTGCTGCTCAATGTCGCGCTCTACCTCGTCGTCGTGCACCGCAGCCGGGCGCGGTAGACGCCCGACTGCGCGAGCGGTTACACTCGGACCGACCAGGGAAAGGAGATCGTTCATGGTTCGGAAGAGTGGAATCGGATTTCGAGCACCTCAGGTCGTGGCGGCGCTTTTCGGGATGACGGTACTCGTTTCTGGACAGGCCGCCGCGCAGACGCAAATGCAGCCCGAGGCATGGAAGTTCGACGCCTACATCTACGGCTACTTCCCGCAGCTGGGCGGCTCGCTCACCTTTCCCACAGGCACGACAGCGAACATCACGGTGGACGCGAACAAGGTCATCAGCAACCTCAAGTTCGCCGCCATGGGCTGGCTCGCCGCCCAGAAGGGGCAGTGGGGCGCGTTCACCGACCTGATCTACGCCGACGTCGGGGGGTCGAAGAGCGCGACGCGCGACATCAACATCGCTGGCATCACCATTCCGGCGGGCATCACCGCGGATGCGAACCTCGACGTCAAGAGCACGCTATGGACTCTGGCGGGGAGCTACCGCTTCGTGGACACGCCCGAGGCAGGATTCGATCTCTTCGCCGGGGCGCGCTTCATTGACCTGAAGCAGAATCTCGGCTGGCAGTTCAGCGCCGACGTCGGGCCATTCGTCGGGCCGCTTCGCCAGGGTTCGAGCGACGTGAGCATCAACCACTGGGACGCGATCATGGGCGCGAAGGGCCGCTATAGCTTCGGCCCGGACAAGGAGTGGTTCGTGCCCTACTACGCGGACGTCGGCACCGGGCAGGATCGGATGACCTGGCAGGCGTTCGCAGGCCTCGGCTACCGGTTCAAGTGGGGTGAGATCATTGGCGTCTGGCGCTACATCGACTACCACTTCTATCAGGGCAACGGCACCTTCACGATGAATGGACCGGCGGTCGGCGTCGGCTTCCACTGGTAGGCAAAGGCCGCAGCCGCCTCGCGGCGCGGAAGAGCGGGTCCTTGCGAACCGCGCTCAGACGACCTTCACGCTGATGTCGTAGATGCCGTCGATGTGCGCGGTCATCACATCGCCGCGCACCACGGGACCGACGTTTTCCGGCGTCCCGCTGTAGATGATGTCGCCGGGAAAGAGCTCGTAGTAGCGCGACAGGTTCGCCACCTGCTCGGCGACGTTCCAGATCATGTTCGAGAGATCGGAGGACTGCTTCGTCTGGCCATTGACCTTGAGCCAGATCCCTCCACTGCTCGGATGGCCGAGCCGGCTCGCGGGATAGAGGTAGCTGATCACGGCCGCGTGATCGAACGCCTTGCCGACCTCCCAAGGCTTCTTCTCGTCACCCATCGCGCGTTGCAGATCGCGGCGGGTCATGTCGAGCCCGACGGCGTAGCCGAAGACGTGATCCAGCGCGTCGCCCGGTGCGATGTCGTGCCCGCGCTTGCCGAGCGCGGCGACGAGCTCCACCTCATAGTGATAGTTCTTGGTGATGGGCGGATACGGATGCTCGATCGTCACTCCCTCGGGGGCGAGCTGGATCGCGTCGGTCGGCTTCTGGAAGAAAAAGGGCGCCTCGCGCGTCGGGTCCGATCCCATTTCACGCGCGTGCGCGGCGTAGTTACGCCCCACGCAATAGATGCGGCGCACCTGGAAACGCTGGTTCGTGCCGATCACCGGAATGAAACTTCCCTCGTGCGCGAACAGCACTTCCCCCTGCTTGTCCATTGATCTCCCTCTCCCGGCTAACGCGGACTCAGGCGCGGCGGTAGATTTCGGCACCACCCTGCACGAACTCGACGGCCTTCGACTGCATGCCCTTGGCGAGCGCCTCGCTTTCGGAAAGACCCTGCGCCCTGGCGTACTCGCGCACGTCCTGCGTGATCTTCATCGAGCAGAAATGGGGCCCGCACATCGAGCAGAAGTGGGCGAGCTTGGCACCCTCCTGCGGCAGCGTCTCATCGTGGAACTCGCGCGCCTTGTCCGGGTCGAGGCCGAGGTCGAACTGGTCCTCCCAGCGAAACTCGAAGCGCGCTTTCGACAGCGCATTGTCGCGCAGCTGCGCTCCCGGATGGCCCTTGGCGAGATCGGCTGCGTGCGCGGCGATCTTGTAGGCCATGATGCCGTCCTTGACGTCGGCCTTGTTCGGCAGCCCCAGGTGCTCTTTCGGGGTCACGTAGCAGAGCATCGCCGTGCCGTACCAGCCGATCATCGCCGCGCCGATTGCGCTCGTGATGTGATCGTACCCGGGTGCGATGTCGGTAGTTAGCGGCCCGAGGGTGTAGAACGGCGCCTCCCCGCACAGTCGCAGCTGCTCGTCCATGTTGTGCTTGATGAGGTGCATCGGGACGTGTCCCGGCCCCTCGATCATCGTCTGCACGTCGTGCCTCCAGGCGATCTGCGTGAGCTCTCCCAGCGTGGCGAGCTCCGCCATCTGGGCGTCATCGTTGGCATCGGCGATCGAACCTGGCCGCAGGCCGTCGCCCAGGCTGAAGGCAACGTCGTAGGCCTTCATGATCTCGCAGATGTCCTCGAACCGCGTGTAGAGAAAGGACTCCTGGTGATGCGCGAGGCACCACCGCGCCATGATCGAGCCACCGCGCGAGACGATGCCCGTCATGCGCTTGGCGGTCAGCGGGATGTAGCGCAGCAGCACGCCAGCGTGGATGGTGAAATAGTCCACGCCCTGCTCGGCCTGCTCGATGAGCGTGTCGCGGTAGATCTCCCAGGTGAGTTCCTCCGCCTTCCCGCCTACCTTCTCGAGCGCCTGGTAGATGGGCACCGTGCCGATCGGCACCGGGGAATTGCGCACGATCCATTCGCGCGTCTCGTGGATGTTCTTGCCGGTGGACAGGTCCATCACCGTATCGGCGCCCCACCGGGTGGCCCAGGTCATCTTCTCGACTTCCTCCCCGATCGAGGAGGAGACGGCCGAGTTGCCGATGTTGGCGTTGATCTTCACGAGGAAGTTGCGCCCGATCACCATCGGCTCGCTTTCGGGGTGGTTGATGTTGGCCGGGATGATTGCGCGGCCGCGGGCGACCTCGTCGCGCACGAACTCCGGCGTGATCGCGCTCGGGATCGCTGCGCCGAAGCTCTGTCCGCGATGCTGTGCCGTAACCGCCTCGGGGAGCACCGAGAGCATGCGCTCGCGCATCAGGCTCTCGCGGATGGCGATGAACTCCATCTCCGGAGTGACAATGCCGCGGCGTGCGTAGTGCATCTGGGAGACGTTGGCGCCGGGCGCGGCGCGGCGCGGCCGGCGCGCGAGTTCGAAGCGCATCCCCGCGAGCTGCGGGTCGGCAAGCCGCTCGCGGCCATGGGCCGAGGTCGGACCCTCGAGCTCCACGGTGTCGCCGCGCTCCGCGATCCATGCCGCGCGCAGCGGCGGGAGCCCCGAGCGGATGTCGATGCTCACTGCCGGGTCGGTATAAGGGCCGGACGTGTCGTAGACGACGATCGGCGGGTTCTTCTCGGCCCCGAAGGATGCCGGCGTGTCCGACTGCTCGACCTCGCGCATCGGGACCCGCAGTTCGGGCCGCGAGCCTTCGACGTAGATCTTCCTCGAGCTGGGCAGCGGATGCACGGCCGCGTCGTCGACGTGCGCGTCGCGGGCGAAAAAGCGATCGTTGGCGTTCATGGCGCTCCTCTGGGGCAGCGGATCAGCAAGGGCAGGGAGCGGGGAGGGCAAAACACGCTTCCCTGCGCCGGCATTATCCGCACAGGTACCAAGGGTGTAATCTCACCGCCCCGCGGAAGTGCCGCGCGGAGGGACCCCTAGCGTCACCGCGGACGTTACGCCAAAGCCGCGCGATCAGCAAGGCCGCGACGGGCCGGCCCTCGACGTCCGAAGGGAAGTCTTGTGCGACTCGAACGCGCGATCATGATCCGCATCAAGTTTTGCGCTTGAAGTCGGCCCTGCAGCGGATCACAGTTCTTGGGCCGCGGCGTCGACCGGCTGCGATGAAGGTCGCTACGGTTGATCCTGTGCCGACCCTCTGGGCGCGCCCTGACGGGAGTCCTCCGTCACTGCCTCCACCCTCCAGGTTCCTGCGGCGTTGGTTGAAGCCGGGCCGCTTCGGTGACGCGATCGAGGAGACGAACCTGCGCCCAGCCGAGGTGATCGCAAGATTCAACTAACCGAGTACGAGGGGAGAACCAATGAGAAACCTAGCCAAGCAAAGACCGTGGAGAACCGCGCTCTGGACGGGATTGTTGGCGGCACTCCTGATGCCAGCGAGTGGAGCATTTGCCCAGTCCCAGGCGTACCAGCAGTTGAGCGCGCAGTGGTGGCAATGGATCATCTCGATTCCCGTGGACGTGAACCCGCTGCTCGATACGTCGGGAGCGAACTGCATGGTCGGCCAGAGGGGCTCCGACTGGTTCCTCGCCGGCACGGAGGGCGGCGACGTCGAGCGAACGTGCTCGATTCCTGAAGGCACGTCGCTCTTCTTTCCCGTCATCAACCAGGTAAATTTCGACACACCGAACGCGTGCGGACAGGGTCCCGCGCCGCTGCCTTCCTCGTTCTACCGCGCTCTGTCGAAGGCGTTCGTCGATGGTGCGACCAACCTCTCGGTGGAAGTCGACGGCCAGGCGCTCAAGCACCTGCAAAGGGTCCAGTCGCCGATCTTCGAAGTGGCGGCGCCGGAAGACAACCTGTTCGTCGCGGGCTGTCTCGCCTTTACCGGTGTCACTTTGCCGGCCGGAATCTACTCGCCGGCCGTCGACGACGGCTATTACGTCCGCCTCAACCCGCTCGCCGTGGGCGACCATACTTTGCACATTCATGCCGAGAATCCGAGCGCGGGCTTTGAAGTGAACGTGACGTATGTTCTCACGGTCGTACCCGTCGTGACGCACTAGCGGGCGGGGCCGAAATCGTTGTTGCAAGGAGGGCCCGGAGCGAGCTTCCGGGCCCTCGAAATTCAACCGAAGTCTGACTAACGCCATCCTTGAGTGCCAGCGGTTCGACGGGCGCGGAGCCTTGCTTGCGCGAGCCGCCCTGGCCTGCGCATCGGCTGAAGATGCCGCCTCGCGGCTTCGACCTTCGCTCCTTCACCACTGGCCCATCTGGAACCCGTGGCCGCGACGCACCGCCAATTCGCTCCATCGCTGCTGGGCTGTTGTTGACGGGCCCAGCCACGAGGAAAACGGCGTGCGCGCCACCAAGCACCACGTCTGCAAGAAAGCTTGAGCGAACCGATTACTTCGGCAGCAGCCCGAGCGCCGCCAGCTCGCCGCGTAGCTGATCGGGCGACTGAAAGTGGATGCCGTGAATGCCCAGCGCCGAGGCGGCAGCGGCGTTGGGCGCGACGTCGTCGATGAACACGGCCGCCTCCGGCGGAATGCGATAGCGCTCGCAGAGGATCTGGAAGATGCGCGGGTCGGGCTTGATGACTCCCTCCGTCCCGGATATCACTATTCCGTCGAACCAGGATAGGAAGGCGAAGCGGCCGTACTGCGGAGGGAAGGTCTCCGCGGACCAGTTGCTGAGCGCATAGACCGGGACCGCGCGCGACTTGAGCTCGGCCAGTACGTCGACCGTGCCGGCGATTGCCCCCGAAATCATCTCGTCGAAGCGCTTGCCGAAGGCTTCGATCAGCTCGATCTTGTCGGCGTGGCGTGGCAGGAGCTCCCGCGTGGCCTCGGCGAAGCTGCGGCCGGCGTCCTGCTTCTGATTCCACTCCGTGGTGCAGACCGTGGCGAGAAATTGCTCCATCGCCGCGTCGTCGCCGTCGAACAGTTTGCGGTACAGGTGGCGCGGGTTCCAATCGATGAGCACGCCCCCTAGGTCGAAGATGGCGACGGTGCGCCTCGAATGGACCGCTGGCGATCCCGACTGCTCCGGGCTTGTCGCGCTCGGGCGGCGGTGTCTTTCAGTCCGCCGACGCATCGGCGGGGACGGGATGCGGGAGCCGGCTCGCCCGCCGCTGCGCCATCCATTGCTGGAAGTGCTCGAAGTACGTATAGATCACCGGCGTGAGAAAGAGGGTCAGCGCTTGCGATACGAGGAGCCCGCCCACGACCGCGAGTCCGAGCGGGCGCCGGGCCTGTCCGCCGGCGCCAAGCGCCAGCGCGATGGGCAGGCTCCCCATAAGCGCCGCCATGGTGGTCATCATGATGGGCCGGAAGCGGATGATGCACGCCTGGAAGATCGCGTCGTCCGGCGTCTTGTTCTCCTTGCGCTGAGCCTCGATCGCGAAGTCGATCATCATGATCGCGTTCTTCTTCACGATCCCGACCAGCATGATGATCCCGACCAGAGCGTACATGTTGAGGTCGAGCCCGAACAGCCACAGCGTCACCAGCGCGCCGAAGCCGGCGGTCGGCAGGCCCGAGAGTATCGTCACCGGGTGGATGAAGCTCTCGTAGAGGATGCCGAGCACGAGATAGATCACGAACACGGAGAGGACCAGAAGGACGCCCATGCCCTGGAGCGACGCCTGGAACGCCTGTGCGGCGCCCTGGAACGACGTGCTGATGGTCTCCGGCAAGCGCATCTCGGCGGTCACCTGCCGGATCTGCGCCAGCGCTTGCGACAGCGATACCCCCGGCTTCAGATCGAAGGAGATCGTCACCGCGGGCAGCTGGCCGAGGTGGTTCACCGCCAACGGACCGATCGTTGGCTTGAGCGTCGCCACCGAGTTGAGCGGGACGAGCGCGCCCGTGTTCGAGCGCACGTAGAGCAATCCCAACGCTGACGGATCGGTCTGGTAACGCGGCTCGAGCTCCATGACGACCCAGTACTGGTTCGTCGGAGCGTAGATCGTGGAGACCTGCCGCGAGCCATAGGCGTCGTAGAGCGTGTTCTCGATCGCCTGTGCGGACACGCCGAGCGACGAAGCCTTGTTGCGATCGATGTCGACGGTCACCTGCGGCTGCGTGATCTGCAGATCGCTGGTGACGTCGACCAGCCCGGACAGCGACCTGAGCTTCTCCTCGACCCGCGGCGCCCATTGGTACAGCTCGGTCGTGTCCGTATCCTGCAGCGTGAACTGGTAGGCGCTCTTCGTGAGCAGCCCGATGCGGATCGCCGGGATATTCTGCACGTAGGCCTTGATTCCCGGCACGCGCATCACGGCAGGGCGCAGCTCCTGCACTATCTCATCGGCCGGAGGACGCTCCCGGCGTGGCTTGAGGGTGACGAAGATGCGGCCGTTGTTGAGCGCTGCGCTCGGCCCCCCGACCCCGACAAAGGACATCGCCCCTTCCACGTGCGGATTCTGGCGCACGATCGCGGCGACCTGCTGCTGGAGGTTGCTCATGGCGTCGAACGAGATGTCCTGCGCGGCCTCGGTAATGATGAACAGCTGCCCGACGTCATCGCTCGGCAGAAAGCCCTTCGGCATGTAATAGAACAGCGCCGCGGTGCCGGCGAAGATCGCGCCGAACGCCGCCATCGTAAGGCGCCGATGCCCGAGCACCCAGACGAGACCCCGCCGGTAGAGCGCGAGCATCGCCTCGAACATTCGCTCCGAGAGGGCATAGATGCGTCCATGCCGCTGCTCGCGCTCGACCTTGAGCATGCGGCTGCACAGCAGCGGCGTGAGCGTGAGGGAGACAAAGCCGGAGATCAGCACCGCCACGATAATCGTCACCGCGAACTCGTGCAGCAGGCGGCCGAGGATGCCGCCCATGAGGAACACAGGAAGGAAGACCGCCGCGAGGGACAAGGTCATCGACACGATGGTGAAGCCGATTTCCTTCGCCCCTTCGAGAGTCGCCTGCATGCGCGGCTTGCCCATCTCCATGTGTCGGGTGATGTTCTCCAGCATGACGATCGCGTCGTCGACGACGAACCCCACGCAGAGCGTGAGCGCCATCAGCGACAGGTTGTCGAGGCTGTAGCCGAACACGTACATCACTGAGAACGTGCCGATGATCGACAGCGGCAGCGCGAGGCTGGGGATGAAGGTCGCCGAGGCGCTGCGCAGGAACACGAAGATCACGCCGACCACGAGCGTGAGCGCGAGCAGGAGCGTGAGCTGAACGTCGCGCACCGATTCGCGGATGGATTGCGAGCGGTCGTACAGGATCGACAGCTTGATTGACGGCGGAAGCTGCGCCTCGAAGGTCGGCAGGATGTGCCGGACGGCATCGACGATCTCGATCGTGTTGGTACCCGGCTGGCGTTGCACCGCCAGCACGACGCCGCGCGTGCCGTTGTACCAGGCCGCCACTTTGTCGTTCTGCACGCTGTCGAATACGCGTCCGAGCTGCGACAGGCGAACCGGCGCGCCATTGCGGTAGGCGACGATGATTGGGTTGTAAGCCTGCGCGTCGTTGAGCTGCCCCGTCGCCTGCACCGCGGTCGCCTTGTCGCGGCCGTAGAGCGTTCCCGTCGGAATATTGACGTTGGCGTCACCGACCGCCTGCTCGACGTCGGTGAGCGCGATGCCGCGCGACGCGAGCTGGTTCGGGTCGAGCTGGATGCGTACCGCGTACTGCTGCGAGCCGTAGACCTGTACTTGCGCCACGCCGTTGACGGTGGAAATGCGCTGCGCAAGCAAATTCTCGCCGTAGTCGTCGACGACCGAGAGCGGCTGCGTTTCCGATGTCAAGGCAAGGAGCAGCACCGGGAAGTCGGCCGGGTTGACCTTCCGCTGCGTGGGCGGGTTGGGCAGCGACGAAGGCAGCGAGCGGGCCGCCGCCGCGATCGCCGACTGCACATCTTGCGCGGCGCCGTCGATGTTGCGATCGAGCGAGAACTGCAGCGTGATCGTGCTTTGCCCGGAGGTCGACACCGAGGTCATGGTGTCGATGCCGGCGATGGTCGAGAATTGCTTCTCGAGCGGTGTAGCTACCGCCGAGGACATCGTCTCCGGATTTGCGCCCGGCAACTGGGCCTGCACCTGGATCGACGGAAAATCGACATTCGGCAGGGCGTTGACCGGCAGCAGGCGATAAGCGACCAACCCGAAGGCCAGAATGCCGAACATGACCAACACGGTCATCACCGGCCTGCGGACGAAGAGAGCGGCGATGTTCACGATGCCTGCGCTGGCTTGCCGACGCTCACCTTGGTTCCTGGCGCGAGCCGCACCTGGCCGACCGTTACCACCTGGTCTCCAGGCTGAAGGCCGCTCGCAACGACCGTGTCGTCACCTTCTGCGCGCGCGATCTTGATGTTGCGCAGCTCCGCGGTGAGGTCGGGCTTGACGACGAACACGTACTGGCCATTGGGCCCGTTCTGTACCGCCGCCGACGGAGCCACGATTGCATCCTTCTGGTCGTACAAGGTGAGAACGACGTTGACGAACTGGCCCGGCCACAGCGCCTTGTCGGTGTTCGGGAACTCGGCCTTGAGTTTGATCGTGCCGGTCGTCGTGTCCGCCGAGTTGTCGAGAAATGAGAGCTTGCCCGCGATCGGCGCATGGGCTGAGTTGGTAAAGGTCGCCTGCACCTTGAGCTCGCCGCTCGCTTGGTACTTGCGGATGTCAGCGATGTTCTGCTCCGGGACCGAGAATGAGGCGTACACGGGCACAATCTGGTTGATCGTCACCAGCGGATTGGTGTCGTTCGCCTTGACCAGATTGCCCTGTTGAATTTGGATGCGGCCGGCATAGCCCGTCACCGGCGAGCGGATCGTGCAGTACTCGAGCGAGAGCTTGGCATTCTCGATCGCGGCTTCGTCGCCAGCGACGGTCGCCGCTGCGGTTTCTGCGTTCGTGCGCACCTGCTCGTAAGCGTCCGGCGAGATGAAGTTCTTGGCGAGGAGGTCTTTGTAGCGCTTCTCCTGCTCGTTGGCGCGGTCGAGCAGCGCCTTGTCCTTGAGCAGGTTGGCCTGCGCCTGCCTCAGGCTCGCGGCGAAGGGCCGCGCATCGATCTCGAACAGGACGGCGCCCTGACGGACTTCGTCGCCCTCCTTGAAATGCACCGAAACGATCTGCCCGTCGACACGCGCTTTGAGGGAGACCGTTGTATACGGCTCGACGTTGCCGATCGCGTAGAGGCGGACCGGCACGGTCTTGAGCACGACAGGGACCGCGGTCACTGGAACGGGCGGCGCTCCCTTCTGGGTGTCTGCGCGGCTGCCGCGGTTGGCCTGAAACGCGACGAAGCCCAACACCGCCACCAAGGCGAGCGCAAAGATGCCCGAAAAGATCTTCCTTCTAGTCGACATGACTTCTCGGC
>DASVFM010000224.1:0-23140 GCA_036380055.1 Casimicrobiaceae bacterium
ATCGCAAAGGCGCAGAACCGTGTAGAGTCGCGCAACTTCGACATCCGCAAGCAGCTTCTGGAGTACGACGACGTGGCGAACGATCAGCGCCGGGTCATCTACCAGCAGCGCGACGAACTGCTCGAGACCGAAGACATCTCGGAGACGATCCGCAACATGATCTCGGGGCAGATCGAAGCCGCGGTGCGCGTCCACATCCCGCCCGAATCGGTCGAAGAACAATGGGACATTCCCGGCCTCGAGGCGGCGCTGGCGGCGGAATACCATACGGTTGCGCCGGTCGCCGAGTGGATGAAGACCGAACCCGAGCTGTCGGACGAGACGATCCGCAATCGCGTCGGCGAGGTCGCGCTCGCCCATTACGAGAAGAAGGTGGAGCAGGTGGGCGGCGAGCTGTTCCATCCGTTCGAGCGCAACCTCATGCTGCAGACGGTTGACAAGCACTGGCGCGAGCACCTGGCAGCGTTGGACTATCTCCGGCAGGGCATTCACCTGCGCGGTTATGCGCAGAAGAACCCGAAGCAGGAATATAAGCGCGAGGCCTTCGAGCTGTTCTCGGACATGCTCGACCGGATCAAGCACGAAGTCGTCCAGTACGTGCTTACCCTCGAGATTCGCACGCAGCAGGACGTTCAGGCGGTTGAGGAAGTGCCCGTGATGTCCAACGTGAACTACCAGCACGCCGACTACGACGAGGCGCTGGCCGCGGTTGCCGACGCGCCGCGGGTTGCCGCCTCGCCCCCGCCGTTTACGCGCGCCGGGCAGAAGGTCGGCCGCAACGACCCCTGTCCCTGCGGCTCAGGGAAGAAGTACAAGCACTGTCACGGCCGCATCTGACGAAGCCAGCGCGGCGCGATCCGCAGGCATCCCGAGCGGTCAATGCCGGTCAACTACAAGCCTCCAGCGCCCGACGAGCTGCTCCCGGTGCCTGGCGTGTCGCTGGGCACGACGGCCGCTCGCATCAAGAACTGGTCGCGTGACGACCTGCTGCTGGTGCGGCTCGCACCGGGTGCACGAGCTGCGGGCGTTTTCACCAGGAACCGGTTTTGCGCCGCGCCGGTGACGGTCTGCCGCGAGCATCTTGCGCGTTCCGAATCGATCGGCGCGCTGGTGGTGAACGCGGGCAACGCCAACGCGGGCACGGGCGAGCGCGGTCTCGCCGATGCTCGCGCGACCTGCGCCGCTGCGGCGGACCTGGTCGGCTGCAAGGCCGAGGCGGTGCTCCCGTTTTCGACGGGGGTCATCATGGAGCCGCTGCCGCTCGACAGGATCCTCGGCGCTTTGCCCGCATGCCGCGATGCCCTGGCCGAGACCGGCTGGTACGCCGCCGTGCGCGCGATCATGACTACCGACACCGTTCCAAAAGGCGCATCGCGGCGGATCCTGGTCGACGGCGTGTCGGTGACGGTGACCGGGATCGCCAAGGGGGCGGGCATGATCGCTCCGAACATGGCGACGCTCCTCGGCTTCGTCGCGACTGACGCGCCGATCACAGCGCCACTCCTCGTCGAGCTGACTGCCGAGGCGGCGCGATCGTCGTTCAACCGCATCACCATCGACGGCGACACATCGACCAATGACAGCTTCGTCGTGATGTGCTCCGGCCGCGCACCGCTGGCGCCGTTCGAGCGTCGCGACGACCCGCGCCTTGCGCCGCTACGCGCGGCGATCGAGGGGGTAGCGAGCGAGCTCGCGCTGGCGATCGTGCGCGACGGCGAAGGCGCGACGAAGCTCATCAGCATCACGGTGGAAGGCGGGCGCGACGCGAGCGAGTGCGACCGTGTGGCCCGCGCGATCGCGCATTCGCCTCTGGTCAAGACGGCCTTCTTTGCGTCCGACCCGAACCTCGGCCGCATCGTTTGTGCGGTCGGCAATGCGGGCATCGGCGACCTCGATCCGCGCGGCGTTTCCTTCTGGCTGGACGATGTTGAGGTCGTAGCGGGCGGCGGTCGCGCTGCCTCGTACCGCGAGGAGGACGGGCAGCGGGTCATGGCCAAGCCGGAGATCGCCGTGCGCGTGACGCTCGGGCGGGGCAGCGCCCGAGCGACGGTCTTCACGTGCGACCTGTCGTACGACTACGTCCGCATCAACGCGGACTATCGAAGCTGATGGCGAAAAAATCCGCAAAGGAACCGCTATCGCGCATCCTCGAGCGCGCGGAAGCCGTGCTGGCGCGCTTGGAGGCGTGGCTGCCCGCGCCGCCGCCGGAGCCAGACTGGAGCGCGCACGCATTCCGCTGGCGCAGGCGCGGTCAGACCGGGTTCCTGCAGCCGATCCGCCACCCTCAGACGATCCGCCTCGACAACCTCGTGGCGATCGACGAGCAAAAGCACGCCATCGATACCAACACGCGCCAGTTCATGGCAGGCCTGCCGTCGAATAACGTGCTCCTCACGGGTTCGCGCGGCACGGGCAAGTCCTCGCTCGTCAAGGCGATGCTGGTCAAATATGCGCCCCGGGGGCTGCGGCTGATCGAGGTCGAGAAGGGCGATCTTGTGGATCTGCCCGACATCGTGGAGAAGATCGCCGGAAGGCCAGAGCGGTTCATCGTCTTCTGCGACGACCTCTCCTTCGACGCGAACGAGCCGGGCTACAAGGCGCTCAAGGTGATGCTCGACGGGAGCCTCGTGGGGCCCTCCGTGCACGTGCTGATCTACGCGACGTCGAACCGCCGCCACCTCCTGCCGGAGTATTTCAGCGAGAACCTCGAAACGCGCCACGTGGGCGAGGAAGTCCATCCCGGCGAGGCGATCGAGGAGAAGATCTCGCTCTCGGAGCGCTTTGGCCTGTGGATCTCCTTCTATCCGTTCACCCAGGACGATTACCTCGCGGCGGTGGATCGCTGGCTCGGCGTGCTCCGTGCGCGCATGCCGCGCGAGGCGCAGGGTAGGGAACGGCTCCATCGTGAGGCGATCCAGTTCGCGCTGCAGCGCGGCTCGCGCAGCGGCCGCGTCGCCTGGCAGTTCGCCCGGGCGTACGCCGGACGCCGCGCGCTCGGCGCGGCACGCTCCCGTTGAGCGAGGGACCCGTCTGCGTGGCCGCCGCGGTGTTGCAGCGGCCGGACGGACGCGTGCTCCTCGCGCAGCGGCTTCCGGGAACGCCGTTCCCCGGGTACTGGGAATTCCCCGGTGGAAAGCTCGAACCTGGGGAGTCGGCACGGCGCGCCCTGACGCGCGAGCTGCGCGAGGAGCTCGGCATCGAGACGCTGCGCGCTGCGCCGTGGCTCACGCAGCGCTATCGCTATCCGCACGCGCACGTGGAGCTGAACTTCTTCCGGGTCTTCGAGTGGAGCGGCGAGCCGCACGGCCGCGACGGACAGGCGCTGTCCTGGCAGGTCCCCGGCGCGTTCGACGTCGCGCCGCTCCTGCCTGCCAACACGCTGATCCTGCGCGCTCTCGAGTTGCCTTCGGTGTACGGGATTTCGATGGCGGAAGAGATGGGCGAGCAGGCCTTCCTCCATCGCGCACGCCGGGCGATCGACCAGGGCCTGCGACTGATTCAGCTGCGGGAGAAGAGCTGGCCGGCCGCGCGCCTCGAAAGACTTGCCGCGCAGCTTCTACCCATCGCGCACGGCGCGAACGCGCGCGTCCTGCTCAATGCCGACGCGGAGCTTGCGCGACGGCTCGGCTGCGACGGCGTGCATTGGCCCGCCGCTGCGCTGCTCGCGGCGCGTGCGCGCCCCGAAGGCTTGCTCTGCGCCGCATCCTGTCACGACCCGGACGAGCTGGCGCGCGCTGCAGACCTCGGACTCGACTTTGCCGTGCTGGGCCCCATGGCGCGCACACCCACGCATCCGTGGAGCGAACCAATAGGCTGGCAGCGCTTCGAGGCGCTGCTGCGCGGCAGCCCGCTGCCGGTCTACGCGCTCGGCGGCCTTACCGCGGGAGATATCGGCACTGCGATCGATCACGGTGCCCACGGCGTCGCGCTGCGCCGCGCAGCTTGGCAGGTCTAGATCGCCTCGGGCGCGGGAAGCTAGCTCGCCTTCTCTTCGTCGGACGCCTCGCCTGCCTTGGTCGCGTCGTCTGCCACCGGCACGCGGTACGACGCGCTCGCCCACGCGCCAAGGTCGATCAGCCGGCAGCGTTCTGAGCAGAACGGTCGAAACCGGCTCTGCGGCGCCCACAGAACCGGCGCACCGCATTGCGGGCAGCTGACGTCGCGGGATCGAGACATAACCGACTCAGAGATTGCAGAACATCAGTTCGAACTCGACGTCGCCGTCATAGACCGAACCGCGATCCATTCCGTTGACGCCGACGAAGCGAATGTTGAGCGCGTACTTGTTGGCGCTGATCTCCGGGACGCACTGCAGGTCCGCACCGAGCGACAATCGCAACAGCTGGGCGACCTTCGTCGTCGTCAGCATCGACTGGAATACGCCGCGATACGCGACCTGGCGACTCGTCTTCCCGTTGTCGCGCAACAGCCGCAGAATGATCGCGAGACCGGAATGAATCGGCAACAGCGGTGCAAGCCACGCCTCGAGATCGCGCTGACGCGCCTCCGGCGCGAGGTGCAACCAATAGTGGTATGCGGGCAGATCGAACTCGCAGACGCCGCCGGGAATGGCGGTGCGCTGCTTGATGGCCATCAGCCATTCGTTGTCGCGCAGATGCTGACCCACCTTGCCGGTCTGCGCGAGGAGCTTCGATGCGACCTGATCGATCTCGGAGAGCACCGCATCGAGTGCATCGGCCGCGATGGCCGGGTTGTGCTTGAGAGGCATGAGGAGCTGTCGTTGTCGCTCGAGCTCCTGCAGCAGGTCGGTCTTGAGATCGGCGCGTCCGGCGACGTCTACGATCTCGAACAGGGCGAGAAGCGCGGCGTGATGGTCCGCGGGCTCGTCGCGCACGGTGAAGAACAGGCCCTTGCGGTAGAGATCCTCGAGGCGCATCAGCGTGCGGATGCGCTCGTTCAGCGGGTGCTCGTAGCAGATCACGTCTGGGAGCGGGGGTCGGGTGACGTCATTGTGCACCAACGGCGCCGCGCGGGGGACGATCTGCCTGCGCCAGTCGGCCGTTCAGCCCTTAGGGCGAGACGCGGCCAGCTCGCGGTAGCGTCGGTCGAGCGCCAGCACTTGGGGCGCGATCGCATCGAACTCTCCTGCATTGTCGACGACGTCGTCTGCTGCTGCGAGTCTGCGCTCGCGCGACCACTGCGTGGCCATGATCGCGCGCACCTCCTCCGGGGCAAGCCCGCTGCGCGCGACGGCGCGCCGAACCTGCTGCTCTGCGGAGCAATCCACGACCAGAATGCGGTCGACGATCGAACGCAACCCGCCTCGCTCGAGCAGCAGAGGCACGACGATCAGGCCGTAGGAGCCCTTCCAGGCCTCCACCTGCTTCCGCGCTTCCGCTCCGATCAGGGGGTGCAATGCTGCTTCGAGCCGCGCTCGCGCTTGCGCGTCGGCGAAGACGAGGCGGCGCAACGCGGCGCGGTCGATCTCTCCGTCGGCTCGCACGGGCACCTGCGGCAGGGCCGCTCGAGTCGCCGCATATCCGGGTTGTCCGACCGCCGAGAGCCGGTGTGCGAGCGCGTCGGTATCGACGACTTCGATCCCCAGGTTGGCGAACGCATTGGCGACCGCCGTTTTCCCGCTGCCAATTCCGCCGGTCACACCGACGACGTAAGGCACGTTCAGCCCGGAAGGTACAGAGCCATCAATGGCCGGCCGAAGAACAGCGCGATCGCTCCGGCGATCGCGAGGAAGGGCCCGAACGCGAGAGGAACCTGGTGATCGCGACCCTTAAAGACAACGAGGCCTATTCCGATCGCCGCGCCGACGAGTGAAGACACCAGCACGATCAGCGGGAGCATTTGCCAGCCGAGCCAGGCGCCCAACGCCGCGAGCAGCTTGAAGTCGCCGTAACCCATGCCCTCCTTGCCGCGGATCAGCTTGAACGCCCAGTAAACAGTCCAGAGAAACAGGTAGCCTGCAACGGCTCCGATCACGGCGCTGCGCAGAGTCACGCCCGGCATCGCTCCGGCCGCATTGGCGATCAGCCCGGCCCACAACAGGGGCAGAGTGATGTCATCGGGGAGAAGCTGGGTCTCGAAGTCGATGAAAGTCAGGGCGACCAGTGTCCAGAGCAGCACGCAGGCAGCGAATACGGTGAGGGTTGCCTGAAACCGCAGCGCTGCTGCAACGGTGAGGGCGCCGGTGAGCAGTTCGACAACCACGTAGCGGGGCGAGATGGGGGCCTTGCAGGCCGCACAGCGACCGCGTAGGGCGATGAAACTGAATACGGGGATGTTCTCCACCGCCGAGATAGGGTGCCCGCAGGCAGGGCACTGCGAGCGCGGCCTGATTAGGTTGTACGGCGGCAGTTCCGGCGGCGCTTCCCCCGCGAGCTCGGCGCATTGTGCCCGCCAACCGCGATCGAGCATCTTCGGCAGGCGGTGAATGACGACGTTGAGGAAGCTCCCGACGCACAGTCCCACGATGCCGGCGACGACCGCGGCCGTTCCGGGGTCGATCGCGAGCCCCGCCATGTATGCGGCAGGCGCGCCTAGATCACCGCGCCGAGCTTGAAGATCGGCAGGTACATGGCGACGACGAGGCCGCCGATCACGACGCCGAGAAAGACGATGATGATCGGCTCGAGCAGGCTCGACAGCGCGGCGACCGCGTCGTCGACCTCGCGCTCGAAGAAGTCGGCAACCCTGGACAGCATGTTGTCGAGCGCGCCCGACTCCTCGCCGATCTGCGTCATCTGCAGCACCATCGTCGGGAACAGTCCAGTGTTGTGCATCGCGTTGGTCAGGCTCGTGCCGGTGCTGACCTCGGTCTGGATTCGCTTGGTCCCTGCGGCGAACACGGCGTTGCCAGCGGCCCCCGCGACCGCGTCCAGCGATTCGACCAAAGGCACGCCTGCCGCAAACATCGTCGACAGCGTGCGCGTCCAGCGGGCGATGGTGGCCTTCTCTATGACTGCTCCGATGACCGGAAGCTTGAGCGAGAGCCGGTCGAGCATGTAGCGGAACGCCGCCGAGCGCCGGTGCAGGAAGAAGAAGGTCACGACCGCCGCCACGATGATCCCGACCATCACAAACCAGTAGGAGACGAAGAAATCCGAAATGGCGATCACCATCAGCGTCGGCGCAGGCAAGTTGGCGCCGAAATTGGCGAAAACCTGCTTGAAGGCAGGCACGACCCAGACCATGATGACCCACACGACCGCGATAGCGACGGTGACCACCGCGATGGGATAGAAGAGCGCCGACTTGATCTTGCTCTTGATGGCGAGAATCTTTTCCTTGTAAGTCGCCAGCCGGTCGAGAATCGCGTCGAGCATCCCGGAGGTTTCGCCGGCGTTCACGAGATTGCAGTAGAGCGCATCGAATTGGCCCGGGTGCTCGCGGAAGGCCTGCGACAGGCTGGAGCCCGCTTCGATCCGGCTCTTGATGTCCATCATCAGTCGAGCGAACCGCGGGTTGCGGTGGCCGCGCGCGACGATCTCAAAGCACTGCAGCAGCGGGACACCCGCCTTGAGCATCGTCGACAGCTGTCGCGTGAAGAAGGTGATGTCCCGCTCGTTGACCCGCCCACCGCCGCGGAAGGTCTGGCGGCGCAGCTTGGTGATGCGAATACCCTGGCGCCGCAGACTCGAGTTGACGACGGCCTCGGATGCGGCCTTCGTCTCGCCGCGCACGTGACGGTTGTTGCGGTCGACGCCTTCCCAGAGGAAGGTGTACTCCTTCACTTCCCGACGCTGAGCGATCGCAATGGCCATGGTGGTCCCGTCCCTGTTACTCGTTGGTGACTGCTTCGATCTCTTCGAGCGAAGTCACGCCTTGCTTGACCTTGAGCAGCCCGGACTGGCGCAGGTTCTTGATGCCTTCCTTCTGTGACTGCTCGGCGATGTCGAGCGCCGTGCCGTTGCGCATGATGAGCTGGCGCATCTCATCCGAAATCGGCATGACCTCGTAGATGCCCACGCGGCCCTTGTAACCCGTGTTCCGGCACTCGTTGCAGCCGACCGGACCGAAGGCCTGCCAGGAGCCGTCGAGGTCCTCTTCGCCGAAGCCCACCTGCAGCAGCGCCTCGGGCGGAATGTCTTCGGGCTTCTTGCAATGCGGGCAGAGCTTGCGGCCGAGGCGCTGCGCGGTGATGAGGATCACGCTGGAGGCGATGTTGAATGCGGCCACCCCCATGTTGGCGAGCCGCGTCAGCGTGGCCGGCGCATCGTTGGTGTGCACCGTGGAGAGCACCAGGTGGCCCGTCTGCGCCGCCTTGACCGCGATGTCCGCGGTCTCCAGGTCGCGGATCTCGCCCACCATGATGATGTCGGGGTCCTGGCGCAGGAAGGCGCGCAGCGCCGTGGCGAAGGTGAGCCCCGCTTTCTCGTTCACGTTGACCTGGTTGACCCCGGCGAGCTGGATTTCAGCCGGATCCTCCGCGGTCGAGATGTTGATCCCCGGCTCGTTGAGTATATTGAGACAGGTGTAGAGCGAAACCGTCTTGCCGCTCCCCGTCGGACCCGTGACCAGGATCATGCCGTACGGGCGCTTGATCGCGTCCAGCAGCAGCTTCTGCTGATTGGGCTCGTAGCCCAGCGCCTCGATCCCCAGCTTCACGCCTGCGGAGTCGAGGATACGCAGCACGAGCTTCTCGCCGTAGAGCGTAGGCAGCGTGCTCACCCGGAAGTCGATGGCTCGGTTCTTCGACAGCACGAGCTTCATGCGCCCGTCCTGCGGCACCCGCTTCTCCGAGATGTCGAGCCGGGAGATCACCTTGATGCGGGAGGCGAGCTTCTCCTTGATCGCAAGCGGCGGCTGCGCCACCTCCATGAGCTCCCCGTCGAGGCGGTAGCGAACGCGATAGAACTTCTCGTAGGGCTCGAAGTGGATGTCGGACACGCCGGCGGCGATCGCATCGAGAAGGATCTTCTGTATGTAGCGTACGACCGGCGCATCGTCGACGTCCGGATTCGACTCTTCCGTGGCGGCCTTGGCGGCATCCTCAAGGTCGGTCGTGAGGTCGACCTCGCCGACCTCGAGCTTCTCCTCGACGGTCTTGCTGTACTCGGCAAGGATCTGGCCGAGCTTGTCGTCCTCGACTACGACCGGATCGATAACCAGGTTGGTCTTGAAGCGGACCTCGTCGAGCGCCTGCAGGTTGGCCGGGTCGGAGACCGCAACGAACAGCCGGTTGCCTCGCTTGTGGAGGGGCAGAACGCGGCGCGTGGTCGCCATCTTGGGGTCGACCAGACCCTTCTCGATGTGCGCTGCATCAAAGCCGCTCAGATCCAGCAGAGGGGTGCCAAACGCGCGCGACGCGAAAATGGCCACCTGCGCAGCGGTCATGCGCCGGCTGGTCACCGTCTGTTCCACGAACCCGACGTTGGCCGCCTGCGCCTGATTCTGGAGGGTCTCGGCGTCGTATTCGGACAGCAGCCCGTGCTGCACCATCGCGCGCGCGAGGCCGCTTATGTTACGGGGCGCTGCATGCGTCGCCATGCTCAACCCGGTCGCCGGACCATTCCATTGGCATAAAAGTTAACCAATCGATGATGCCTGCTCGCCACTGGTTTGTAAAGCAGACGGCGGGTTCCGCCCGACGGGCGGAAGCAGCTTTGCGACTTTTACGGCACGGTCCTGAACTTGGAGGACTTCGATCGCCTGACCTGCGACGCGCAGCTTTGCGCCCGCATCGGGAATTTCACCCAGCTTATCGACAATGAGCCCGTTGAGCGTCTTCGGGCCTTCGAGCGAGAAGGCAGTGCCGAGGCTGCGGTTCAGCATGCGCAAGGGCGTCATTCCGTCGACGATCACGCTGCCGTCCGCTTCGCGCTGGACTGTCTCGGCGCCGCTCGGGGACTGGGTCGTGAATTCACCCACGATCTCCTCCAGGATGTCCTCGAGCGTAACCAGCCCCAAGAGCTCGCCATACTCGTCGACCACCAGCCCGAGTCGCTGCTTCGCCGCCTGGAACTGCTGCAGCTGCGCGAGCAGCGGGGTTCCGGCGGGAATGAAGTACGCCGGTCGGACGATAGTGCGCAAGCGTTCCGCGTCGACCTCATCGGCGTGCTGCAGGCGCAGCACCTGCTTGAGATGGATGATGCCCACGATGTTGTCGAGTTCCTCCTCGTACGCGGGCAGCCGCGTGTGATAGCTGTTTGCGAGCTGCTCGGCAAGCGCCGCGGGCTTGGCGCCGAGATCGATCGCCTCGATCTGACTCCGTGGCGTCATGACGTCGTCCACGCTCACGCTGTCGAGATCGAAGAGATTCACGAGCATGGCGCGATGCTTGCCACGGAAATAGTGGCCTTCGAGGACCAGACTGCGCAGCTCCTCCTGCGAGAGCTTGCCGTGCTGATCTGTCTCCGGGCTAAGCCAGAGCAGCCTCAGCAGCCCGCGCACGACGAGGTTGACCGCCCACACCGCGGGGTAGGCGAGGCGGAGAAGCGGTGCGAGGGCAAAGCTGAGCGGCGGTACGATATGGTCCGCGTATGCTGCGCCCACGACCTTGGGCGTGATCTCCGAGAACACGAGGAGCGCGAGCGAGATCGCGATCGTCCCCAGCGCCAGCGCAACCTCGCCCTCTCCGAAGAGGCGTTTGGTGATGACCGCGGTCAGCGTCGCCGCGGCGGCGGCGACCAACGTGTTCCCGAGCAGGATCACACCGAGAAGCTTGTCGGTTTGCGCAAGCAGTGTGAGGGCAAGCTTCGCACCGCGCTGCCCTTGCTTTGCGCGATGCCGCAGGCGGTAGCGATTGACCGCCATCATCGCCGTCTCGGCGATCGAAAAGAAGCCGGAGATGAGCAGCAGCATCGCAAGCGCGATGAACAGGCTGCTCAGGGAGAATTCGTTCATGCGGACCTGCGCCGATTCAGCGGCCGAGGATCACTTCGAGCACGAACTTGCTCCCCAGATACGCGAGGAGCAGCAGCACGGTTCCGGAGATCACCCAGATGAGCGCGCTGCGCCCGCGCCATCCGTAGCGATGCCTTCCGACGAGCAGCGCGCCGAGGACGAGCCAGGCAAGCAGGCTGAAGACGACTTTGTGCGTGAACCTGAACGGCTTGCCGAAAAGCTCCTCGGAGAAGATCGCCCCGCTTGCGAGCGTGAACGTCAAGAGCAGATAACCGGCGTCGACCAAACGGAACAGGAAGCGCTCGAGCGTGAGCAGCGGTGGCAGCGCGTCGGCGCGCGGATCCGGCAGCCCGCGGTGCAGCCGGCGCTCGAGTCCCAGGAGGACGAGAGCCTGCAGCGCGGCGACGATGAACAAAGCGTAGGCGATCAGCGCCACCGCGATGTGCACGGCCGCCAAGGGCTCATCGGCGAACGAGAAGCGGTGCGGGTTGGGCAGTAGGGCTGGTAGCGGGGCTGCGATCGCCGCAACTGGCAGCGTCACTGCCGATACTCCCGGCAACCTCCCGCCGAGGCCTACGCTCCACGCGAGCAGAGCGGTGAGTCCGGCGACAAGGGATGTCGCGTTTGCCATGCCCAGATCGATGCCGTCGCGCGCGAACACCGCGCTGGCCAGGATCGCGGCGTGGCCCGCCAGCGCGAAAGGCGCAGCCCAGCGCGACGCGGCGCGCGCGCCAGGCGATTGCGGCAAGCCGGGTTGAGCGAGGCGCTGCCACTCGGGAAGCGCCGCGATCAGGTAGGCGATCGGGACGAGCAGGTAGAGTAGAATCATGGGCTGCGACGTGCCCTGCGGCGCAGTTTACACCAGCGCTGCGGCCGGTCTCCCGGCGCGCCGAAGACTCCGCACCCACTCCCGGCGATGCTCGATCATCTGACTCAGCGACTCGGCCGCGTCGTGAAGATGCTGCGTGGCGAGGCACGCCTTACCGAAAGCAACATCGACGAGGCGCTGCGCGACGTGAGGCTCGCGCTGCTCGAGGCGGACGTCGCGCTGCCGATCGTTAAGCAGTTCATCGCTGCCGTGCGCGAGAAAGCGCTGGGCCAGGAAGTCGTGGGGTCGCTCACGCCCGGGCAAGCGCTCATCGGCGTCGTGCAGCGCGAGCTCACGGCGCTGATGGGCGAAGCGGCCGTGCCGCTCGACCTCGCGACCGCACCGCCGGCAATCGTGCTGCTCGCGGGTCTGCAGGGCTCCGGCAAGACCACATCGGCAGCCAAGCTCGCGCGGCGCCTGCGCGAGGATCTGCGGCGCAAGGTCCTGCTCGTGAGCTGCGATGTCTATCGTCCCGCGGCGATGGCGCAGCTCAGAACGCTCGCCGCGCAGGTCGGGGTCGAATACTTCGAGGCTTCGCCGGGAGCGAAGCCTGTTGAGATCGTCTCCGCCGCGGTTGCCTGGGCGCGTACGCACTATTGCGATACGGTGATTGTGGACACCGCCGGTCGCCTGGCGATCGACGAGGAAATGATGCGCGAGATCTCCACGCTTCACGCTGCGCTGAGGCCGGTGGAAACGCTCTTTGTCGTCGATGCAATGCAGGGTCAGGACGCGGTGAACACCGCGCGCGCGTTTGCGGCGGCGCTGCCGCTAACCGGCATCATCTTGACCAAGCTCGACGGCGATGCCCGCGGCGGCGCGGCCCTCTCCGTGAGGCAGGTGACAGGCGCTCCCATCAAGTTCGCCGGCGTCTCCGAGAAGCCGGACGGCCTCGAGGTGTTCCATCCCGACCGAATGGCAGCGCGCATCCTCGGCATGGGCGACATGCTCACCTTCATCGAGGAAGCGCACCGACAGGTCGATCGCGAGCACGCAGAGAAGATTGCACGCAAGATCAAAGCCGGCAAGAGTTTCGATCTCGACGATTTCAGGTTGCAGATGGTCGAGATGCGCAAGCTTGGCGGCGTGCAGGGGCTGCTCGACAAGCTGCCGGCCGAGCTTGCCGCTGCCGTGCAGGGCGCGCCGGCCGCGCAACCGGATGATCGTGCTATCCGGCGTCTCGAAGCGATCATCAATTCCATGACGCCGGCCGAACGCGCGCACCCCGAGCTGCTGAAGGCTTCCCGCAAGCGCCGCGTCGCAGCCGGCGCGGGCGCGTCGGTCCAGGAAGTCAATCGGCTGCTGAAGCAGTTCGAGCAGGCGCAGAAGGTGATGAAGGTCGCCGCGCGCGGCGGGCTGCAACAGATGCTGCGCGGTTTTCGAGGAGGACTGCCCGGGCTGCGCTGACGGGGTGGAACATCCTTGCCGCCGAAGGTATTTTCGTCTTATAATCAACATCTTTTTGTTTCTTCGGGGAACTGAGATGGTGGTCATTCGACTCGCCCGCGGCGGCGCCAAGAAGCGGCCGTTCTTCAACATCGTCGCTACCGATTCGCGCAATCGGCGCGACGGGCGATTCATCGAGCGACTGGGTTTCTATAACCCGATCGCCGGCGAAGGCGAAGAGGGACTGCGCATCGCGCTCGACCGGATCGATCATTGGCGGCACAACGGTGCCAAGCTCTCCGACACAGTCGCCGGTCTCGTGAAGAAAGCGGCTGCGGCGAAACCGGCGGCGGCCGCCAAGGCGGCCGAGTAAACCCGGACAACGAGCGCGAGCCGCCCGAGGCGGCGGCAGGGCGCGACGCCGCGCGCATGATCGTGATGGGACGCGTGATCGCGGCGCACGGCGTCCGCGGCTGGATCAAAGTCCGGGCTTTCACATCGTCGCCCGACGCGCTGATCGCGTATCGCAGCTGGTGGCTTGGCCGCGACGACGAGACGTGGCGTGAATTCCCCGTCATGGAGGCGCGAGCACACGCGGGGATGGTGGTTGCCGGCCTCGAAGGGCTGAGCGCGCGTGAGGAGGCGGCGCGATGGAACGGCGCATGGGTTGCGATACCGCGAAGCGCCTTGCCCGCAGCCGATCCGGGCCAGGTGTATCTCGCTGACCTCGTCGGTCTGGAAGTGGTGAACCGGGAAACGAGGAGCATGGGACGGGTGGCCGCGGTCATGGAGACGGCAGCGCATCCGGTGCTCCGGGTCCAGGACAAAGAGCATCCGGAGCGGCTGATCCCCCTCGTGGATGCGTATGTCGACGCGATCGACCTCGCCGGAGGGCGCATCGTCGTCGACTGGCGAATTGATTATTGAGGCGGCGCGCCGCGTGGCCCGTGCAGGCAATGCAAATCGAGGTCGTCACGCTCTTTCCCGAGCTGGTCGAGTCGGTTGCCGGCTTCGGCGTCACGGCTCGAGCGCGCGAGCGCGGCCTGTGGACGCTCGGTACGCACAACCCGCGCGACTTTGCGACGGATCGCCATCGCACGGTCGACGATCGTCCTTATGGCGGTGGGCCCGGTATGGTGATGCTCGCCGAGCCGCTCGAAAAGGCGATACGGGCCGCGCGTGCTGCGCTCGGCGCGAGCGGGGTGACGGCGCCGCGTGTGATATACATGTCGCCTCAGGGCGAAGCGCTGACCCATCGGCGCGTCGCGGAGCTGGCGGAGCAAGCCGGGATGGTGCTCGTGGCGGGGCGCTACGAAGGGGTGGACGAGCGGGTGCTCGAGCGCATGGTCGACCTCGAGCTCGCGATCGGCGACTTCGTCGTGTCGGGAGGCGAACTGCCGGCGCTGCTGTTGATCGATGCCGTAGTGCGGCTGTTGCCGGGCACGCTCAACGACGCGCAGTCGAGCGTTCAGGAATCGTTCGTGGACGGATTGCTCGACTGCCAGCATTACACCCGCCCAGAGATTTACGAAGGGCGGACGGTGCCGGCCGTGCTTCTGACGGGCGACCACGCGGAGATTGCGCGCTGGCGGCTGAAACAGGCGCTGGGACGCACGTGGCTGCGGCGCCCGGAGTTGCTCGCGGCGCGCGGGATGAGTGAAGAGGAAGCGGCGCTGCTCGACGAGTTCAGGCGCGAGCAAGGCGCAACAGCGTCTTGAGAAATGGAGAGAGCTAGGATGAACATCATTGATCAGCTGGAACAGGAAGAAATGGCCCGCTTGGGCAAGACGATTCCGGAGTTCGCGCCCGGCGACACGGTGGTTGTTAACGTTAACGTGGTCGAAGGCGAGCGCAAGCGCGTCCAGGCCTACGAGGGCGTCGTCGTAGCGAAGCGCAATCGGGGACTCAACTCTTCGTTCGTCGTGCGCAAGATGTCGAGCGGCGAAGGGGTGGAACGCACGTTCCAGACCTACTCTCCACTCATCGCGAGCATCGAAGTGAAGCGCAAGGGGGACGTGCGACGGGCCAAGCTCTACTACCTGCGGGGACGCTCGGGGAAGTCTGCCCGTATCCGGGAGAAGCTGGCGCAGCGGGAAGGCAAGCAGGAAGAGTAGACAGGCTGGCTTCCGCGGCCGAGAGGCGAGAAGAAGGGGCGGCCTGCGTGCCGCCCCTTCTCCTTTACGTGACGCGCAGCGGCAGCGTTTGCCGCCCAGCGACCAGCATGAAACGTTCTCTGTGCAGCCGACGGCGCTCGGCTTGCAATGCGCGCCCAATTAACCGAAGATTCCAGCGTCGAAATTCGCCTCGTAATGCCGCGCGAGGGCCATGAAAGCGACGCTCTACGAAGCCCTGGGGATCGCGCCCGCAGCCTCGGACGAGGACGTGCGTGCGGCATTGCGTCGCCTGATCCGGAAGTATTACGCGAAGACCCGCGACGGACAGGGCAACGTCGAAGAGGCGCTCCGGTTCATCAATCATGCCAGCCGCATACTCGGTGACCCCGAGCAGCGCCAGCGTTACGATCAGGAACTCGCGGTAAGCGCCGAGGGCAGCACCGAACAGCGCATCGCGCAGTTCGTGACGAACGTTGCGCTGGAGCCGAACGCCAACGCGGGAACGGCCACCCAGGCAGGCGACGAGGCGATCGACGCGCCCATCGACGCCGCCGACGAGCGCCTCCTCACGACTCCCTCGGCCAGCCAGAAGGCGTTTCACCATCCGGGGCTCACCGAGCGAGTGGTCGCATCGTTCGGGCGCTCGATGCCGGGGCGCATCGCGCTGTGCGTGCTGTTCGCGGCGTTCATCGCGGGCGCGATCGTCTTCGTCACACCGGCGGACGCGATCCTCGTGGCCAAGCAGGTGCTCGTCTGGCTCACGCTCACCCTGCTTGCGCTCACGATGGTTTACGGCGTGGTGCATGGCATCGCGTTCATGCGCCGGCGGCATGTTGCGACGGCGCCGGCGCTCGTCCCGCAGACAGACTTGGCGATACTGAACTGGCGGCGCGAGAAGAGCGTCTTCCTCGGCACCAACGCACCGCAGGAGGACGCGAGCTGGATCTTCCAGCTGCGCATGGCGGAGCTCGAGCGGGCGAAAGCGGGCCGCACCAGCGAGCCCCGACCGTGGAACCGGCTTGCTGCGCGCCTGTTCGACTACGCCATTTGGGGGCTGATGCTCGCGTTGCTGCTGTCCGAGCTCCACGGCGCGGGATTCATCGGTGATCAGGCGGCCTTCTGGGTGGGACATCCGCTATTCGCGCCGATGCTGATCACCGCCAGCTGGGTGCCGCTGGAGGCGTTGCTCATCGCATCGCTGCAGCAGACGCCGGGGAAGTGGTTGTTCGGCGTATATCTGCAGTTTTCGATCAGCGACGCATACGCGAGGCGAGACATCCGCTCTCAATTGCAGCGAGCGCTGCGGCGCGCGTTCCGCGTCTGGTGGGAAGGCATTGCCTGCGGCTTTCCGCTCTTCGCACCAATCCTGATCTCGGTGTCATACGAAAAAATCGCGCAAAACGGCGAGACCGACTGGGATTTTGCCGAGGACTGCCTGGTAACTCACAGCCCGCCGGGTGCGCTCAACACCGTCACGGGCGTGGTCGGCCTCGCCGCCATGTTGTGGCTCTACGGTGTGGCGTGGCACGAGCCGATGGCCGAGTCGATCGCGATGGTGAAGGGGGCTCTGGCGAGCTGGGTTCCGTCACCGCCGTCGCTGCTGTCGTACGGCTTGCAGGGCGACGTTGGCAAGATCGGCTCGATCATCCGTGGCGGCACGGCGCCCTCCCAGCCTAGCCCGCCGCCGATAAAGGGACCGGCGGTCAACGATGCCGATACGGTCGCGCTGTTCGAAGAGAGGCAGGCACGCCTCGCGCTGCTGCGCGGCGAGGGGCCACGCATGCTGCGAGCGGGCAACTGGCGACGAGCCGCGGAGCTCTGCCAAGCCTGGTCGGATCTCGAGTTTTGGAATCCGGAGCCCTGGCGCTGCCTGGGCTACGCCATGCAGGCGCAGGGCTATCACCAGGACGCGATCAACGCCTTTCGCAAGGCCGCGCAGTACGATCCGAGCGATCGCACTCTTGACGCTGCAATCGACAAGAGTCAGAAGGGTATCGTCCTCGACTTCCTGAATCGCTACCGGCACTAGCTGCTGCGCCGGGCGGGACGCGGCGTGCTGCTCGGCGCCTCAGGTGGCCGGTTGCGACTGCTGTGCGCTCTGCTCCGCCTGAGCATCCCGACGCACCGCGTCCATATCGAGCGCCTTCGCGGCGGCAAGCACCTCATCGAGCGACGCTGCGGACAAGGCGCCGGGCTGCGCGAACACGATGATGTTGTCGCGAAAGATCATCAGGGTGGGTATGGAGCGGATGTGGAAATACGCAGCGAGCTCCTGCTCCTCTTCGGTGTTGATCTTGGCAAAGAGGATGTCAGGGTAGCGGGTGGCGGCAGCCGCGAATACAGCAGCGAATGCGCGACACGGCCCGCACCACGGCGCCCAGAAATCCACGACCGCGAACGAGTGGCCGTCGATCGAGCGGGCAAAGCTCTCCTTGGTAAGCTCGCAGACTGCGGGTGCTTCCGCGGTCATCGCAGGACCCCTATTTCCGGCGGAGGAGGAAGACGAAAACCCCTGCATCCTCGCGCTGCTGCAGCAAGGTGTGTCCGGTTTGCCGACAGAAGGCCTCGAAATCCCGCACCGAGCCAGGGTCGGTGGCGAGGATGCGCAGCACCTGGCCACTCGCCATGTCGTTCAGGGCCTTCTTGGTGCGCAGGACCGGCAAGGGGCAGTTCAACCCCTTCGCATCGACTTCCCGGTCAATCTGAAGCGTCTCTTGCATCGTGCTCTCGGTTTGGCTGTGGCTGCGCCTGGAAGCGGCGTCGCGCGGGCGGAACGTCGAGTGAAGTATAGCAGCGGGAACGCACGCCCTACCGACCCCGAACGCGCGCGAGCAGCCGCGTCGTCGAGCGTCCCGGGACAAGCGGAATCGCCTCGAAGCGCCCGCCCCATCCGATCACCTCGGCGGCGCCGACCGTCGTCTCGATCGTGTAATCACCGCCTTTCACGATGATGTCCGGACGGCACGCGATCACCAGCGCGAGCGGCGTATCTTCGTCGAACGGGATCACCAGATCCACCGCCTCCAGCGCGGCGAGCACGGCGAGCCGATCCTCGAGGGGATTGATCGGTCGATCGCCGCCCTTGCCGAGGCGACGCACCGAGTCGTCGGTGTTGACGCCGACGATCAGCGATCCGCCGAGCCTGCGCGCACGATCGAGATAGCTGACGTGCCCGCGATGAAGCAGGTCGAACACGCCGTTGGTGAACACGCGCGGCCGTGCGAGCGTTGCGAGGCGCGCCTCGAGGCCATCCCGCGTTGCGATCTTCGCGGCAAAGCCAGCCTCGGACGGCGCTCCGCGGCCAGCGGTCATCCGCCGACGTACTCGAAGACCTTGACCACGCGCTGCACGCCTTCGGTCGTGCTGGCAATCTGCGCTGCAGCCGCCCCTTCCTCGCGAGTGACCACACCCATGAGGTAGACGACGCCGCGCTCGGTGACCACCTTGACGTTGTTGATCTGAAACTTGTTTTCCTCGACGAAGCGGGCCTTGACCTTCGAAGTGATGAGCGTGTCGTTGCTGCGCGAGCTGAGATCCGTTACCGGGCCGATCACCAGCTCGTCCTGCACGGCACGCACCTTCGGCGTCGAGCGCACGAGCTGCTCCACATCGGCCTTGGCCGCCTCGGCGGGCACCTCTCCGGTCAACAGAACGATCCCGTTGTAGCTCGTGACGTTGATGTGGAAGTCACCCTTGAATCGCTCCTTAAGCGCGAGCGCCGTCTTGTCCTCGATGACTTCATCGTCGAGCTGGGCTCCCGTCGTGCGGCGATCCGTAGCGATGGCAGCGCCCGCCGCGATGCCTCCCGCAACCATGACCGGGACGCAGCTCGACAGCGCAGCGGCGGTTGCTAGCGCGGCGACGGCAACACAGTCCCGGACGAGGCGCAGATTCATCGGTCGTCTCCAAGAAGGTTCGCGTCGATCACGTCGCACATGCAGTGGATTGCCAGGATATGCAGCTCCTGGATGCGCGCCGTCACGCTGTGCGGCACGCAGACGTGGACATCGCCCGCGCTCAGGAGTTCGCCGACGCGCCCACCGCCCCTCCCGGTGAGCGCGACGATCCGCATCCCCCGCTCGCGGGCAGCATCGACCGCCGCGACGACATTGGCCGAGTTGCCGGAGGTCGAGATCGCGAGCAACACGTCGCCGGCTGCGCCGAGCGCGCGCACCTGCTTCGCGAAGACCTGGGCGTACTCGTAATCGTTGGCGATCGCCGTCAGAATGGACGTGTCGGTCGCGAGCGAGATCGCGGGCAGCTCAGGCCGCTCGCGCTCGAAGCGGCCGATCATCTCGGCCGCGAAATGCTGCGCATCGGACGCCGAGCCACCGTTGCCGCAGGCGAGGATCTTGCCATCGCCGAGCAGGCATTCAGTCATGAGCGCCGCCGCGCGTGCGATCTCCGGTGCCAGAGTCTCCGCGGCGGCGAGCTTGAGCTGAGCGCTTTCTGCGAAATGGCTCCGGATGCGCTGCGTCGTGTCCATTGTTCGGGCGGCATGCGCGGGCTCGACGCGACGCAACCGCTGGCCTGATTGTAGCAATTTTCCGATCCGAGGCTTCAGGTGCTCGCGATGTCGCGCAGCCACTCGATTCTCGCGGAGGCGAGGTTGTCGAGAAGGATCGCATCGAAGCGACAAGGCGGCTCGCTTCCCAATCGGCCGAGGTAATGCCGCGCCGCATGCGCGAGCCGGCGCCGCTTCGCTGCGGTGATGCTCGCTGCCGCACCGCCGAATGCGCTGCCGCGGCGCAGTCGAACCTCGACGAAGACCAACGTGGATCCGTCCCGGGCGACGAGGTCGATCTCGCCGCCCCGGCAGCGGTAGTTGCGCGCGACGATCTCGAGGCCGCGCGCCTGCAGAAAGCTCGCCGCGAGCGCCTCGGCCGCCGCTCCGCCGTTCATTGCGGCGGCTGATAGAGCATCGGCTGTCCGTCACGAACGATCATGACCCGGCCCTCGCGGCTGAAGATCCGCGAAGGCAACAGCGACAGGTGCCCGGTCGCGCCGTCGAATTCGATTCGCTGCGGGGGCTCCTGATTGGCGAGTAGCTCGCCGATCACGAACGCATCCAGGCCGAGCGCGTAGAGGCGGTCGAGCACCGCGTCGCCCCCGTCCTGGCGCGGGAGGCGCGCGAACGCGGGGTTGGAAGGGTCGGCGAGCCACGGGATCTCGACGTAGCGCACACCATCGAGGTCGAACACCATCTGCGGGGAAAGTGCGTCGGTGATCTGGCTGCTGGCGTAAACCGGACCGGGGGGCAGAAACGACTTCGCCAGCGCGGCCTGGTCGCTGCCTACTGCGAGCAGTATTGCGTCGGTCGGCCTCGCCGCGAGCTCGCGGCGCAGAACGGCCAGGACCTCCGGATTCGAATCGAATCGATATTGGCGAGGCGTGCCGCCGCCCGCCCGCTGCCACACGGCGATGAAGGCGTTGGCGAAGCGTCGCTGCAATGGAGAGTCGCCGGCGACCACCGCAATGCTGCGCGCGCCGTCATCGTAAGCGCGTCGTGCGAGCACAGCCGCATCTCCCTCGACCGCGAGCGCCAGAGCATAAGCATCGGGTGGCAGAGGTGCACCGTCCTCGAGCTGGTTGAGCGCGAGCATGCGAGGCCGCTGCGGCGCCAGCGCGAGAACGGTCTTGAGGTCGTCGCGGGTGAGCGGTCCGACGATCAGCGCCACGCGCGCTTCGGTCGCTGCGGCAACCGCACTGAGCACCCCGTCGTCGGCATAACCGATCACCTGTACGCGTCCAGCGCTGCCCGCGGCGTCGGCGGCGGCAAGAAAACCGGCGCGAACCGCTTCAGCCACGCGACCGTAGGCAGGAGACTGCAGGGGTAGCAGCAGGGCGATTCGATCGGTACTCGGCTGATAGGCGGTCGCAGGTGGAGGGATCGCGACGGGGGGCACGGGTGCCGGAACCGGCTGCACCGGGCCCTCCGGCAGCTTCGCCGGCGCCTCGCGTGTGGGCGCAGGCGCCGAAGTTGCGGGGCTCGGTCGCGAACCGGACAATGATCCCGGGCTCGCGCAGCCGACGAGCATCAGGGCAACCGCAAGGAGCGACGTTTCCGCGATGCGCATGCGAAGGAAGGAGCAGACCTTCAAGGGGGCTAGCATCGCGGCGCCGGGGAACGCTGCGTCACCGGGGATCGAGCCGGCATTATATGTTGTCGCCACGCCGCTCGGAAACCTGCGCGACATCAGCGAGCGCGCCCTCGACGTGCTCTCGCGCGTCGACGTCATCGCGGCCGAGGACACGCGCGTCACCGGCATCCTGCTCGCGCACCATGGCATCGGCACGCGAATGCTCTCCCTGCACGAGCACAACGAGCGGGCGCGCGTCGATCGCATCGCGGCGCTGCTTGCGGGCGGCAGGAGCGTGGCGCTGGTAAGCGATGCCGGAACCCCTGGCATAAGCGATCCGGGTGCCGTCGTCGTCGCTGCGATTGCCGGGGCCGGCCACAGGGTCGTGCCGATTCCCGGGCCGAGCGCCGTCGTAGCGGCGGTATCGGCCGCGGGGCTGGCGGCCGCGGAATGGCTGTTCTGCGGATTCCTGCCGGCGAAGCCAACGGAGCGCCGGCGCGCGCTGGAGCGACTCTCCGCCTGCCCGTGTGCGCTCGTCTTCTACGAGGCGCCGCATCGCGTGCTCGCGAGCGTCGCCGCCATGGCCGAGGTGCTCGGCGCTGCGCGCCGACTGATCATCGCGCGCGAACTGACCAAGCGCTTCGAATCGATCCACCGCTGCCCGCTCGGCGACGCCACTGCGTGGCTGGCGGCGGAGCCGGACCGGACGCGCGGCGAGTTCGTCTTTATCGTCGACGCGCCGGCCCCTACTGAGTCGACGGAAGAGGAGAACGGTGCTCGCGACAGCCTGTTGACTGCCCTGCTGGCGGAGCTCCCGCTCGCGCAGAGCGTGCGCCTCGCGGTCGCCGCCACCGGCGCGCCGCGCAAGGAGCTCTATCGGCGCGCGCTGGCCCTGCAGGCGCGTCGCTCGCAGTGAATTCGATGCCGCAGGTGCCCGGGCATCTCCTGAGACCCGACTCGTGCGCAGCACGTCGCTTGCCCGGATCTGCCGGAGATCGCCGCGAGCTAGGGGGCGCGAAACTTGACGCGCCGGTGTGACCCATCGCAGAAGGGCTTGTTCTGCGACTCGCCGCAGCGGCACAGGAGCTGGCGGTTGCGCACCTCATAGGTAAACCCGTCCCAGGTCTCGACCGGCACTCCGCCCAGCACCCAGAGCGGGCCATCGGGAATGAGCGCGATCGCTGGGTCGAAATGCCGCTCGACGGGAACGGACGAGCCTTCAACGTGATACTGCAATCGCCCGGAAGGGCAGTTCGCAATCTGGCGCTGCAGGCGTTGTCTGATCGCGGGGTCCGCTGCGTTCGCGATCTCGCGCCAGACACCCCCGTGCGGATCGCAGAAAGCGTAGCCGGCGCAGAGCGATTCGTCGTCGCTCAGCGTGATGCCCGCGCCCTGGTAGACCTTGCGCCGCGTCTTACCGGGTGCACGATCGGCCGTGCAGCGCCCATCGAAGCCGACCTTCCGGTGCGTGCCGTCGCAGAATGGCTTGTCGCCCGACTGTCCGCAGCGGCACAAGACGTAGGTTGCCCGCGCCGGATGTGTCCTGCCGGAGCTCCAGTCGGTGGCCTCGCCGTTTTCGTCGAGGAGAGGCTGGCGAGCGGTGAGGGCGATCTTTCCGGTTGCGATATAGGGCCCGTCCTGCGCCACCTTGATCCCGGGGCTTGGTTCGCGCGGATGCTCTTCCAACGACTGGCTCATGCGTTTGCTGCTGCGGACTGGCTGTGCGGGATCCCAGAAGCATTATAGGTGCCGACGAATCCTTCGTTGACGCATCGCGAGCTGCGGGCCACACTGCGCCGCTGACGCGGGGAACCGCTCACGAATCCCGCTTCGGGGCGAGCTTGCCAACGGGAGGAGGCCCTTGTGAACGCAAT
>DASVFM010000225.1:0-7212 GCA_036380055.1 Casimicrobiaceae bacterium
TGATGGCCGCCGCGCTGCGCGTGGCCTTTCCCATCCTCGTCACGCCGTACGGCATAGCGGCAGTCATCGCCCTCCTCGTGAACAGCCCCGACGCGGGGCGAACGGCCGCCATCATAGCGATCCTGATCGTCGTGATGTCGCTCGACCTGTTGGCAATGCTGTACGCGCGACGGATCATGGCGGGCGTCGCCATTCTGGCTCTGCAGATCTTCGGCGCGGTGCTCGGCGTGCTGCAGGTCGCCCTGGCCGTCCAGATGATGCTGCGCGGGCTGCGCGACCTCGGCGTGCTGTAGGTCGATCGCGATGCTGCGGACCATGGCGGCGTCTTGCGCGCCGGCGCAGTTCCACGAATGGATTCGCTAGCGACAGGCAACGCGGCACGCAACGCCGAGTCGAAGGACACCATGAATCAACTACTGAATGCAAATGCAAGCCCAGTCACCGCCATCGACATTCTGCTCGATCCTGACGCGACGATGATGAAGAACGCGCAGGCCGCCAACTCGCGCTTGCGCGAGAGCTTTGCCGGGGGCTTCGCTTTGGACGAAACCCATCAACCGCACGTCACGTGCCTGCAGCGGTACGTCAGGACGGCGGACCTCGACAATATCTACGAGGCTGTCAGCAAAGTCCTGGCGGGAGAGAAGCCCGCCGCCTGGAAGCTGAAGGCGTACAAGTATTACTACCTTCCCTGGAAAGGGATCGGGCTCGCGGGAATCGTTATCGAGCCGACCGATGACCTCATCGCCTTCCAGCAGAAACTGATCGACGCCATCGCTCCGTTCACCGAGCGGATGGGAACCGCAGCGGCGTTCGTGACCACGAAGGACGACCCCGACATCAATCAACCGACCATCGACTACGTGGCGGGCTACGTGCCGAACCAGACCGGCACCAAGTTCAACCCGCACGTAAGCATCGGCATCGCCTCCCAGGACTATCTGAAGAAGATGCTCGACGAAACGTTCGAGGCATTCACCTTCTCACCTGCCGGGCTGGCGGTCTACCACCTCGGCAACATGGGGACGGCTCGGAGCGAGCTTATGAGTTGGGAATTGGGGGCCTGAGGCTACCTCATGGTCGCGGGGTTGTTGATCGATCGCTGGAGCGCGTAGCACAGCGCCGCGCCGGGCTCCTCGTCACGCCTGCTGCTACACTTGCGGCATGAGGACGTTCCTCGGCATCGCCGCCGTGCTGGCGAGCGCGCTGGTCGGCGCGCAGCCCGTGCCGAACACGGGCCAGTCGCTGGGCGAGCTGCTGTACTCGACGAACTGCGGAGCGTGCCATACCAACGAGGTGCACTGGCGCGAGAAGAAGCTCGGGAAGGATTGGACGAGCCTCAAGGCTCAGGTCACTCGCTGGCAATCCAACGCCAATCTCGCCTGGAGCGAAAACGAGATTCTCGAGGTGACCCGTTACCTGAACGGGCGTTACTACCATTTCCCGGAAACCGGCCGCCACGAGGTGTCATCACTCGCGCCGGTGCAGTGATCGGGTGGCCCCGCGAGCAATACGCCCCTAGTCCCTCGAGTTTCCGGGTGGCTCCGACATGAGGCGGGCCGCGCCGAAACATCCGAGGGCGGCCACGACGGCAAGGAAGGCAACGGTGTAGGCGAGCGAACGCCCGTGCCACAGGCCGGCGAACCACTCGTTGAACTCCACCATCAGCGCCCCGGCCTTCCCGCCCATGAGCTCGAGGTTGTGCTGGTACATCCGGCCGCGAGCGATCTCGCTCGCCGCGTCGATGCCTTCGTCGCTCGGCGCAAAGGCGTAGATCAACGCGGCCACCGTGAGGCCGACCGCGAGGACGGCGCCGCCCCACCAGCGAAGCACCGCGTCGAGCCGCTGCCCTGAGGGCTCGTTCACTGCCTCGTGCAAGTCGTGCTCACGCCGGCAGCGCCGCGCGAAGGATTCACGCCGCCTTCTCCGCCTGTGCCGCAGCGAGCGTCTTCTTCGGATTGATCAGTACACGGCGGCCATCGGGCGTCCTGTCGGCATTGGCCCGGATCAGCTCGATCACCTGGCTCGGGGTGAGCTTCGGATTGACCGCGAGGATCTTGCCGGCAAGATTCGCGACCTGCGGCGAGGCCATCGAAGTCCCCGACTCGGCGAGCCGGTCGCCGCCGGGGATTACGCTCACGACCTGATAACCGTTGGCGTGAACCTTGACCGTCGGCCCGTAGCTCGTGAACGAAGCTTCGTCTCCCGCCTTGTCGACCGCACCGACGGTAAGCAGATTGGGGAGCACGATCGCTGCCGGGATGTCCTCGACGAACGACGCGTCCTGGTTGCTGTTGCCCGCGGCGGTGACGAACAGGATGTCGGGCGCGCTGGCGAACGCCTTGGTCAGGGCCTCCTTCTGCATGTCGAAGTACTCGCGCGCGATCGGCTTGCGCTCGTCGGGCGTCTTGCCGATGCTGCACAGCTCGAGAGCTTCCTCGAAATCCTGGACGCTGCCGCCCCAGCTCATGTTCACGACGCGCACACCCTCCTTCTTGAAGAAGTCGACGTACGCCTGCATGTTCTTCGCGTTGCGCTCCGCCAATTCCTTACTCGGACACGGATCGGGAATCAGGTGCCAGTCGAACTCGATCCGGGCCACCACCAGGCGTGCGTACGGATTGCCCGCGACCGTGATGCCGGCGACGTGCGTGCCGTGCATCCAGTTACCGGAGAGGCCGATCTCCTCGACGAATGTCTTGTACTCGTCGGGCTTGAGCGTGGACATGTAGCGTTTGACTTCGCTCGCCTCGGGGCTGTCGATGTTCGAGCGCAGGTCCGAGAAGCCCTTGAGGCGCGACTTGAGCTGCGGCATCTTGCTCTTGAGCGCGTCCGGAATAGGCTCCAGCTCGCCCTGCGCGGGCTGCTCGAAGCGATCGAACGCGATCACCGGCACGCTGCCGGGGTTGCCAGCCAGGTTGCCGGGGAAGAGCTTGGTGTCCACGCCGCTGTCCCATACGGCGATCTTCACCGGCGCGTAGCCCTTGCCCGCGGGAAGCGCCTCGTCGCGCGCCGCCCAGATGTCAGGCTTCTCGACTGCGTGCGCGGCGACATACGTGGTCCAGACGTCCACCAGCACCGGTTTGAGCGGCAGGATGAAGTTGTATGTGTACTTGATGCGCACCAGGGTCGGCGCGAGATCGGACGACAGCGTGCCGTTCTTGTCCACGCTCGGCTGCAGCACCTCGCGCACGTTGCCGATCAAGCGGCCTTCGCTCAGCAGCTCAGAGCCGGCCTTGATCTCCTTCGCCTCATTGGCGATCACCTCGTAGGGCAGTGGCGCGATCTGGCTCTTGATCGATTCGCCAACCGCGGCTCGGTATGCCGTCGAGGTTCGATCCGGATCGGTGCGTATCCCGGTTACCACCGCCCGCGTAGTGACACCGGACAACAGCTTGTCGGCCGGCTTCTCTTCGAGGGTCTTGATCTGGTCGATCCGCGCCAGCGCGTCCCTGTACTTGCCGTCGAGCATATCGAGCTGGGCGAGCTCGCTCTGGATCTGTCGCATAGTGGCGCGGTCCGCGATCTCATAACGGGCGAGCATGTCCTCGAGATCGCGTCGCACCTGGAGCGCGAACGGCTGGAACTTGGCGTCGTCGCGCACCATGTCCTCGATCTTGCTGTCGAGCTTGTAGCTGAAGCGCGGCAGGTCCGCCGCTTTGTCGATGCGAAGCTTGCCCTGCGCAGTGGCGCCGCTCGCCACGACCGAGGCTAGGAGCAGCACGAGCATCCTGGTAAGCACGAGAGACCCTCCTGTGTCGGCTGGCGGCACGCGTCTGCCCGGCCGCGCGAAGATGCGTATTGTACGGTGATCGACTTAAGGTAAGCTTAAGGGTTCCCACCCAGGGACCGGGCGACCGCGGGGTGTTTGCGCAGTTCACCAAGTACGCCGCCGCCGGCGCCGCCGGTACGGCGGTACAGTACGCGCTCTTGTTCCTGCTCGTAGAGAGCGGGGTAATGAGCGCCGTGCCGGCTTCGACCTGCGGCGCGGCGGCGGGCGCCATCGTCAATTACATGCTCAATTATCGATACACGTTCCGCAGCCGCCGGCCCCACACCGAGGCTTCGCTGAAATATCTGCTGGTGAGCCTCGCCGGCATCGCGCTGAACGCCGCCGTGGTTGCGCTGGGGACGTCGGTGCTCGGGCTGCATTATCTCGTGGCGCAGGTCGTCGCCACGGGTATCGTCCTGGTGATCGCTTTCGCGACCAACCGCGCATGGACCTTCTGAGCCGATGACGGACGGACGGGCGACAGACAAGCGGGCGCCGTCCGACGGCGCGTCGGGAGCCGGCCTCGTCCTCGGCCGGGAGCGCCAGTGGCTGGTGGGATTGCTGCTGCTCGCTCTCGTCATACGCGTGGCAACGCTCGGGGTCTATCCCCTGATGGACAATACCGAGGCGCGCTACGCGGAGATCGCTCGCAAGATGGTCGAGACCGGCGACTGGCTGATGCCGCAGTTCAGATACGGCGTGCCCTTCTGGAGCAAACCGCCGTTGTCGATCTGGCTCACGGCGATTGCGTATCTCGGCCTCGGGATAAACGAGTTTGCGGCACGGCTGCCCTCGCTGCTCGTGTGCCTCCCCGTGGCCGGCATGACGTATGTGCTGGCCGCCCAGCGGGACGGCCCCGACAGGGCTTTGCGCGCCACCGTGGTTCTGGTGACGACCCCGTTGTTCTTCGTCTCCGCGGGCGCCGTGATGACCGACCCGGCGCTCTTTCTCGGAACGACGCTCTCGATGATGGGGTTCTGGCAAGCGATGACCCGGACGGGCTCGAGTGCGCGTCTCTGGGGCTATGCGTTCTTCGTCGGCCTCGCCATCGGGTTGCTCGCCAAGGGCCCGGTCGCGCTGGTGCTCACGCTGCTGCCGATCGGCATCTGGACGCTCTGGAAGGGCGGCATCGGCAACGTCTGGCGTCGGCTGCCGTGGATAACCGGAAGTCTTCTCGCCATCGCGCTGTCGGTGCCGTGGTACGTGCTGGCCGAGCAGCGCACGCCGGGATTTCTCGATTATTTCCTGGTCGGCGAGCATTGGAAGCGATACACGCAGAGCGGCTGGAAGGGCGACATGTTCGGCACCGCGCATTCGCGGCCGCGCGGGACGATCTGGCCGCTTGCGATCGCAGCGACGCTTCCGTGGTCGGTGCTCTGGATCGCATTCCGGGTGCGGGCCTGGCGCGCGCGCAGCGAGCGCGCGCTCCGACCATCCGACGACGGCTGGCGCGCCTACCTCTACCTGTGGATGCTCACCCCGCTCGTCTTTTTCACCTTCGCCGGCAACATCCTGTTCACGTATGTCCTGCCCGGGCTGCCGGCGTTCGCGCTGCTCGCCGCGGAAACCTGGTCTGCCGTCGGTGACAAAGGCGGCCGCGCCGCGGCGTTGCGCTATTCGGGCCTCGTCATCCCGATCGCCATCGCACTCGGGATCGTGTTCATCCTGCCGCGAATCGCAATAACCAACTCGCAGGAGGCGTTGGTTAGCATGTACCTCGCCAAACGCGGCAGCGACGCGCGGCTCTTCTACCTCAACGAAGCACCACACTCGGCCGAGTTCTACGCTCGCGGCAAGGTAACGACCGTTTCCAAGGGCGCCGACCTCGAGCCTTATCTGCGCGATGCACCGCGAGACTTCTTTGCACTCACCGCCGGTCAGGCGAACGCGATGCCTGACATCGTCGCGCACTTGACACCCGTCGCACGCTTCGGCCGCTATACGCTGTTTGCCGAAGAGCTCCAGCAGGCGGCGGCGCCCCGATGATTCATCGAAGGGAGGAGCCGCCCCGCGTGCCCCACGCGTCACGCGAGGAGGCTTAGCGCGATGTGCGGCATCGTCGGGCAGGTTGGCGGCATCGCCTCGCGCGACGAGGCGGAAGCGCTGATACGCGCGCAGCTCGCCCTTCTGCGCCACCGCGGGCCGGACGATTCGGGTTGCGCGATAGACGGGCGCTTCGCCTTCGGCCACGCGCGGCTCGCCATCATCGATCCCGAGCACGGCCACCAGCCGCTGCGCTCGCCGGAAGGAAATCTCGTCATCACCTTCAACGGCGAGATATACAACTACCTTGAGCTGCGCGAGGAGCTCGCCCGTGCGGGACATGCCTTCCGCACGACTTCCGACACCGAGGTGCTGCTGACGGGCTTTCGGCATTGGGGCGAGCGAGTGCTCGATCGGATCGACGGCATGTTCGCCTTCGCGATATACGACCGGACGAAGGGCGAACTTTTCTGCGCGCGCGACCCCTTCGGACAGAAGCCATTCTTCTATCACGAGAGCCCGGGAAGGCTCGCGTTCTCGTCGGAGTGCAGGACCTTCGCGCTACTGCCCGGCTTCCGGCGCGAGCTCGACATGGGCTCGCTCGCCGATTTCCTCGCCTTCGAGTGCTTTCCCTACGACCGCTCGATTTTCCGCGGCATTCGCAAGCTGCCACCGGGCCACCGCCTTCGCTACGCGGACGGACGCATTGACGTCGCCCGCTATTTCGAGTCGATGCCGACGAACCCGCCGCACGCGCAATCGGCAGCCGATGTCGAGGCGGAAGTCCATTCGCTCCTGCGCGAGGCGGTGAGGTGGACCTTCCGCGCCGACGTTCCGGTCGGCTTGCTGCTCAGCGGCGGCCTCGATTCGACGTTGGTGCTGGCGATCCTGCGAGAAGTGCATCCCAGCGTGTCGCTGCGCTCCTTCACCATCCGCAACGTGGACCCGTCGTTCGACGAGGCCGCGGCGGCGTCTCTCGTGGCCCAGACCTTCGGCACCGCGCACACGGTGGTGACCGCCGAACCCGAGATGCTGGAGAAGGTCGCGAGCGAGCTGCCCGCCTCGCTCGACGAGCCTCAAGCCGATCCCGGCATCCTGCCCAAGTTCCTCGTCTGCCGCGAGATCGCGCGCTCGACCAAGGTGGCGCTCACCGGCGACGGCGGCGACGAATTCTTCTACGGTTACGCGATCTTCAAGGCCGAGGCGGCCGCCCGCTATGCGGCACTCTTTCCCGGCGCGCTCCACCGTCGCGTGATCCAGCCGCTCACGCGGCTCCTTCCCGCGAGCAGCCGCTACATGAGCTTCGAGTTCAAGCTCAAGCAGTTCGCCAAGGGCTTCCCTGCTCCCGAGCACCTGCGGAACTTCCGCTGGACCTGTGCCTTCGCCGACGACGAATTGCCGCTGCTGCTTCGCGACGAGCATCAGGATCTCGCCGATCTGGAGCGACAGCTCGAGCT
>DASVFM010000226.1:0-65565 GCA_036380055.1 Casimicrobiaceae bacterium
TCTCGGCGGTCCCGATGGCGAAGCGCGTATACAGCGGGATCGTCACCGCGAAGCCCGCTACGGCTCCGACGAGCGCGAGCCAGCGCGCCGCCGGCGCGTCCTGATCTCGGCTCAGGCCGAGCACGAGCAGCCCGGCGGCAATGGGCACCCAGATGGCGAGGCTCAGGAGATGTTGCGACACGCCGCTCGCCGCTCAGTGGCCGACCCACCAGGTCAGCAGCGCAAACACGCCGACGATCATCGTGAAGGCGTAGTGGTAGATGTACCCCGACTGGATGTGGCGCAGCAGCGCTGCCGTAAGCGCGACCAGGCGAGCGCTGCCGTTGACGAAGAAGCCGTCGATGATCCAGCGATCGCCGATCTCCGAGCACAATGTGCCGATGCGCCGGAACCCGCCGGCGAAGAACCAGTCGTTGAAACGGTCGATGTAATAGTTGTTGGCAAGCAGCGAATAGAGCCCGCCGGCGCGCTTGCGCAGCACCGCCGGCAGCCCGGGCCGCAGGATGTAGAGGAACCACGCCGAAGCGATGCCCGCGAGCGCGAGCCAGAACGCCGGCGTGACGAGGGCGTGTGTGACGAACGCCAGAGGCCCGTGCCATTCCTCGGCGAGCATGGCGAGCCCGGCGTGCGGCGGTGCGATCACGATCGAGCTGCCGAAGAAATCGCCGAACAGGATGCGATCGACGTAGGCCCAGCCCGAATAGATCGACGGGATGGCCAGCAGCACGAGCGGAACCGTGACGACCCACGGGCTCTCGCGGGGCTCGACGCCATGGTGCTCGGCGTCGTGATCCGCGTGTGTGTCGGCGTGCCGGAAGCGCTCCTCGCCATGGAAGGTCATGAACAGCATGCGAAATGTGTACAGGCCGGTGATGAACACGCCGATGGTCACCGCGAACGATGCATAGGCGTGCCCGGGCACATGCGACAGATGCGTCGCATCGATGATGGCGTCCTTGGAGAAGAAGCCGGCGAATGGCGGAATGCCGGCGAGCGCCAGCGCGCCAACGACCGCAGTCCAGTAGGTGATCGGCATGTACTTCTTCAGTCCTCCCATCTTGCGCATGTCCTGCTCGTGGTGCATCGCGATGATCACTGAGCCGGCGGCGAGGAAGAGCAGGGCCTTGAAGAAGGCGTGAGTCATCAGGTGGAAGATCGCAACCGAGTAGGCGGAGACACCCAGCGCGACAGTCATGTAGCCGAGCTGCGACAGGGTCGAATACGCGATCACCCGCTTGATGTCGTTCTGCACGACGCCGAGCAGCGCCATGAACAGGGCGGTGGTGGCGCCGATCACCGTGACGACTCCCAGCGCGACATCGGAGTGCTCGAACAGCGGGCTCATGCGCGCGACCATGAAAATCCCGGCGGTGACCATGGTCGCGGCGTGGATGAGGGCGGAGATCGGCGTCGGGCCTTCCATCGAGTCGGGAAGCCACACGTGCAGTGGCACCTGGGCCGACTTGCCCATCGCGCCGACGAACAGCCCGATGCAGATCGCGGTGAGCACCAACCACTGCGCGCTGCCGACGAGGTTGATCGTCGCGCCTGCGAGCGCGGGTGCGCCTTTGAATACGGTGGCGTAGTCCAGGCTGCCGAAGTAGGCGACGATGAGCCCGATGCCGAGAACGAAGCCGAAGTCTCCCACCCGGTTGGCGAGGAAAGCCTTCAGGCTCGCGTAGATCGCGGTCGGCCGCGTATACCAGAAGCCGATCAGCAGGTAGGACACGAGCCCAACGGCCTCCCAGCCGAAGAAAAGCTGCAGGAAGTTGTTCGCCATCACGAGCATCAGCATGCTGAACGTGAACAGCGAAATGTAGGAGAAGAAGCGCGTGTAGCCGTCGTCGTCGGCCATGTAGCCGATGGTGTAGATGTGCACCATCAGGGAGACGAAGCTCACCACCGTGATCATCAGCGCGGTGAGCGGGTCGATCAGGAAGCCGATGGCGAACTTGAGTTCCCCGGAGGTCATCCACACGTACAGGTCGCCGTTGAAGGTGTTGCCGGCCATGACGTCGCGCAGGATGAACGCCGAGGCGCCAGTGGAGACGGCGACCCCAAGGATGCACAGCCGGTGCGAGAGCACGCGCCCGAGCTTGGGCCCCCACAGGCCGACGATGATCGCGGCGGCCAGGGGCGCCAGAGGCACGAGCAGGTACAGTTGCCGCATCGTCATTGCGCTAGCCCTTGAGCTTGCCCAGGTCCTCGACGTCGATAGAGCCGACGTTGCGGAACAGCAGGACGAGGATGGCGAGGCCGATCGCCGACTCCGCCGCCGCGACGGTGAGGATGAAGAAGACGAACACCTGCCCGGAGGTGTCTCCGAGGTAGCGCGAGAAGGCGATGAAATTCAGATTGACGGCGAGCAGCATCAGCTCGATCGCCATGAGCATGATGATGACGTTGCGGCGGTTGAGAAAGATCCCCACGACGCTGATCGCGAACAGGATCGCCCCCAGCACGAGGTAGTGCGACAGCGTTGGCGGCGTCAGAAACGACACTCAATTCTCCCTGCTGCGCAGCGGCAACCGCCGCGGCTCAACCTGCAAAAATCACGGCTCCCGCTTTTCGGCGGGGATGTTCAGGATGCGCAGCCGTTCCGAGCGGCGAGTCCGCACCTGGTCGCCCGGGTTCTGATACTTCGTCTGCCGTCGGTGGCGGTGCGTAAGCGCGATCGCGGCAACGATCGCCACGAGCAGGACCACGGCGGCGATCTCGAACGGATACGCGTAGTCGGTATAGATCTGCAGGCCGAGCGCACGCGTGTTGCTGTAGCCGGGGGCTGGCGCGACAGGCGCCGAGACCGCCCGCGGCCCGATGTAGCCGCCGATCAGCACCAGCGCCATCTCGAGCAGGATGAGGATGCCGACGGTCGCGCCGACCGGAATGTAGCTGCGGAAACGCTCGCGCAGCTTGTCGAAATTGACGTCGAGCATCATGACTACGAAGAGGAACAGCACCATGACCGCGCCGACGTAGACCAGCACCAGCGTGATCGCCAGGAATTCCGCCTGCAGCAGGAGCCAGATGCACGCCGCGGTGAAGAAGCACAGCACCAGCCACAGCGCCGCCTGCACCAGGTTGCGGGTGGTGATCACGCGCAGCGCCGCGAAGACCAGTATCGCGGCGAAGACATAGAAGGCGGCGGTTTGCGTCATGGCTAGCGGAACTTCGCGTCCTGGGCGCGCGCAGCGGCGATCTCGGCCTCGTAACGGTCTCCCACCGCGAGCAGCATCTCCTTGGTGTAGATCAGATCGCCGCGCCGCTCGCCGTGGTACTCAAGGATGTGCGTTTCGACGATCGAGTCGACGGGGCAGCTCTCCTCGCAGAAGCCGCAGAAGATGCACTTGGTGAGGTCGATGTCGTAGCGTGTCGTCCGCCGCGTGCCGTCCTCGCGCTGCTCGGATTCGATCGTAATCGCGAGGGCCGGGCAGACGGCCTCGCACAGCTTGCAGGCGATGCAGCGTTCTTCGCCGTTCGGGTAGCGGCGCAGCGCATGCAGCCCGCGGAAGCGCGGCGAGAGCGGCGTCTTCTCTTCCGGGTATTGCACCGTTATCTTGCGCTGGAAGAGGTAGCGGCGCGTCACCCACAGCCCCTTCCACAGCTCCCAGAGGGTGTAGGCGTTGAAGAAATCCCGGATGCGCGCGAGCATGGGCTCCTCAATGGACGAGATAGGCCCAGCGCGTCTGCATGATCGCGCCGAGAACGATGATCCAGATCAGCGTCACCGGAATGAAGATCTTCCAGCCCAGGCGCATGATCTGGTCGTAGCGGTAGCGCGGAAAGGTCGCGCGGATCCAGAGGAAGAGGAACAGCACCACGCACGCCTTGGCGAACAGCCAGCCGATTCCGTCGCCGACAGGGCGCAGGCCGAACACTTCGACGTCGTTGAGCAGCGGCCACGGCGAGAGCCAGCCGCCGAGGAACATGACCGAGCACAGCGTGGCCACCAGAATCATGTTCATGTACTCGGCAAGGAAGAACAGTGCGAAGGCGATGCCCGAGTACTCGACATGGAAGCCCGCCACGATCTCCGATTCGCCCTCCGCGACGTCGAACGGGTGGCGGTTTGTCTCGGCGATCCCGGCGACGAGGTAGACGACGAACAGCGGCAGCAGCGGCCACACGTACCAGTAGGCGGCGCCGCCCGCCTGCCCGCGCACGATGTCGCCGAGGTTGAGCGAGCTCGCCGCCATGAGCACGCCAACCAGCGCGAAGCCCATCGCGATTTCATAGGAAACGATCTGCGCGGCGGAGCGCAGGCAACCGAGGAAGGCGTACTTGGAGTTCGACGCCCAGCCGGCGAGGATCACGCCGTAGACCCCCATCGACGTCATCGCCATGATGTAGAGGAGCCCGGCGTTGATGTTCGAGAGCACGACGCCGTCGGCGAACGGGATCACGGCCCAGGCGGCGAGCGCAGGCGCGAGCGAGAGCGTGGGCGCGATGAAGAACAGCCACCGGTTTGCGCCCGATGGTACGACGATCTCCTTGAACAGCATCTTGAGCACGTCGGCGAAGGGCTGCAGCAGACCGTAGGGGCCGACCCGGTTGGGACCGATGCGCACCTGCATGTAACCGATCACCTTGCGCTCGGCGAGCGTGAGGTACGCCACGCCGAGAATGAGCGGCACCGCAATGGCGACGATCTTGAACACCGTCCACACGAGCAGCGCCAAGCCGTGCCCCAGGGTGCTCTCGAACGGGATCACGATTCGGCCTCCGCCGTGATCACGCCGAACATCGCCCCGAGCCTGCTCGTGGCCGGATGCCCCGCCGGCACGCGCACGCAGCCGTCGGGAAGCCCCGCATCGAGCGCGACGCCGAGCACCGCTTCGCCGCCGTCCTGGCGCAGGCGCGCCGAGGCGCCGGCAGCGAGATTGAGCCGCGCGAGCGTCGCCGCGTTGGCTCGCGCGACCGGGCGCCGCGCATCGGCCGTCTTCTGCAGCGACGGAGCGCGGCGCACCAGCGGATCGGTGAAGTAGACCGGAACGTCGGTCAAGCGCTCCACGCCGTTTGCGACGAGCTGCGGCGATTCGATCTCGACCGCGGTCGCGTTCGACAGCCGAGCACCGATCGCGGCCTCCGAGGGAAGCTCGGCGCGCACCTCCTCGACGCTGTCGAAATCAAAGCCTGCAATGCCGAGCATCGAGCCCAGCACCCGCAGCACCTTCCAGGCGGGACGCGCATCTCCCAGCGGCGGCACGACGCCGTTGAACATCTGCGCGCGCCCTTCGCAGTTGACGAACGTGCCCGCCGTCTCGGTGAAAGGCGCTATCGGGAGCAGCACGTGCGCGTGCCCGTCTGCGGCCGGCTTAAAGGGGGTCAGCGCAACGACGAGATCGGCGTGCGCGAGCGCAGCGCGTGCGGCGACGGGATTCGCGGCATCGAGCTCGGCCTCGGTATGCAGTAGCAGATACACCCGGCGCCGCTCCGGGCCGCCGAGTAGCGCCTGCGCGTGCAGCCCATCCTCGCGGGGCAACGCGCCGGCGACGTAGCCGCCGACTGAATTCGCCGCCTCGGTCAGAACGCCGAGCTTCGCGCCGGTGAGCGACGCCAGAGCCTGCGCCAGCGCCTGAAGCTGCGCTGCGCGCGGATGCTGCCGCGCGAGATTGCCGAGGAAGATTCCTTTGCGCTCGCCGCCAAGCAGGCTGGCGGCAATGACCTGCGCCGCCGCGGGAGCCTCGATTGCGGCGAGCACGGCCGGGGCTGTCTTGCCCGCGCCCGTCGCCGCTGCGACCATGATCTGCGCGAGCGCGAGCGGCAGCGCCGACGGCACGACGATCTGGCGATGCGCGACGTTCATCAGCAGGTTCTCGTTCGCGCAATGCAACATCGAGAGCTGGGTGCCGTTCTTGGTCGCCTGGCGCAGCCGATGGGCGAGCAGCGGGTGATCCTTGCGCAGAAAGCTGCCGACCACGAGCACGCGGTCGAGTCCGGCGAACTCGGCGATCGACATCCCGAGCCAGGGCACCGGGGCGGCCGCGCGGTCCTTCGCATCGGCGCTGAAGTCGGTTTGCCGCAGGCGGAAATCGATGTTGTCGCTGCCCAGCCCGCGCAGAAGCTTCTGCGCGAGGTGCATCTCCTCGAGCGTCGCGTGCGGAGAAACGATGGCGCCGAGCGCCGGTGGGCCGTGCTGCTCGCGGATGCGCGCGAGACCCCCGACGACGTGCTCGAGCGCTGTTTGCCAGTCGGTCTCGTGCCAGGCTCCGTCACGTTTGATCATCGGACGCGTGAGCCGGTCGTCGGCGTTAAGCCCCTCATAGGAGAAGCGGTCCCGATCGGAGAGCCAGCACTCGTTGATCGCCTCGTTCTCGAGCGGCACCACGCGCATGACGCGATCGTTCTTGACCTGCACGACGAGGTTGCTGCCGAGCCCGTCGTGCGGGCTCACCGACTTGCGGCGCGACAGCTCCCAGGTGCGCGCCGTGTAGCGGAACGGCTTCGACGTGAGCGCTCCGACCGGGCAGAGATCGATCACATTGCCGGAGAGTTCTGAATCGACCGTCTTGCCGACGAAGGTGACGATCTCGGCGTGCTCGCCGCGACCGATCATCCCGAGCTCCATGACGCCGGCCACCTCCTGCCCGAAGCGCACGCAGCGCGTGCAGTGGATGCAGCGCGTCATGTCGGTCGAGATGAGGGGTCCGAGATTCTTGTTCAGCACGACGCGCTTCGCTTCCTGGTAGCGCGAGACAGAGCCGCCGTAGCCTACGGCGAGGTCCTGCAGCTGGCACTCGCCCCCCTGATCGCAGATCGGGCAATCGAGCGGATGGTTGATGAGCAGGAACTCCATCACGCCCTTCTGCGCCTCGGTCGCGGCATCCGAATGCGTCCATACCTTCATGCCTTCGCTGACCGGCGTCGCGCAGGCCGGCATGGGCTTCGGTGCCTTTTCGACCTGCACCAGGCACATGCGGCAGTTGGCAGCGATGGAGAGCTTCTTGTGCCAGCAGAAGTGCGGCACATAGATGTCGAGCTTGTGCGCGGCGTCCATGATCGTGCTGCCGCTCGGCACCTGCACGGTGCGGCCGTCGATCTCGAGGTTGAGCGGAGCGCCCATCGCGGTCACAGGTAGTCGGGTACGAGACAGCGCTTGTGATCGATGTGGTGTTGGAACTCGGCGCGGAAGTGCTTGATGAAACTCTTCACCGGCAACGCGGCCGCGTCGCCCAGCGCGCAGATCGTGCGCCCGGCGATGTTGTCCGAGACCGAGAGCAGGAGGTCGAGATCCTCGTTCCTGCCCTCGCCCTTTTCGATACGATCGACCACGCGCCACAGCCAGCCGGTGCCCTCGCGGCATGGGGTGCACTGGCCGCACGACTCCTCGAAGTAGAAGTACGACAGCCGCAGCAGCGAGCGGACCATGCAGCGCGCGTCGTTCATGAGGATCACCGCGCCGGATCCCAGCATCGATCCCGCCTTGGCGATCGAGTCGTAATCCATGTCCGTCTGCATCATGACCTCGCCCGGCAGCACGGGCATCGAGGAGCCGCCGGGAATGCAGGCCTTGAGCTTGCGCCCGTCGCGCATCCCGCCGGCCATCTCGAGCAACTTCGCGAACGGCGTGCCGAGGCGCACCTCGTAGTTGCCCGGACGCTCGACGTCGCCGGAGACGGAGAAGATCTTGGTGCCGCCGTTGTTCGGCCGCCCGAGCGCGAGAAATGCCTCGCCGCCGTGCGTCATGATCCACGGCACCGCGGCGAAGGTCTCCGTGTTGTTGATCGTCGTCGGCTTGCCGTACAGGCCGTAGCTCGCCGGGAACGGAGGCTTGAAGCGGGGCAGGCCCTTTTTGCCTTCGAGCGATTCCAGCAGCCCGGTTTCCTCGCCGCAGATGTAGGCGCCGTAGCCGTGATGGTTGTAGAGATGGAAGCCGAAGCCGCTGCCGAGGATGTTGTCGCCGAGGTAGCCGGCGCGATAGGCCTCCTCGACCGCCTCCTCGCAGCGCTCGTAGGTCTCCCAGATCTCGCCGTGGACATAGTTGTAGCCGCGTTGACAGCCCATGGCGTAGGCTGCGATCGCCATGCCCTCGATCAGGATGTGCGGGTTGTAGCGCATGATGTCGCGGTCTTTGAAGGTGCCCGGCTCGCCCTCGTCGGAGTTGCATACCAGGTACTTCGGGCCGTGGTACTGCTGCGGCATGAAGCTCCACTTGAGCCCGGTCGGAAAGCCCGCACCGCCTCGCCCGCGCAGCCCGGACTTCTTCACCTCCGCAATCACGGTTGCAGGAGGTATCTTCTCGGCGAGGATCTTTTTCAGCGCGCCGTAACCGCCGCGACGCACGTAGTCGTCGAGCTGCCAGTTCCTGCCATTCAGGCCGGCCAGGATGATCGCCTCCGGCCCGTAGTCGAGGAACTCTGATGGCGCGTTCATGCCTTGCTTCCGCCTGACAGTTCCGCGAGGAGCGCGTCGATTTTGGTGTCGCTCATCCAGCTGCACATGTGCTTGTTGTTGACCAGCATGACGGGCGCGTCGCCGCAGGCGCCGAAGCACTCGCCTTCCTTCAGCGTGAAAAGGCCGTCGGCGGTGGTCTCGCCGAACCCGATGCCGAGCTTCTCCTTCAGATGCGCCGCCGCGCGTCCCGCTCCCTGCAGGGCGCAGGGGAGATTGGTGCACAGCGTGAGCTTGAACTTGCCGATCGGTTCGGTGTTGTACATCTCGTAGAACGTGGCCACCTCGTAGACTGCGATCGGCGGCATGCCTAGGTAATCGGCTACGAAGTCCATCGTTTCCGTCGCGAGCCAGCCCTTCTCGTCCTGCGCCACCGCGAGCGCCGCCATCACGGCCGAGCGCTTCTGGTCCGCGGGGTACTTGGCGACCTCGCGATCGATCTTCTTCAGTGCATCCGGACTCAGCATCGCTCAGATTTCGTCGACCCAATAGTCCAGATGGTCCTTCGCCTTCGTCATGTGGCGAAGGCCGCCTCCGAACGCCCCCACCTTGCCGGAATCGGGATACTCGCAGACCTCCGCCGGCAGCATCGTGCTGATCGACAGATAGGCGAGCTCCGCATCCGAGTCGTTCACGATCTGGTGCGCGGTTTCCGGTCCTCCGGTCGGACAGCAGATGACGTCACCGGCCCGTATCTTGCGCGTCTCGGTGCCATAGCGCAGCGTTCCCGTGCCGCGCACGATGAAGAACATCTCCTCCTCGCCGCGGTGACTGTGGAAGGGGCACGAGCGTTTACCCGGGGGAACCACGTCGTAGGAGTAGCCGAGATCTTTTGCGCCCAGCAGCGGACCAATGCGCACGGCCCTGCACTCGAAGGTCTCGCCGAATTTGTACTGCTTGAGCTCGAGCTGGTCGATGTTGACGACCTTCGTGTCGATAACGCTCATCGGTCGATCTCCCCAAAGACGATGTCCTGCGTACCGATGATGGCGACGACGTCGGCGATCATGTGCCCGCGCGCCATCTCGTCGAGTGCCGAGAGATGCGCGAAACCCGCTGCACGCAGCTTCAGGCGATACGGCTTGTTGGCGCCGTCGGACACGATGTAGACGCCGAACTCGCCCTTCGGGTGCTCGACCGCCGCGTACGCCTCGCCAGGAGGCACGTGCATGCCCTCGGTATAGAGCTTGAAGTGATGGATCAGCTCCTCCATGTTCGTCTTCATCTCTTCGCGCGACGGCGGGGCGATCTTGTGGTTGTCGGTGATCACCGGGCCCGGGTTCTGCCGCAGCCAGGCGATGCACTGCTTGATGATCTTGTTGGCCTCGCGCATCTCCTGCACGCGCACGAGGTAGCGGTCGTAGCAGTCGCCGTTGGTCCCGACCGGGATGTCGAACTCCATCCTGTCGTAGACCTCGTAGGGCTGCTTCTTGCGGAGGTCCCATGGAACGCCCGAGCCGCGCAGCATCGGTCCCGTGAAGGCCAGGGCCATCGCCCGCTCTGCCGTAACGACGCCGATGCCGACCGTGCGTTGCTTCCAAATGCGGTTGTCGGTGAGCAGCGTCTCGTAGTCGTCGACGTAGCCGGGGAAGCGGTTGGTGAAATCCTCGATGAAGTCGAGCAGGCTCCCCTGCCGGTTTTCGTTCAGGCGCTTCACGGCCTTCTCGTCGTGGATTGCCGAAGGCTGGTACTGCGGCATGCGATCGGGCAGATCGCGATAAACCCCGCCGGGCCGGTAGTAGGCCGCGTGCAGCCTCGCTCCCGACACTGCCTCGTAGGCATCCATCAGGTCTTCGCGCTCGCGGAAGCAGTACAGGAAGGTGGTCATCGCCCCCACGTCGAGAGAGTGCGAGCCGAGCCACAGCAGGTGGTTCAGGATGCGCGTGATCTCGTCGAACATGACGCGGATGTACTGGGCGCGGATCGGGACCTCCACGCCGAGCAGCTTCTCGATCGCGAGGCAGTAAGCGTGCTCGTTCGACATCATCGAGACGTAGTCCAGCCGGTCCATGTAAGGCAGCGACTGGAGGTAGGTCTTATACTCGGCTAGCTTTTCGGTCGCTCGATGCAGCAGCCCGATGTGCGGGTCGGCCCGCTGGATCACCTCGCCGTCGAGCTCGAGCACCAGCCTCAGCACGCCGTGCGCCGCCGGGTGCTGCGGGCCAAAATTCATCGTGTAGTTACGTATCTCGGCCATCCATCAGCCCTTGCGGGAGCCCGCCTCTTCCGCGTAGTTCTCCTCGCGGATGATCCGTGGCGTCACCTCGCGCGGCTCGATCGACACCGGCTGATAGATGACGCGGCCCTGCTCGGGGTCGTAGCGCATCTCCACCTGCCCCGACAGCGGGAAGTCCTTGCGGAACGGATGTCCGACGAAGCCGTAGTCGGTGAGAATCCGCCGCAGGTCCGGATGGCCCTCGAAGACGATACCGAAGAAGTCGAACGCTTCGCGCTCGTACCAGTTGGCCGACGGCCAGATGTCGACCATCGAAGGCAGCACTGGAAATTCTTCGTTCGGCGCAAATGCCCGCACGCGCAGCCGCCAGTTGTTGGCGAGCGAGAGCAGGTGATAGACCACGGCGAAGCGGCCAGTCCGCGCGGGCGCGGCGGGCTCCACCGGCGTGGCGTCCGAGGCGAAATAGTCCATGTCGGTCCGCTCGCCGCCGTAAGCGGAGTAGTCCACGCCGGACAGATCGATCAGCGTCTCGAAATGGAGCTCCGGCGCGTCGCGCAGCGCGCGCATCGCGAAGCGCAGATCGGCTGCGGCGATGACGGCCGTGACCTCGCCGAGCGCGATGGTGCAGCTCTTGAGCTTTTCACCCAGCGCTGCGGTCAGCGCGCCGCTCAGGGTCTCGATCCGCGTCGGCATGCCTAGCGCGCGATGGTGTTGGTGCGCCAGATCTTGTTCTGCAGCTGCAGGATGCCGTAGAGCAGCGCCTCGGCTGTAGGCGGACATCCGGGAACATAGATGTCGACGGGAACAATGCGATCACAGCCGCGCACGACCGAATACGAGTAGTGGTAGTAGCCGCCGCCGTTGGCGCAGGAGCCCATCGAGATCACCCAGCGCGGCTCGGCCATCTGGTCGTAGACCTTGCGCAGAGCCGGTGCCATCTTGTTGCACAGCGTCCCGGCAACGATCATCACGTCGGATTGACGCGGGCTGGGCCGGAACACCACACCGAAGCGGTCCAGGTCGTAGCGCGCCGCACCGGCGTGCATCATCTCGACCGCGCAGCACGCGAGGCCGAAGGTCATCGGCCACATCGAGCCGTTGCGCGCCCAGTTGATCAGCGCGTCGAGCGACGTCGTGACGTAACCCTTCTCGAGCAGGCCTTCAATGGGCATGGCTCTCTCCCGCGCCGGCCGCCTCTTTGACCCGTTTGTGCGGAGGTGCAAACGGCCAGTGTCGGCGGCATGCGCTGCTCGCCGGTCGCATCCCCGCTCTGCGGGGCCCCTGCTCTGCGGCTCGCATCGCTACTCCCATTCCAGCGCGCCTTTCTTCCACTCGTATACGAAGCCGATGATCAGGATCGCGAGGAAGATCATCATCGACCAGAAGCCGAAGATGCCGATGTCCGGCAGCACAACCGCCCATGGAAAGAGAAACGCGATCTCCAGGTCGAACAGGATGAAGAGGATCGCGATCAGGTAGTAGCGCACGTCGAACTTCATGCGTGCGTCCTCGAATGCCTCGAACCCGCACTCGTAGGGCGAGAGCTTCTCAGGATCGGGCCGGTTCGGCGCGACGAAGCTGCCGAGACCGAGCAGCAGCAGTCCGATGCCGACGCCCACGATGATGAAAAGCAGGATGGGGAAATACTGTTCCAGCATGTTTCGGGTGAAGCCAACTCCTCGGCGGCCGCATCGCGGCCTGTGAGCCTTCGCTCGATCCCGCTCGATCCTGCCCGACGCCTGCCGATTCTGTCCTGCTGTGGTGCCGACGGTGAGACTCGAACTCACACGGCTTACGCCACTGCCCCCTCAAGACAGCGTGTCTACCAATTCCACCACGTCGGCGCGGTTTGGCGCCTACTTCGGCACTTCACCAGCCTTCGACTCCGACTTGCCCGATTCAGCCGGCGCCGCCGCCGGAGCCGCCGGCGGCGTCGCGCCCTGCGGCACCTCGCCGGCCTTGCTGTCTTTGGGCGCCGGTGCGCTCTGCGTGACGCTCTCCTTCATGAGCTCCTTGGGCGTGCCGTGGGTGCTCCCATAGTACGTGAGTCCGAGGCTTGTCATGAAGAACAGGGCGGCCAGGATCGCCGTCGTGCGGGAGAGGAAGTTCGCCGAGCCCGAAGCGCCAAAAAGGCTTCCCGACGCGCCGCTGCCAAAAGCAGCACCCATGTCGGCTCCCTTGCCATGCTGCAGCAGCACGAAGCCGACCAGCGTGGCCGCCACCAGCACGTGCACCACCAGCAACAGGTTTTCCAGGATCATTTACGCAATTCCTCGTCGTTCCGCCAGTTAGGCACTGGCGATCGCCAAAAATTCAGCCGCGTCGAGCGAGGCCCCGCCCACCAGTCCCCCGTCGACATCGGGGCAGGCGAACAGCGCGCGCGCGTTGCCTGCCTTCACGCTGCCCCCGTACAGGAGCGGCACGTCCGCCACCGCGGGACCCACCTCGCGCAACCGTCGCCGCAACAGCCCGTGCACAGCCTGCGCCTGCTCCGGTGTTGCGTTGCGGCCGGTCCCGATTGCCCATACGGGCTCATAGGCCACGACCGCCTGCTCGAGCTTGTCACCGAGCTGCGCCACGACCGCGTCGAACTGCCTCAACACCACCGCATCGGTCTGCCCCGCGTCGCGCTCGGCTAGTGTCTCGCCCACGCAGACGATCGGCTGCAAACCCGCCGCAAGCGCCACCGCTGCCTTCTGCGCAACAACCGCGTCGCTCTCGCCGTGCTGCGCGCGTCGCTCCGAGTGCCCGACGATCGCATAGGTGCACCCGAATTCCGCCACCATTGACGCCGAAACGTCGCCCGTGTGGGCACCGCTCGGCCGCTCGCTCAAGTCCTGGGCGCCCCAGGCGATTGCCGATCCCGACAGTGCCGCCTGTGCCTGCCACAGGTACGGGAATGGAACGCACACCGCCAGCGATCGCCCCAGCGTCGCTTTCCACCCGACGCGAAGGTCCCCGAGCAACGCATCGTTCTGCCGCAGGCCGCCGTTCATTTTCCAGTTCCCGACGACGAGCTTGCCGCGCATGGCACACCCGAAAACCTGTGCGAAGCGCCCCGAAAGGCGCGTGCTCGATCAAAACGTCAGATTTTACCCTGCCGCGGCGTAGAGGGTCAACGCATTGCGCTGCAGCATTCGGCGCGGCTCAGAGGAGCCATTCGATCGGCATGCCCTCGAGAAACCCGATCCACGAGCGCTGCGCTGCGCCGCTCCCGGGCTCGACGTCGTCGGTGATCTCGCCCGCGGGCGTGCGCTCGATGCACTCCGGGCACCGCCGTCGGGCGCGATGCGCACTCGAAGTTCAAAAAGCAGCGACGATCACAAGCGTCCTCGCACGTATCCGGCGAGCGCCTCGAGCAACCGGTGCAAATGCCCCTGCAAGCTCGCGAAGCCTGCGTGTTTCTCGAGGGTCGCCTCGTCGAGGTAGAGGCGCCGATTGACTTCGATCTGGAGGCTGTGCCGGCGTTCGCGCGGGCGCCCGTGCAACCGGACGAGCTCGACGCCCTTGTACGGATCGTTGATGGCGACGTCGTAGCCCATGCCGCGCAGCGTGCCGGCGACGAATGCGGTGAGCTCGGGCTCGCAGGTCGTGCCGTCGCGATCACCCAGCACGAAATCTGCACGCGGCCGCCCTGGATCGTCCGACATCACGTCGCCGACCGCCGGCATCGAGTGACAGTCGAGGTGCCAGACTGCGCCGAAGCGCAGGTAGCGCTCGTCGATCGCCTGCGCGACGGCGGCGTGATACGGCTCGTAACAGGCAGCGATGCGCTGCTCAACCTCGGCGACCGACAGCGGTCGCGCATACATCGGCACTCCGCCGTGCGCCAGCCTCCACACGAGACCGATCCCGAGCTCGGTCTTGCGCGACGGCGTCACCGGCCCGGGCCAGGGCGCATCGAGCAGGGCCGTGTCGATGTCAGCGAGACTGCGGTTCGGGTCGATATACGCGCGCGGAAAGAGCGCCTCGACGAGCGTCGCGCCCATCGCCGGCGCGGCCGCGTAGAGCTCGTCGACATAGCTGTCCTCGGCCTGCCGCACGACGTCGCGTGGCGGCAGGTGAGCGAAGTCGGAGGGATAGTCCTTCCCGCTGTGCGGCGAATCGAGAACCAGCGGCAGCGGTTCTTCGTGCGGATCGTGACGGCGAAAGGCCTGCATCGACTCAGCCCTCCGGCTCGTTGAGAAAGCAGGCGGACATCCGGCCGGGTGCGATCTCGCGCAGCTCCGGTGCGCGCTCCCGGCAGCGCGGCATCGCATGCGGGCAGCGCGGATGGAAATGGCAGCCCGCGGGCGGCGCGAGAGGCGACGGGATCTCTCCGCGGATCGGCACGAAGTTCCGCTTTCGCGGCTCGACCTTGCCCGCTTCCGCGAGCAGCGCCTGCGTGTACGGATGATTTGGAGCCGCGAACAGCTCGTCCGCGGGGCCGGATTCGACGATCCGCCCCAGGTACATGATCAGTACGCGGTCACTGATGTGGCGCACCACGCCGAGGTCGTGGCTGATGAACAGGTAGGTAAGATTCAGTGCTGCGCGCAGGTCCATGAGCAGGTTGAGCACCTGCGCCTGGATCGACACGTCGAGCGCCGCCAGCGGCTCGTCGCAGACGAGGAACTCCGGCTTGACGGCAAGCGCGCGGGCGATTCCGATGCGCGCGCGCTGGCCGCCGGAGAACTGATGCGGAAAGCGGCGCATGAGCGTCGGATCGAGACCCACGCGGTTGAGCTGCAGTCCGACGTACTCGATCTGCTGGCGGCGCCCGATGAGCCTGTGCACGACCGGCGCTTCGCCGACGATGTCGAGCACGCGCATGCGCGGGTTGAGCGAGGCGTGAGGATCCTGGAAGATCATCTGCAGCTTGAGCTGCTGTTCGCGGCTCGTCGGGCCGTCGAGCGCTTTGAGCGGCGCACCGCGCCATAGGCGCTCGCCCTCGGAGGGCGGGAGCAGCCCCACCGCCAGCCTGCCGAGCGTGGACTTGCCGCAGCCGGATTCGCCGACCAGGCCGACCGCTTCGCCCTCCGCGATCGCCACATCGACGCGATCGACCGCGTGCACGACCTCTTCGTCCCAGGCGACCGCCAGCCTGGCGAGGCGCTCGGCCACGTCCAACGGCCTGACGAATCGCTTCGACACGCCGCGGAGCTCGAGCAGTGCGGCAGTTTGGGCCGGACGGCTCATGAAGTCGGCGACAGCGGATTGAAGCAGCGCAGGCTGCGTCCGCTTGTGCCGAACGGACGCGTCTCGGGAGGTTGCGCGCACTCCGCGGTTGCGTACGAGCAGCGTGGGCGAAACGGACAGCCGGCTGGCAGCTCGAGCGGCGAGGGCATCATCCCCGGAATCTGGCGCAGCTTCTCGTGGGCGCGAGCGCTGCCCGGTATCGAGTCGAGCAGCCCGCGTGTATACGGATGCCCCGGCGCGGAGAGGATTTCCGCGGTCGTGCCCTCCTCCACGATCCTCCCGGCGTACATCACGCATACGCGATCGGCAAGGCCGGCGATCACCGAGAGGTCGTGGGTGATCCAGATCAGCGCCAGGCCGCTTGCCTGGGTGAGCTTCTGCATCTCATAGAGGATCTGGGCCTGGATCGTCACGTCGAGCGCGGTCGTCGGCTCATCGGCGATGATGAGATCGGGCTTGTTCAACAGCGCGATCGCTATGGCGACCCGCTGGCGCATGCCTCCCGAGAGCTGATGCGGATACGCGCGCAGGCGCGCGGCAGGCGAGGCGATCCCGACGCGCGAGAGCGCCTCCTCAGCGCGCTCGAGGGCGGCCGCGCGCGACACGCGCTCGTGGGCGAGGATCGCCTCCACCATCTGCGTGTCAATGCGCAGCACGGGGTTCAGGGTCATCATCGGATCCTGGAAGATCATCGCCACGCGGTTGCCGCGCAGCTGCCGCATCTGCTCGCCGGGGAGCGCAGTGAGGTGTATCCCGTCGAGGACGATGCTGCCGGCGACGACGCGCCCCGGCGGATCGACCAGCCCCATGATCGAGTAACCGGTCATGGATTTGCCCGATCCCGACTCGCCGACGAGCCCCAGCACCTCGCCCGCCGCGACCTCGAAGGTGACGTCGTCGACGGCCTTCACCACGCCCTCGCGGGTGAAGAAGTGCGTGCGCAACCCGGTGACTGTCAGCAGCGCGCTCATCGGGCCTCCTCGCACCGACGGCGCATGATCGAGGTTGCGTGTCGGCCCGCTGCGATTCGCGCGCCGACGCGCCCTGCGGGCCTCGCTTCGCGCGGCGCGCTCATCGCTGTAACCTCGGGTTGAGCACGTCGCGCAGGTGGTCGGCGACGAGATTGATGCTGACGATGGTCGCGAGCAACGCAAGCCCAGGGAAGAAGCTGATCCAGTATTTCCCGGAGAGAAGGTACTGGTAGCCGTTGGCGATCAGCAGACCGAGCGAGGGCTCTGTGATCGGCAGGCCGAGGCCGAGGAACGAAAGGGTGGCCTCCAGCGTGATCGCAGCGGCGACCTGCACGGTTGCCACGACCATGATGGGCGGCAGGCAGTTCGGCAGCAGGTGGCGCAGCGCGATGCGCAGCGGGGGTAGCGCGAGGCAGCGCGCCGCCTCGATGTACTCCTTACGCTTCTCGACCAGCGCCGCGCTGCGCACCGTGCGCGCGTAATACGCCCACTGCACGGTAACCAGAGCCGTGATGATCTTGAGCGTTCCCTGTCCGAGCACCGCGAGCAGGATCAGCGCGATGAGGATCGCGGGGAATGAGAGCTGGATGTCTGCGATGCGCATGACGAGCGCGTCGGTGCGCCCGCCGAAATATGCCGCCGCCAGGCCCAGCGTGAGGCCGATCGCGAGCGCCGCCAGGGTGCTCGTCACGCCGACCGACAGGCTGATGCGCAACCCGTAGAGAATCGCGGACAGCATGTCGCGCCCCTGATCGTCGGTGCCGAGCCAGAAGGTCCAGCCCGCGGCCGACTTCGACCCCGGAGGCAGGCGTGCATCCATGATGTCAAGCTGCGCGAGATCGTAGGGGTTCTGCGGCGAGATGAGCGGGGCGCAGAGCGCCACGACCGCGATGACGGCTAGCAGCGCCAGCCCGAACGCGGCGAGCGGGCTGACGAGGAAGTCCCCCGCGATGCGCCGGAGCGGCGCCTCTTCGCTAGCCATCGTCTAGGCCCTCGCTTCGGCCAGTCGCACGCGCGGATCGAGCGCGGAGTACAGAATGTCCACCGCCAGGTTGATGACGATGAACATCAGCACGGTGACGAGGAGATAGGCGACGATGATCGGCCGGTCGAGCAGGTTGATCGAGTCGATCAGCAGCTTGCCCATGCCGGGCCAGGCGAAGATCGTTTCGGTGACGATCGCAAACGCGATCACGGAGCCGAACTCGAGCCCGATCACCGTGACGATGGGGATCATGATGTTGCGCAGCACGTGCACGCCGATGACGCGGGCGTTGCTGAGCCCCTTGGCGCGCGCGAATTTCACATAGTCTTGCAGCAGCGCCTCACGCGTGCCGGCGCGCGTGAGCCGGATCAGCAGCGCGAGTTTGAACAGGGCGAGATTGGTCGCCGGCAGGACGAGGTGGCGCCAGCCATCCAGCGAAAGGAAGCTGACCGGCACGCCGAAGAGGAGCCTTGTCGGGCCGCGGCCGCTCGCGGGCAGCCAGCCCAGCATCACTGAGAAGACCATGATCAGCATCAGCCCCACCCAGAAGGTCGGCAGCGAGAAGCCGAGAATCGAGCCGGCCATGATGGTGTGCCCTGCCGCGCCATGTGGTCGCAACCCGGCCCACAGCCCGAGCGGGATGCCCAACGCGACGGCGATCAGCATCGCCGCGAGAGCTAGCTCGAGCGTGGCGGGCATGCGCTCGAGGATCAGCCCGAGCGCGGAAGTGCCGTGCACGAAGGAACGGCCAAGATCGCCGTGAAGGGCGCCGGAGAGAAACGCGAAGTACTGCGTCCAGAGCGGCTTGTCGAGCCCCAGCGCGGCGATCGCGTGCTCGCGCTCCAGCTGATCGGCCTGCGGGTTGATGAGAATGTCGACGGGATTGCCGATCGCGTAGACGCCGACGAACACGAGCAGCGACATCACGAACAGCACGAGCAGGGCCTGCAGGCTGCGGCGGATGACGAACAGCAGCATGGTGGCGGCTATTGTACCCGCCGAGGCGATTCCTCCGGCGCCGCGCGAAGAGTGCTGCGAAGCGTTTCAATTCACGCACTGTCGCTTTAAACTATCCATCCGGGCGTCCGAATGCAGCCGAACGTCTCCCCGGGTATGCCAATGCGCGCCAAATTCCTGCTTCCGTCGTCAGCCTCCATAGCCTTCGCGCTGTCTTCGTCAGCGCTCGCGGGCAGCATCACCCTGCTCGAGCAACAGAATTACCAGGGCCGCAGCTTGCCCCTGCGCGGCGACCAAATGCCCGACCTTGACCGGACAGAATTCAACGATCGCACCCAATCGATCGGGGTCGACGACGGCTACTGGGAGATATGCACCGACTCCTACTTCCGCGGCTCCTGCATGACCCTGGGACTCGGCCAATATCTGAACCTGACGGCGGCAAGATCTCGTCCGGCCGTCCCATCAACTAAACTTCGCTGCGCACCGACCTCCTGACATGCCTTTGGTCGACGACATCGCCGGACTGCGCCGGATCCTCACCCGATCGCGAACGATCGCGGTCGTCGGGCTCTCGCAGCACTGGTACCGGCCGAGCTATTTCGCGGCCAAGTACATGCGCGACTACGGCTATCGCATCGTTCCCGTGAACCCGGCGTATGCCGAGGTCCTGGGCGAGCGCTGCTATCCGGACCTGCGTGCCGCGTGCGAGGGTGCCGGCGTGCCGATCGACATCGTCGACTGCTTCCGCAAGAGCGAGGACATTCCGCCGATCGCGCGCGACGCGGTTGCGATCGGCGCCAAAGTGCTGTGGATGCAGCTCGGCATCCGCAACGAGGAGGCGGCGAAGATCGCGATGGACGCCGGTCTCGACGTCGTCATGAACCGTTGTGTGAAGATCGAGCGTGCCAGGCTGCTCGGCGGCCTCAACTGGGCGGGCGTGAACACCGGCGTGATCTCGGCGAAGCGTCCGGCATAAGACGGAATCGATCGTGCCCGACCGCAAATACGGCTTCGACACGCTCTGCCTGCACGCCGGACACATTCCCGACGCGGCGACCGGCGCGCGCGCCCTGCCCATCTACCAGACGACTTCCTTCGTTTTCGACAGCGCGGATCACGCGGCGAGCCTTTTCAATCTGCAGACCTTCGGCAACGTCTACTCGCGGATTTCCAATCCGACCGTTTCTGCACTCGAGGAGCGGGTCGCTGCCCTCGAAGGCGGGCGCGCCGCGCTCGCCGCTGCGACCGGCATGGCCGCGCAGATGACCGCGCTGCTCACGCTCGCGCGGCAGGGCGATCACCTGGTCGCCTCGCGCACGCTCTACGGGGGAACGTACACTCAGTTCGCGGTCACGTTCGCCGATTTCGGCGTCGAGGTCTCGTTCGTCGATCCGGACGAGCCGGAGAATTTTCGGCGCGCGGTCAAGCCGAATACGAAGGCCATCTACTGCGAGACCATCGGCAACCCACAGCTCAATGTGCCCGACCTCGGCGCGCTCGCCCAGATCGCCCGCGCCGCGGGCATTCCGCTCGTGGTCGACAACACCCTCGCCTCGCCGTATCTGTGCCGCCCGATCGAGCTTGGCGCCGACATCGTCATTCACTCGGCGACCAAGTATCTCGGCGGTCACGGCACGACGATGGGCGGGATCTTGGTCGAGTCCGGCCGCTTCGACTGGGGCAACGGCAAGTTTCCGCAGATGACGACTCCGTCGCGCGGCTACCACGGCGTCATCTTCCACGAGACGTTCGGCGATTTCGGCTTCACCATGAAGGCGCGCATGGAGACGATGCGCACGCTCGGCGCCACGCTATCGCCGTTCAGCGCCTTCCTGCTGCTCCAGGGCATCGAGACCTTGCACCTGCGCATGCCGCGGCACTGCGAGTCGGCGCTCGCCGTCGCGCGCCATCTCGCGCAGCACCCGCGCGTCGAATGGGTGAACTACCCGCTGCTCGAAGGCAACCGCTACGAGCCGCTCGCGCGGCGCTATCTCCCGCGCGGAGCGGGCGGGATTCTCACCTTCGGCATCAAGGGCGGCGCGCCCGCGGGCGAGCGCTTCATCGAAGCCGTGCAGTTCCTGTCGCATCTCGCCAATGTTGGCGACGCGAAGACGCTCGTCATCCACCCCGCTTCGACCACGCATCGGCAGCTCGACGAGGCCGAACAACGCGCGGCCGGCGTGCTGCCCGAGATGATCCGCCTGTCGATCGGGCTGGAAAGTCTCGATGATATTCTCTGGGACATCGACCAGGCGCTCGACGCCGTGGTGAAATGATCCTATGAGGACTCCGTCGCGCTATCCGTCGATCGCCTGGCCCTGGGTTGGCCTGGTGCTGTGCGCGGCTCTGCTCGGGCAGGAATACCTGCTGGCGGCGACGGGGCCGCATGCCGAACTGATGGCGTATCGCGTGACACTGATGGCGGTCGGCCTGACGTCGCTCGCGCTGATCGTGCTGCCGCCGCGACGGATAGGTTACGCGCTTGCGGTTCTCGTTTGTGTCGGATTGCTGGCGTGGGCGTACTACCTGCAATACGGCATGGACCTCGAGCCTTGCCCGTTGTGCATCATCCAGCGCGTTACCTTCGCAGCCATGGCGATCGTGTTCCTGCTCGCCGTGTTTCACAATCCCGGCCGCGTCGGCGCCGCGGTCTACGCGGTGCTCCAGCTCGCGATAGGCGGCTTCGGCGCGGCGGTGGCCGCGCGCCAGGTCTGGCTGCAGTCGCTGTCGAAAGGCGAGGTGCCCGTCTGCGGGATGAGCCTCGATTACATGCTCGACACGCTGCCGCTGACCGAGACCGTCCGCAAGGTCTTCGAGGGCAGCGGCGAGTGCGCGGACAAGGCATGGACGTTTCTGCACCTCTCCGTCGCCGGTTGGGCCCTGGTATTCTTCATCGCGCTGGTTGTGGTCAGCTTCGCGCTGATTCGGCGCGACTGATCGCCGCACCACGCGGCGTCGCTCGCAGCTCTACGACGCTGGGACAAGCTCGCAGTGGCATCGATCTGCCGCACCAAAGCGCGTCAGGCCCACCTCATCGCGCGCAGGGCGGCAACCAGCTCCGGTCGCATGATCCACTCGAAATTACCATCTCCCGCCTCGCCGGGGCTGTCGCGAGCCGTCGAGAGAGTAAACCACCAGCAAGGCACGCCTTTTCCCTTTTGTGGCGGCGCATACCCCAGCTTGTCGGCGACGGCGCGAGCGAGCGTCCCATACTGCAGGCGAGCCGCAGCGAAGTTTTTGAAGGCGAGCTGATCCGCCAGCTGCAATGCCGAAATCGTGCACTCGGGCGCACGACATTGGGCCTGAAGCATTTGCAGCTGGGTCGGGGAGATCCCGCTCCAGTCGCGTACGGCAAGCAGCGCGGCTTTGAACTGCTCGGTCGTGGCTATCGGTGCCGCGTCTATGTAAATAGCATTCATCGAAGATAGTCCGCGCCGGTGGGCGCTTGGCTTACAGGGATCAAGTGTACGCTAGTCGGATCGGCGTGACGGTCCGGGAGGTAGTCTTTGTGTCATGATGCGACTTCTGACACCCGGAGTACCGCATGCATCTCGTCCCGACTCCTTTTCGACACCAGGCCTCTCCTGCTCTGCGCGACCGATTCCTGATAGCCCTGGATCAGCACGATGAGGCTGCGATTCGAGCGACCGTGCGCGATCTTCTGGGCTGCGGCAATTGCCTGCCTACGATGACCTGCATTCTGCTTGGATTGCCAGCCGGCAGCACCTATGGCGACGCCGCCGAGACGATAACGAAGGCGCAGCGCGATTGTCCCGACGCTGCCTGAGCGAGCAATTACCGGCTGTTTCTACTCGTTCGGATCGCCCGGTCGCGCCGTATCTCCTTGACGCACCTGCGGAATGCGTGTACAAGAGTCGAGCAGGTTCCTCAAGCGAAAACTTTCGGTCGTCGTAGCCGCCTCGGCGGTACCCCTCTGATCTTCTCCTTGAAGTGCCGCGGTCGGGCAAGGCCCGGCTTTATATTTCATTGGAGATTCAGAGATGAGTACGACAGGTACAGTTAAGTGGTTCAACGACGGTAAGGGTTTCGGCTTCATCACGCCGGACAACGGCAGCAAAGACGTGTTCGCGCACTTCTCTGCGATTCAGGGCGATGGCAGTCACAAGACGCTGCGCGAGAACCAGAAGGTCTCGTTCGATGTCACGCAGGGTCCGAAAGGCGCCCAAGCCGCAAACATCAGGCCGCTCGACTAAGAAGTCCGCCTGAAAACCTGGCGCCGCCCATCGGCGGCGTCACGGCATCACAAGCCGCTACCCCAGCAGTATTACCACGCCGTGCCGATCAAGTCGTAGTTGTTGCCGCGCGTGCGCGAGAGGGAACGCGCCGTAATCTTGCGCAGTTCGCGCCCTACCTCAACGCTGCTCTGAGTTTTTTGCTGGCGCGCTTCTGCTCGCGGAGGGAATGACCGCGGCGGGGCCTGCACCGCGACCTCCGTGCAACGCTCACGCCCTGCAAAGGTTGCGCGTCGGCCGCGCGGCCACTCGCTTAACGCTCGACCCCGCCCCTCTCGCTGCTCGGGCGCGCGGCCTCATTTGCCTGCTCACCCGTTGTGTGTCGGCCGCCTGCGTCGACTCGCCTCGCGCGATCCCCGCGCTTACGCCGGGGCCCCTCGCCGCGGGCTCGCGCGGCCTCTTTGGCATGCTCTACGTTAAGTGAACCGTTGCGTGTCGGCCGCCTGCGTCGACTCGCCTCGCGCGATCCCCGCGCTTACGCGCGGGGCCCCTCGCCGCGGGCTCGCGCCGCTACTTCGGCGCCATCCTTATCGCGCCGTCGAGGCGGATCACCTCGCCGTTGAGCATTTCGTTGCGGATGATCTCGCCGACCAGGGAAGCGTATTCCGACGGGCGGCCGAGGCGCGGCGGAAACGGAACCATCTTGCCGAGCGACTCCTGGATATCCTTCGGAATCTCGCCGACCATCGGCGTCTCGAAGAGCCCCGGCGCGATCGTCATCACGCGGATGCCGAAGCGCGCGAGCTCGCGCGCGATCGGCAGCGTCATCCCGACGAGCCCCGCCTTCGACGCGCTGTACGCCGGCTGTCCGATCTGACCGTCGAAAGCTGCCACCGAAGCGGTAAACACGATCACGCCGCGCTCGCCCTCGACGTTGGGCGCGTTCTTGTTCATCGCCTCCGCCGCGAGGCGCGTCATGTTGAACGAGCCGTTGAGATTGATGTTGACCACCCGCATGAAGCTCGCCAGCGCGTGCGGCCCTTCCTTGCCGAGGACTCTCTCGCCGTGCACGACCCCGGCGCAGTTGATCAGCCCGTGCAGCGCGCCGTAGGTGCCGAGCGCCGCAGCCACGGCCGCCTTTCCGCTCCCTTCGTCGGTAACATCCGTGCGAAAGAACTTCGCCGCGGCGCCCAGCTCCTTGACCAACGTCGCTCCTTCCTGCTCTTTCAAATCAGCGATGACGACCTTGCCGCCAGCCGCGGCGAGCATGCGCGCGGTCGCCGCGCCGAGCCCGGATGCCCCGCCAGTTACGAGAAATATGCTGCCGCCTATCTGCATGCCTCAGCTCCCCTTCCGACTCAAAGAATGCGATTGAACCACAGCACCGAGAGCAGCGCTGCGGCGAGAGCGAGAATCGCCGCGCCGGCGGTCACCAGCGCGGTGATCTCCGTCTCCTTCTTCTCCAGAGAAACGCGCGTGTTCAGTGCCTCGTAGACTTTCTTCAGATCGTTCGCCGTGCCGGCGTAGAAATATTCGCCGCGGGTCAGGTTGGCGATCGTCTTCAGCGTCTCCTCATCCAGGCGCACGCGCATCGACCAGCCCTCGGCACCGATGATCTCGCCGGCCTGCGTGCCGATGCCAACCGTGTAGACGCGGATGCCGCGGTCGGCGGCCATGCGTGCCGCCTCGATCGGATCCGGCCCGGTCGTGGTCTGTCCGTCCGTGAGCAGGATGATCGCTGCCGAGCCGAACGATCCGGGCTCGGCCGGCTTCTCGTCCGCCTTGCCCGTCTTGTCCTGCTCGCGCCCCGGCGCAAGCGGCGTGCTGCGACGCGCTGTCTCACCGCGAGGGTTCCAGGAGCGCAGGTCGAATTCCACGTCGGGAAAGATCGTCTTCAGCGAGACGAGAATCCCGCTTCCGACCGCGGTGCCGCGCTGCAGCTGAAAGCGGTCGATCGCGGCGAGGATCTCCTCGCGGTTCTGGGTGGGTGGCTGCACCACCGACGCCGTCGCGGCGAAGGACACGACGCCGATGCGCGCGCGCGAAGGCTGGTCGGCGACGAAGGCGCGCGCAGCCGCCTGCGCCGCGGCCAGACGGTTCGGCTGCACGTCGGTCGCGCGCATGCTGCCCGAGACGTCCATAGCCAGGATGATCGTCTCGCGCTGCGACGGGAGCATGATCACTGCAACGGGCCGAGCCATCGCCACGATCATCGTCGCGAGCGCGAGCAGGAAAAGGAGCGGCGGCACGTGGCGACGGAGCCGCTGCCCTGCGCCCATCGCGTCTCTGACCATGGAGAGGCTCGCATAGGCCAGAGCCTCCTTTTTCTTCCGCCGCAGCAGCACGAAGTAAACCGCAACCAGCAGCGGCACGACGAGCAGCAGCCACAGCAGCTCAGGCCACAGGAAGGTCACTGCTCGGCTCCAAGTGCCGCGGCAGGCCGCCGCCAGAGAGCTGACTGCGCCGCTTGCGCAGATCGGCGAAGCGCATCACGGCGTCGACCAGATCGTCTTCGGTCGACAGTTCCAGCGCGTCGACCCCCGCCTGGCGGAAGGCGGCGCGCAATTCCCGCTCGCGCCGCTCTGCCGCGCGGGCGAAGCGGTTGCGAAAGCCGCGATCATGCGTATCGACGAAGAGCTGCTCGCCGGTTTCCGCGTCCTGCATCACGACCAGTCCCAGGTCCGGAAGCCGCATCTCCAGGGGATCGAACAGGCGCACCGCCACGACCTCGTGGCGCAGCGCGATGCGGGCGAGCGACTCCGCCCACCCCGGCGCGCTCACGAAATCGGAGACCACGAATACGAGCGACCGGCGTGACATGACGGGGAATGCCGTATCGAGCAGGTCCTTGAGCCGGGTCGCGCTCCCGCCGCTGCGCTCCGGACGCGTGAGCATCAGATGCAGCAACTGCAGCACATGACGCCGCCCGCCGCGAGCCGGTAGTACGGCGTCCACATGGTCGCCGTAGAAGAGCGCCCCCACACGGTTACCGTGACGGGAGAGCAGACGTGCGAGCACCGTCGCGAACTCGATCGACACGCTCCGCTTGCGCACATCGCGCGAGCCGAAGTCGGTGGATGGGCTCAGATCGAGCAGAAACCAGGCGGTGACGTCGCGATCCTCGTTGTACTCGCGCACGTACGGCGTGTCGAGCCGTGCAGTTACGTTCCAATCGATGTAGCGAACGTCGTCGTGATACTGGTATTCGCGCAGGTCGGCAAGGTCGAGGCCGAAGCCGCGGAACAGCGTGCGGTAGTCGCCGTGCAGCAACCCGTCCAGACGGCGGATCACCGTCCACTCGAGCCGCCGCAGGATGAACTCAGGATTGCGCCGCGACTCGGACATGCGCATCGAGCGGCTTGTCGGGCGCGCGCACGTGCTGCATGACGCGCTCGAGGAGCGTATCGGGCGTCTGCCCTTCGGCGAGCGCCTCATAGGTGAGCACGAGGCGGTGGCGCAGCACGTCGGGCACGAGATCGATGACGTCCTCCGGCAGCAAGTAGTCGCGGCCGCGCAGGTAGGCGAGTGCGCGCGCCGCCTCGATCAGGTGGATCGACGCGCGCGGGCTCGCACCGAAAGCGATGAAGCGCGACAGGTCGCGGATGCCGTAGCGCTCGGGGTGGCGCGTGGCGTTCGCCAGCCGCACTGCGTACTGGATGAGCGCGGGATCCACGTAGCCGCTGCGGCATTCCTGCTGCAGCGCCGAGAGCTGCTCCGTGCTCGCCACTGCGACGACGTCCTGCGCGCTGCCGGTGACCCGCTCCACGATCACGAACTCCTGCTCTTCGCTCGGGTAGCCCACCAGCACCTTCATCATGAAGCGGTCGACCTGAGCTTCGGGCAGCGGATAGGTTCCCTCGGTCTCGATCGGGTTCTGTGTAGCCATGACCAGGAACGGCTCGGGCACGCGGTAGGTCTCGCCCGCGATCGTGACCTGATATTCCTGCATCACCTCGAGCAGCGCGCTCTGCACTTTCGCAGGAGCGCGGTTGATCTCGTCGGCGAGCAGCAGATTCGTGAACACCGGGCCGAGCGAGGTCGCGAACTCGCCCGTCTTCTGGTTGTAAATGCGCGTGCCGACGAGGTCAGCGGGAACGAGGTCCGGCGTGAACTGGATGCGCCTGAAGGTGCCACGAATCGTCTTCGCCAGTGTCTTGACGGTCAGCGTCTTGGCGAGCCCGGGGACGCCCTCGACCAGCAGGTGGCCCTGCGCCAGGATCGCGACGAGCACTCGCTCGAGAAAATGATCCTGCCCGACGACCACTTTCTTCACCTCGTACAGAACCCGCTCCATCAGCGCGGAATGCTTGGCGCGGCCGATCTCTGTGTCGTTCATGGTTTCCCTGGCGTTTTGCAATTCAGAACGGCGACAACCCGATCGCCATCGCCGCATTCTCGATCGGCACCGCGAAGCCGATGCCGATGAACACCCGCTGCTCGGTCGGATTCATGATCCCTGTCACGATGCCAACAACTTCGCCGTCGGCGGTCACCAGCGGACCGCCCGAGCTTCCGGGGTTGGCCGCCGCATCGAACTGAATGAGGTTCGCGAGCGCGCGCTTGCCGTCCGCAGAAACGTAGGTGCGGCCGAGGCCGGAGACCACGCCGGCCGTGGCCGAAGGGCCGATACCGAACGGGAATCCGACGGCGACGACCAGGTCACCTGGTGCCAGGTCACGCGTGGAGCGCAGCGTCGCCGGAACGAGGTCGTCGGGCAGTGTCCTCGCCTTGATCACCGCGAGGTCGTTCTCGGGCTGCACGCCGATCACGTCGGCTTCCGCTTCCGTCCCGTCTTCGAACACGACCCCGACGCGATCGGCACCTGCGACCACGTGCAGGTTGGTGAGGATGATGCCCTTGTCGACGATGACAACGCCCGTGCCCACGCTGCGCTCGATGTCCTTCTCGTCTTCCGCGTCTTCGTTCTTCCGTGCGAGCTGGCGCACGCGCACGACGGAAGGCCGAATGGTCTCGTAGGCGCGGGCGGCCGCCGAGGGCAGCGTCGTCTTTTCCAGCGTGTGCAGGACGGCAGAGTCGATGTCGTCCTGAGTGAGCGCGCGCGGCACGGGGTAGAGACGTCCGTGCAGGAACACCACGGCACTTGCGATCAGGACGATCGCTGCCAGCCACAGCGGTCGCTGATGGCGCCTGAGCGCGGTCCGCCAGCGCGAGACGACCGCGGCGGGCGGCGCGCTGGGTTGCGCGGGTGCGGGGATCGGCGCCCGCGGCGGGGCCGCCCGCGCCGGCCTGGAACTGCTGTACAGCGTTGATCTTCCCATGCGTCACTCGTCAGACGTCGACGTTGCGACGCCGGCGCTGCACTCACAGTATGAACCAGTCGCCGCGATTTCGCATCGCCGCGCGTCAGGCTAGCGCGGCCACAGCCAGCCGAAGGCGCCCGCCGTCAGCAATCCGTAGATCAACCCGTCGATGGTTATGCGAACGGTAGTCGCCCAGGAGCGGTGGTACCAGATCGACATCTGCCAGAGTGCGAGCGAATAGCCGATGAACGCCACAACGCCGGCAACCTGGAACACGTGCAGATACTCCGTGCCGGCGGGCAGCGAGGCCGCGGTAACGTACGCCGCGAAGAAACTGACGACCACCGAGTAGATGAACCACTGCGTCAGGCTTCGCCCCATCGAGAACGGTCCGTTCGGCATGACGGTGAAGACCATCACCGGGCCCTTCTTAAGCTTGTCCTGGAACTGTGCCGATTTCATTTCAGCCATGTCCGCCGCGTGAGGCATCACGTAGTCGCCGGGCGGAATCGCGAAGGGGCGCAGCGAGTCCATGACCTTCTGCTCGTTCGGCGCGGTGACGCAGTCATTCTTGTGCCATGACGTGGCCATGTGAATGATCGAGCTGGCGACAAACACGAGCACGGCCGAAAGCAGTATCGGGAACCAGAGCGAGTAGAGCGCGATCATGACGTCCTCCTGGGATTTGATGGGATCTTCTGAGTCGATTCGGCTGCCGGCGGTCCACGATAGCGCGGTTCCGTTGCAGCCCTGCGCAAACCCTTCACGCGGATGGCCGCGGTGGCTCGTCCATCTGCTCGATCAATCTGCCCATGGCGCGGTCGAACAGCGGAACCGCTTCGACCGCGAGCTGCGCGCGGCCGCTGCGAAACGCTTCGGCGAGGCTCTCCGGCGAGTGGACAAAGGCGGTGCTGCCGTCCCGGTGACAGAAGAGCAGCCGCTTGCGCTGCGGCGCGCGCCAGGCAAGGCGGGCGAGCACCGGCTCGCCGTCGCCGTCGGCCTTGAAGCTGCACCAGTCGCCGCGCACGAGCGCCATGACCTGACGCTCGTGCACGTCGGAGTCGCGCAGGGAAGCAACGGCGGCAGCGGCGCCAGGCGGGGCTGCGACGCGCTGCGCCGCCGCGGGCGCAGCCTGCGGCGTCGGCGTCGCGCCAAGCGGCGGCGAGGCACCGGCCGCCGCTGGCGCCATCGGCCCGGGCGCCGCGGGAGCGGCCTTCATCGAGGCGACGTGGAGGTCGAACAGCCGCGAGAGCAGCGCTTCGCGGCGTGCCTGCGCAGCCGGGTCGCTCGGCCAGTCCTTCTTGATGCGCCCGAGCAGGCGCGGAAGCATCTCCGTCAGGCGCTTGCGCGCGGCGCCGCCAAACTTCGGCGTGATGCTCCACAGCAGATCGTCGACCAGCGCCAGCTGCTCCTCCCACGCTGCGTTCTCCGTCCCGTGCTCGAGCGACACTGTCGCGAGCCGCTCGACGCACTCGTGATCGAGGAAGGCGCGGATCTCCGGCGGCACCTCGCGTCCGGCGAGCCTTGCCTCGAGCGCAACTGCGGCGTCGTCGCGCGCTGCTGCGCGCTTGTCCTGCGCGATCAGCGGCTGGACGGCGGCGGCGAGCTGCTCGTTCGCGCTGGCGCGATCCGAATCGAGGAAGGCGTCGAGTTCGCCCCGTAGCGTCTCGAAGATGCCGAGATCTTCGCCGAATTCGTCCCGGATGCGCGAGGCGATATTGTTTGCGAGCTCGACGAGCGCGCGGTCGCGCGGTCGCTCGAGATTCAGATCGACCCCGGCCGCTGCGAGCGTGTCGAAGAGCCTTCGCGCCGGATGCTGCGCGTCGGCCAGCACGCGACGATCGAGCAGCGCCGCCTTGAGGATGGGGATCTGCAAGCGGCCGAGGACCGTCTTGATCTCCTCCGCGATGTAGCGATCGTCGAACACGTAATCGAGGACGCCCTCGACCACGTCGATGGTCAACCGATCGACTGGCGATCCGCCGCGGCCGGCGACGGCGGCCTTCAAAGCGCTGAGCTCGTTCGAGGAGCCGGTGCGCAGGCCTTCGGGGTCGACTCGGGCAAGCTCCGGCATGCCGGTCACGACCTGGCCACGCTGCAGCGAGGTGAGCACGCCGACCAGCGCCGACCACACCTGCGCATCGGGCCACCATGCGCCAGGCACTCCGGACGCGCCGCCGGCAGGAACGCCCGCCGCACCTGGCGCACCCGGCATTGCGCCCGGCATCATGCCCCCACCCGGTTGCGCGCCGGGCTGCATCTTCTCCATTAGCTTGTCGAGAAGCGCGCGGCTGCCCAAGCCCTGCGGTGCTCCGCCGTCGGCGCCCCCCCGTGCCCGCATGCGCAACGCGGGCAGCACGTCGCGATCCCGCAGCAACGCGTTCAACTCGCGGTGCAGCGCCGCGATTTCCGGAGTCGTAGCGCGCACCAGACGTTCCATGATAGGGCGCCACTGCTGCCCGTCGGTCCAGAACTCTCGGCAAACCGTGCCGAACGCGTCGCAGATGTAATCCGTGCTCCACGGGTTGTCGAAGGCCGAATCGCTGGGCGCCTCGCGCAGCAGCAGGCGCGCGCGGAAGTCGAGCGCGAACGCCTCTTCGAGCGTCGCCGCGCGCATCGCCGACACCGCGCTCTTCAGCGCGACCTGTGCCGTATGGTCACCATGGTCGACGATTGCCAGCGTGAAGGAGGAGGCGTCGCGCGGCCCGCGCGTGCGCCGCTTGCCCTCGCGGCGACGCTGGAAGAGCTGATCGAAGACGGCCTTGAATTTCGGGATGAACTCGGCGCGCCGAGCGCGCACCGCTTGGGCGAGCATGAGCTCCGGATCGCCTGCGGGCGCGGGCGCCATCGACGGTGGATAGTCGAGCTCCTCGGGCGCTGCCGCCTGGAGCAGCTCCAATGCCGGCCACAGTGCCGCATCGAAGCGCTTGTGCGTGAGCTCCAGACACTCCCCCAGGATGCTCTCCGCCTCGGCCGGGCCGATCTCGCGCGAGCCTTCGGTGCTGACGATGAGCCGTCCCTGCGCGGCCCGGTCGCCGGTGGGATCAGCGGTCATTTGGATGTTTCCCACAATGCTGCGGAAGCAGGAGCGATTCTAGTGCAACGCGACCGCCGCGGAAACATGCGAGGGGCGTCTAATGGCACGGTTCTTGCGGCTGCCGCATCATATGCAGCTTGAGACCTTGATGAAGCCCACGCGCACCGGGGGCGGTCCCGTCGCGATGCCCTTGCATCGTCGCATTCTGACCGAATACCTGCGGCGCAGGCTCGCGGCGTCGAACGACCCGCAGCAGGCGCTGAGGATGGGCCGCTTCCTAACGGCGGCGGGCACGTCGCTGCTCGCGCTCGTCCTGCTCTTCGCCTGCTATCTGTACGGAGCGCTTCCCGGCGACGCGCTCGCGCAAATCTCGGTGTTCACGCTGTTCGCGGTCCTCGCCTTCTTCGCCATGTTCCGCACCGGCTTGAACCTGAAGCTCCCCGACCCGAGCCTGACGCTGCCACAGATGCTTACCGCGACGCTCGTGATCCTCTACGCGATGTTTCGCGCCGACGGCGGAAGCGCCGTGTACGTGATTCTTCTGGTGATGGCTTACCTGTTCGGCGTGCTGCGCCTCAGCACTGCAGCGCTCCTGATCTATGCACTCGTGATCCTCGCCGGATACGGCATCGTTATCGCCGCGCGTTGGCGCTTTCGGGCCGATGCCTACGAGGTCGGACTCGATCTGCTGCAGTGGATCGTGCTCGCCTTCACGCTGCCGTGGTTCGCGGTAATGGCCGGCTACGTGAGCGGGCTGCGCCACCGCCTGCGCAAGAGCAACGCCGAGCTCGAGCGGGCGCTGCTCACCACGAAAGCGACGCAGAAGAGCCTCGCTGAAGCGCAGCGCATGGCGCAGGTCGGCAGCTGGTCCTTCGAGCCCGCACGCGCAGTCGCCGTCTGGTCGCCCGAGACCTTCCGTATCTTCGGCGCCGATCCAGCCCAGCCCGCGCCGGTCGGCGAAGCGTTCCGCAAGAGCATCCATCCGGATGACCTCGCCCGTTATCTCGAGCTACTCAAGCCGGCGCTCGAGCACGGGCGCGGATTCGAGGTCGAATACCGCATCGTGAAGCCCGATGGCGCGGTGCGCTGGCTCCACTCGGTCGCAGAATGCGTCGTCGAGCGCGGCCGCACGGTGCTGTTGCGGGGCACGGTATCGGATATCACCGAGCGCAAGACGCAGGCCGATGCGCTGACGCTTGCGCGCGACGAGGCCGCGGCGGCAAGGGCCACGCTGATCGACGCCATCGAAAGCATGACCGACGCCTTCGCGTTGTTCGACGCCGATGATCGGCTCATCCTGTGCAACCGTCGCTACGCGGAGCTCACCGATGCGACGAGCTTCGCGCAGATCGCAGGGACGTGTTTCGAGGATCTCGTCCACGCTTCGATCGCCAAGGGCGAGGTTATCGAGCCGCCGTTCGCCGACAATGTCGAAAGCTGGGTGGCCGAACGCGTGCGGCGCCATCGCAACCCGGGAGCAGAGGCGTGGGATCTGCAGCTCGCCGGGGGTCGTTGGTTTCAGGTCACCGAGCGGCGCACGCAGGCTGGCGGGATCGTCGGGGTGCGGCGCGAGATCACGCAGCGCAAGCTTCTCGAGCAGCGCCTGCTCATGGAGCACGCCGTAACGCGGCTTCTCGCCGAGAGCGACAGCGCCGCCGACGCGATGTCGCGCATCATTCAGACGATATGCGAGACACTGGGCTGGGATTGCGGCGCGCGCTGGCGGTGGGACAGCGAGGCCCGCGTGCTTCGTTGCGTGGAAACCTGGAGCGTTCCCGCGAAGGAGGTGCGCGCGTTCGTCGCGGAGAGCGCCGCGCGGACTTTCGCGCCGAGCTCGAGCGGACTTATCCGGCGGACCTGGTCGAGTGGCGAGCCAGTTTGGGTCGCCGACGTCTCCCGCGAGCCCGGCTTCGCGCGCGCCGAGATGGCCGGGAAGGCCGGCTTGCGGGCCGCGTTCGCCTTTCCCATTCAAGCAGGCACGCAGGCCTATGGCGCAATGGAGTTCTTCCTGCGCAACGCGCGTGAGCCCGATCCGTCGCTGCTCAGGGTCGCGCGCTCGATCGGGATGCAGATCGGCCAGTTCATCGCACGCACGGCGGCACAGGAGCAAATTCGCCAGCTCGCGCACTTCGACTTTTTGAGCGGGCTGCCCAACCGCAGGCTCTTCAATCAGCTCGTCGAGCACGCGCTAACGAAGGCGCAGCGGCGCGGCACACCGCTTGCGCTCCTGTTCATCGACCTGGACGGCTTCAAGACGATCAACGACAGCTTCGGCCACGACGCGGGCGATCACCTGCTTGCGACCTTCGCACAGCGGCTGCGAGATTCGCTTCGGAAGTCCGATCTGCCCGCGCGACTGGTCAACTCCGGGACGCCAGGGCGTTTCGGCGGCGACGAATTCATGGTGGTGATCGACGACTACTCGGATGCCGGCGACCTCGCCAGGGTGGCGCGCAAGATATTGTCGGCGGCGAAAGAACCCGTCGACCTCGCCGGAGCGCGGGGACGCGTCACGGCCAGCATCGGCATCGCTGTCTACCCGATCGACGGCGCCGACCTGGAGGAGCTGTTCAAGAACGCGGACACCGCGATGTACGCGGCCAAGCAGGCGGGTGGCGACGACTATCGCTTCGCCTCCGCACCTCCGAGCGACGCCCGCTAACGCGGGCGGCCGCCGCCTTCGCCGCGACCCTCTCCGCGACCTTCGCCGCGGGCCTCACCGTTCGCCGCCCCGCGTCCCTGTCCGCTGCCGCGGGACTCGCCATGCATCCGCTGCTGGCCCTGCGTCTGCGCCTGGGGTTGCATACCGGATTGGCCGCCGCCTTGACGGGGCGGGCCGCCCTGCGCATTGCGCGTATGTGTTCCCTGCCCCTGCATCGAACGCTCCGGCATTGCCGCTCCCTCCGCACCCACGGTGTTGCGCGAGCCAAACGCGCCGGGCCTCGCCGTCGCGGCGATTGCCGGCCTGCCTTGATTGACCGACGCCAGCATTTCGCGGTTGGTGCTCGAGGCGCGTTCGTGGTTGAGCTGCGCGGGCGTCGCGCTGCGATGGGTTTGCCGCGCGAAGGCTTCTTCGTCCGCCGTCGGGCGCGCCACAGCCCCTCCCGTGCCGCCGTTGTACGCGACACGATTGACGTTGGTGTTGTTGATCACCGTGTTGTAAGTCTTGGTGACGTTAACGTTGACGTTGGTCACCGAGCGGTTGTAGTAGAACGCCCCGCCCTGCCAGTAGCCGCCCTGGTATCCGGTACCGAAGTAGCCAAAGCCGTAGTTGATGCCGCCGTAGAAGCCGATGCGCGGGCCCCAGTAGCCGGCGTGCCATACGTAGAGGCCGTTGGCCCAGCCCCAATAGCCCGGCGTCCACAGCGCACCGACGAAGGGAGCGAGCACCCAGGTACCCGGCACCCAGAAATAGCCGCTCGGACCGTAGCCCCAGTAGCCGGGCGTCCAGATATAGCCTGGGCCGGGACAGATCGGCTGCGCATACACGGGGAGCGGCGGTGGCGCAATCGCAACCGAGACGAAGGTGGCGGCGTAGGAGTACGCCGACGCGCTCATGAGAACGACAGCCAGCAGCAGCGAGCGAGTGCGACGAAGGAGGAGTCCGAGCTTCATAAACGAGTTCGCTTCCGTCGTGGGCCTGCCCGATAAACGCCCCGCACGGAACGGCGGTTGACCTCCGTTACTCCGCGCGCGTCCACTGCCCGTTGATCGGCGCGCCGTTTGCCCAGCGTCCGCGAACGTCGATGCGGTTGTCCGCGATGCGACCGTCGAGCGAGCCTGCGAGCGGAGATTCGTCCTGCACATTCCATCCACTCAAGGTTACTCGTACGGTACCTGCCGGCGCGATGTCGAAGCGCCCGCTGGAGTACTTGCCCTTCACGCGGCTCGGCCACGTAGCCTCCGCTACACCGCCCTGGAAGCTCAGCACTAGTTTCCAGCAGAGCTTGCGGTCGGGGTTGTTTGGAAAATTGCAGAACTGTCCTTCATACTTGCCGTCGAACTTGCCGGCGGCGGCGCCGGCAGGCGCCGTTCCCGTCTTGCCGGCAGCAGCTATGGTAGTGCGCTTCGCTTTTTCGGCTTCGGCCTGCGCCTGCGTCGCGCGCTGCTCGGCCTCGCGCTTCTCCGTCTCGGCGCGGGCTTCTGCACTGCGCCTCGCTTCTTCCGCGCGCTGGCGATCCTCGTCGATTCGCTTGCGGTCAGCCTCTGCGCGACGGCGCGCTTCCTCCGCGCTTTGCAGCTGCGCCTGCAGCGTAGCTTCGCGCTTGGTGGCCTCGGCGACGAGCCGCTCGCGCTCCGCCTTGCTCTCGGCCTGCGCGGCGCGCTGGCTGAGCTCTTCCGCCTTGCGCCGTGCTTCTTCCGCGGCCTGCTTCTGCGCCGCGAGCTGTGCCGAAAGCGACTCCTGCTCCTGGAGCTGCTTTGCCTCGTTCTGCCGGTACAGCCAGTAGCCGCCCGTTGCAAGCGCCAGCGCGAGCAGCGCCCCGCCTGCGATCAGGGCCACCGACTTGCCGCCGGGACGCTGCATTCCCGAAGGCAGCACCCCGGCTTCGGCTTGGGTGATGACGAAGGTGCGAATGCGTGGGCCGATGTTCTTGAAGCTCTGATCGCCAAGCGGTTTGAACTGCAGCGAGAGCTTGTTCTGGATCTGATCGTACACGCTGCCCGAAATACAGATGCCGCCCGGTTCGGCAACCGTCTGGATGCGCGCGGCGACGTTGACGCCGTCCCCCAGCAGGTCGCCGCCCTGCACGACGACGTCTCCGAGATTGATGCCCATGCGGAAGAGCATCTTCTGCTGCGGCGGCAGGTGCGCGTTGCGGGTGTGGATCGCGGACTGGATCTCGGTGGCGCAGCGTACCGCTTCGACCGCGCTCGGAAACTCGGCGAGGATCGCATCGCCCGCGGTGTTGAACACGCGGCCGTGATGCTGCTTGAGCAGCGCGTCGAAAACGGCGCGGTGGCCGCGCAGCGCCTGCACGGTCGCTTCCTCGTTTTCGCCCATCAGCCGGCTGTAGCCGGCGACGTCGGCCGAGAGGATCGTCGCGAGACGGCGCTCAAGCGTTCCAGACTCCGGTGCTGCGGGCGTCTCGTCAGCCATTTGCTCGCCGTGCGGTCTGCCCGCAGTCTATTGGCCTTCCTTCTCGACTTGCCCGCGCGTGGTGGTGATGTCCCCAACGACGGTGGTCGGGTCCTCGTAGGCCCGCATCTCGGAGCGCTTCGACTCCAGACGACGCGGACGCGCAGCAGCGCGCGGCCGCTTGTGCCGCTGCTGCAGCTTGCGTCTGCGCCGAGCGTTTGCCGCGCTGCGTCCGATAAACCAGACAAGGATGATCGCTGCAATCGCGATCAGTCCCACGACTGGAGTCATTGGCCCCCCTCCTCCCGTCCAGTCTGTGCGAGCCCGCAGTATAGAGCGAGATGCCCCGGAGCTCACACACCGCTCGCCTGCTGTGCAGCAACGGCGGTCCGTCGTTGACTACATCACCTGACGAAAGGCTTACCGCCACCCGAGCTTTCCCAGCAGCGCCTTGAGTCCGGTGCGCCGCTTCGGGATTTCCCCAGGCATAGGATCGAAGTAGCAGCGATCGATGTAGCACCAGCCCCAAGTCTCCGTGGCTTCGAAGGAGGCGATGATCGGATGCCCCGTCGCCTTGAAATGTTGCAGCGCATGAGCGTGCTGCGAATCCTCGCAGCAGCCCACGTGGCCGCAGGTGAGGCAGACGCGAAGCTCGTTCCACGTAGCACCGATGGCGAGACAGTCCTCGCAGCCATCGACGCTCGCCTTGACCGGCTGGATCGCGCTGAAATGCTCGCACTGCTCCGCCATCGCTGCGTCCGTCCTTAGCGCACGACGCTTATGACGTGCGCCTGGATCTTGCCGTCGACCGCGCCAGTGCCGAAGCGCTCGGCGATGGCTCGCTCGGCGACATCGGTCGCCTCGCCGAGTCGCGCCGCGTCGCGGGTCTCGATCTCGTTGCGCAGCGGCGTACCCTGGCAGTACGCGAGCGCAGGAATACGCGGCGACTCAGCCCGGCTGCGCCTCGCGAGCGTGACGATGTCGACTCGGCCGCGAAATCCACCCTGCGCCACGTCGCGCACGATCACCGCCGCGTCGTGATAGCCGTGCGGCGTGCGTGCCAGGAACCGCGGCGGGTCGTCCGGAAATGGCACGCGCAGGGCGGAAGTAACGACATCGGCGAATTCGTTCTCCTCGATCCTGTCCCAGACGTTGAAGACGAAGGCACCGCCGCCGCGCAGCACTCGGCGGGCTTCGGCGTACGCCTTCGGCTTATCGGGGAAAAACATCACTCCGAACTGGCACACGACGGCATCGAACTCGCCGTCGGCGAAAGGCAGTTGCATCGCGTCGGCCTGTCGCCATTCGACCGGACGCACGGTGCCGACCGCTGCCGCGTGATCGAGCATCGCCTGGTTGAGATCCGTTGCGACGATCTCGGCGTCGGGTAGCGCAGCGGCGAGCGCGCGGGTCACCACGCCGGTTCCCGCGGCGACCTCGAGCACGCGCCGCACGGGCTTCGCAGCGACGCGCTGCGCCAGATCTTCCGCGTAGGGCTCGAAGATCAGCGGCACGAGCTGCGTGTCGTAGATCCTCGGGATCGACCCCGCGAAAACCTTATCCGAAACTCCGGTGGTCATCGAACACAGCGCAACCCGGCAACGCGGTCCAGCGAGCGTTGCCGCGAGGCGCGGGCCCGTGGGCCCGCACCCGGCTGCACGCGATCCCGTCCGCTAGCGCCCGCGTTTCTTGGCGGGGCGCTTCTTCGTCGCACGCTTGGCCGTGCGGCGCGCCTTGGCGGGACGTTTCTTCGCCGGCTTCGGAACGGAAATCCTCACCACCGACTGCCCTGAGACCGGATCGCTGACGCCCATGCCGCCTCCGAGATCCTCGAGCAGCGCACGCACCCCGTCGAGCATGCCGATCATCTGCGGACGAGCGTTCACGATGCTCTGGAAGTTGCGCCACTCGCCCACGAAGCAGAATGTCTGGTCCCCAGTCTTGATCAGGCTGCCGCCAAGAAAGCCCTTGAACCCGGGACGCGCCTTCCGATGATGCTCGATGAACTGCGCCTCGCTACCCGGCTTCACCCGGAAGCGCACCACGTTGAATGCCGTCATGTCATCCCTCCATCAATGCGTTAGGAATTCGACCAACGATACTTCCTCGCGCCGCCCGAGCGGCGCCACAGCCGAGGCGCGAGGTCGTTCAATGCAGCGAGGCCTGAATTATCGCGCAGCCGCGGGCGATCGACCAGCCGGGCCCGGCGTCGCGAGTGCGCCCGGTCGATGCGGCCTCCACCCCCGACCTGCGAGCGCGTCGGGCGATTTCGCTGGCTCGGAGCCCCCGAGGAGGCGCCTACGAACACGGCCAAGCCGTAGTTTCGATAAGATTCGCGTTAGCTGGCGCTTTCGACCCGACCACAGAGGAGCCCACGATGCCACTGGATCCCGTCACGCTGACTTTTGCGGCCACGATGCTCGTCTCGCCACCGCAGCCGGCAACCCCGCCGCCGAAGAAGGCGCCGGCAGTGAAGGCCGCGGTCGTACAGCAAGACCCTCAGTTCGGCAAGTTCGCGCTGGCCGTGCTGAAGTGCTATCACCAAACGGCGAAGTATCTTAACGGGAAGATCGAGCAACGGCCGTGGGCGGACCAGGCGAAGTACGAAGCCAAGGGCTCGGCGCTCGTCACCATCGACTATCTCGGCTTGAGCGGGGCTACCTACCGAATGACGGTCGGCGTGCTGGGCAAGCCGGGCGCGGTCAAGGCGATGCTCGTGACGGACAACGCGAAGGTCCCCGCATACGATCAGTGCGAGCTGAAAGACTGGGTTCAGGTACAGTGACCCCGCGCTGACGGGCAGTCACAGCACCAGGGCCTCGCCGCTGCCCTGTTGGTCGTAGTCCAAAGTGATGTTGCCGGCTCGGATTCTGGGCATGGTTGCTCCTAAGTGGGTCCGAGCCGGCTATTGAACCACGCGTCCGTCGTTCACGGGAGAGGCCGAGCGCGTGCTGTCGCCTTTGGACCGCCCAGTCCGATAGCAACGCGGAATAGCCGCCCGGCGCAGCTGTTGACCCCGGAGTTGTCGTGCCATTCCGGATCGGAATGCACGACATGCACAAAGACCGCTTGCGTACGTGGGCCCTCGAGAGAGAATCGGTTCACGGGCTGCCAGCGCCGAGCGGGAACCGCCGAATTCACATCCCGAATTTCGGCTACGCCTCGCAAGGCGAGCGACTACCATTCGCGCGTGATCGAATCCTCGATTGGGCAGCAGGAAGGAGGAACGCGATGCGCCGCTATGAACCTTCCATTCCGCGCGTAGCTTCCGCGGCCGCCGCTTTGGCGATGACAGTGATCAGTCTCGGCTTGCTGGTTGTGTATCCGGCCGAGATGGACGCTTTCGATGGGGCTGGCGACTGGAGTGCGTCGGACGTTTTGACGATGGCCTCCGCAGGAGTGGTCGGCGGTGAGGTGAGCGACGATGCCGATGCGGTGGGCAAGCCCGCGACCGCAGCGACTCAATGCACGGAAGTCAAGACCGACGGCGCGCCAAAAAGCTAGTCTGAGGCGCGTCGGGGCCGTCGCGGCGAATCGAGCGTGCGGAGCACGTGCATCCCCGTCACTGGATCAGCTCGTCGGCGCGCAGGAGCAGCGATTGCGGCAGCACGAGCCCAATCGCCTTCGCGGTCTTCAGGTTGATGACTAGCTCGAACTTGGTCGGTTGCTCGACGGCCAGGTCGGCGGGTTGCGCGCCGCGGAGGATCCTGTCTACGTAGATGGCCGCCCGGCCGATGAAGTCCGTCATGTTGATCGAGTAGGCCATGAGCCCCCCTGCCTCGACGTGCTCACGGAAGTTCCACATCGACGGCAGCCGATGCTTGATTGCGAGCTCCGCGAGTCTTCTCGAGTACACGAGATAAGTCGAGGAGCCGATAACGAGGAGCGCCTGGGCGCGCTCGCGCGTCATTGTGGCGAAGGCCCCTTCGAACTCCTCGGGACCGCGCGCGTCGACGTGCTGGAGCCCCACACGCAGGGCCCGGGCGGCTGTCTCCACTTCCTTCGCCGCCGGTCCGAAGCTCGGGTCCGCGGGGTTTCCGAGCGCGGCCACCCGGGAAGCGTTCGGCACTCCTTCCCTCAGGATCTGCAGCTGCTTGCCGAAGATGTCCCTGCCTGGCGTGTAGGTCGTGCCTGTCACGTTGCCGCCGGGATGGCTCAGGCTTGTGACCAGCCCGAGCTCGACCGGATCGCTGGCGAAGATCATCACGATGGGAACGCTGCTCGTCGCTTTCTTCGCGGCGAGCGCAGCCGACCCCGCCGGCGCGACGATCAAATCGACCTTTAGGCGAACGAGCTCTGCCGCGAGTGCGGGCAGCCTCTGGACGTCTCCCTCGGCCCACCGATACTCGATGACGAGATTCTGGCCTTCGGTCCAGCCGAGCTCGCGCAGCTTGCGCAGGAAAGCGTCGAGCACGTGCTCGACCGACTCCCGGCTCGGCGTGCTGAGATAGCCGATGCGGGCTACTCTCCCCGCTTGCTGGGCGCGGAGATTCCCAGTGCCGAGCGCGAGCGGACCGAGAAGGAGCATCAGTCCCGCGTCGCGTCGATTCACTCGACTCCCCTCTGCGGATCAGCCGCAAAAGGTTGCGACGTCGCGCGGCCGTGTCTCACGAAAACCGCCACCACACGAATGCAGCGATGGTGCTTGGAACGGCGAAGATGATCAGAAAGATCGGAAGCTCTTCGGCAACCGAGTAACCCGCTCGCGACACCCCGAGCCACATGTTCACCAAAGCCACGATCAGCCAGAACGGGATGAAGATTTTCGCAGCGGTGACGGTCGCCCGCGGGCCACCGCCGATCCACCAGCCGATCAACCCGAAGACGCCCAGCAGAGCGGCGCCGCCGACAATGATGAGAGCGGTGCGCATTGGAGACGGCCGGAGGATAACGCCGGCCCGAGGCAGATTATCGCCGCAAGCGGCGCGGCGCGGTAGCGCGGGCTAGCTGCCTGCGCCTCTTCGGCGATCACCGGCACACTTGGCGCCGGACGACCACCGTCCAGGGCGCCAGGCGACTAGACCGGGATGAGGAGGGCAAAGCAAGAGATTCGCGGGCCGACGCGCCCTGGCGCCGGGTTAATCCGCACCGCGCGTCCCGGCCAATCAGCCGACGGCGAGCTTATCGTTCGGCTCTCGACTTGTTGCGTCCGGATTCGATCTCCTGGCAGCCGGCCTGGCGGCGCGAAGAGCGTGATAGTGGTTCTTGGCAGGACGATAGTTTGCGCTCCGCTCATGCAGAGGCAGCACCCTTCGCCGCAAATTGTAGGCCAGCCTGAGGCCGTGGCTCGTCATCGCGGTCAGTCAGCCGAACAAGAGAGACTCGTGCTCATCTCCACAACGCGGGCAGATGAATCTGAGCAGGACTATCTCACGGGCAAGCGACCTGCGCCCAAGCAGTTCAACAGAACGCAGATCGTACGGTTCACCGTCGCATTCGAGCCATACTTTCCGTCGCCGATCGACAAACCGTGTTTCCGGCGCTTCGACTTCGATGAAGCGAACTTCGGTCTGCATTGGTGCTGGCTCCGCAAGAAGACCCCCGCTCGGTCATCACCTGGCACGAGACTAGATCACCCGAGCTCGTATCGGGATCGGAGTTACGCTGATTTTCCTGTAGGACAACCGCTGACGCGCAGAGATCACGCCCGGCGCCGGATGGCGGATTCGTCGTCTTCGATCGCGGATCGTCGCTGGAGCCTGCGTCGCAACGCTGATCGACTAATTGCAGATCGTACCGGTGCCGCTGAAGACCTGACGCGTGATCGCTTTGGCTTGGGAGATGCCGTTCACCGTGTACGAGAAGGTGCCCGTATTCCCGTCCGCGAAGGTCAGCGTTGCCGACCCGACCGCCGTGGCGACCACCTGCGCCGGATCGAACGGCATTGAGTTGAACGCGGGACCGGTCGTGCGGTAAAGCATTCCGGCGTACGTTCCCGGCGCCGTCTTCACGGCCGTCACTACCAGCCACATCGGCGTACCGTCGAGATCGTACGTGAACCAGGTCGCAAAGATCGTATCGCCTTCGTGCGCGAAATTGACCCCCCAGCCGGATTCGGAACCTGCCGGAGCCGCCCACCACAGGCCCTCATAGTTGGTCGCAGTCGCTAGATTGCCGTTTGCCGCTGTGCAGGTCGGGAGCGCTCCGAACACCTGGCGTGTAATGTTCTTCGCCTGCGAGATGCCATTCACTGTGTAGGCGAACGAGCCGTTGCTCGCATCGCTGAAAGTCAGCGTCCCGGTGCCGACCTGCGTGGCCGTGACTTGCGCCGGATCGAACGGCGCCGCGTTGAAGGCCGGACCCTTCGTCTGATACAGCGCGCCGGAATACGTACCGGGTGCGCTCTTGAGAGCCGTCATCACCAGCCACCAGCCTTTGCCGGTCGCGTCGTACGTAAACCAGGTGGCGAAGATAGTATCGCCCTGATGCTCGAAGTTGATGCCCCAGCCCGACTCGGAACTGGCCGGAGACGCCCACCACAGACCCTCGTAACTGACGGGCGTAGAGGTTGCGCTCAGCCAATCCTGTATCGAAGGATAGAGGTTGTCGAAACGCGCGTAGTAGGTAGTCGCCTTGCCAACGTCGTTGCAGGTGAAATTCGAAGCGGCGGTAAGCGTGCCGCGCAAGTGGAAGAGACCCGTCGAGGTGTCGAAGCTGAAGAGTCCCGATCCACTGCTGCCCGGTTCGACGATGCCGAGATCCCAGCTCACGACGTAGAACGTGTTGGCGGGAAAGAGAGCGAGGTTGGTGACCTGAATCGGGTCAGGATCAATGCCGAGCTCCGTACCGAAGCTCGCTTTCTTCACATCACCCTGCGGATGATGGATCGCGAGAATCTGGGTATTCGGCTGCATCGTGGTCGCGTCCCATCCGGAATACGTCGCCAGTGCGGGGGCCATCTGGTTCAGCCTCACCAGCGCCGCGTCCAGCATGACGCTGCCGAAGAGGCTCGTCGCCCCGCCGGCGACCTGAGTCACGCCCGGATTCACCGTTCGGCCGCTGCACGAAGTAGCGTTGTAGAACCACATCGTCGTTAGGGAGGCGACCGATTCCGCATCGCTCAGGCAATGGTGGGCGGTGAGAAAGATCGGGCTCGGATAGCTGGCGCTGTTGAGCAGGGTGCCCGTACACGCGTAGCTCAAGCCGTTGCCCTGTGTGAAGGTCATCAGTGCGACCGAGAAATTGGCGTTAACGATTCCCGGCTGCATGACGGCCGGTGCAACCTGGTACACGCAGGCGATATCGACCTGGCACCGTGCCGAATCGCCGAAGGACGCCGGACTCGCGCTCGACGCGTAGAGCGGCCGGTCGAAGTGAGAAACCCGAGGCACGGTCACGCTCCACTCCGCGCTCGACTCTTCGAGCCGCTCCACGACCACGACCTGCGTGTCGCCGTCGCTGATCGGTGTCCAGACCGTCTGCATCGGCTCGGTTGCAGGCGACGGCGTGCGGTACAGCGACACCGCGCGCGACTCTTCTCCAGGCCGGTACGAGGTGATGCGGTATTGGGCGGAGTCGGAGAAACCCACCTGGACGCGCAGGTGCACCGCCGTCGGGGACCTGATCGTGAACTTGAGCGTCGACTCGCCATTTGCCGCAAAGATCCTTGTAGCCAGGACCTTCGGTGCGCGGCCGAATCCCACCTCGTGCCTAGTCGTTGACCTCGAAGACGCGCGTTCCTCGCGCTCGCTGTCCGATAGCGGAGCAAGGTCGATGCGCCTCGCTTCGCGCAGGCTCGCGAGTGAGTGCGCAACGGGTGCAGGAGGCCGGGGTCGTTCGGCGTCCGATGGCGCCGGCCGCGATTCCATTCGAAGCATCGGCGCCGCGTCGAGCGCGCTCGAGACGACGAGCATTAGAAAGATGCGCGCAGCTGCGTGCCAAGTCATTCGAGCCACCCTCCCAGGCTTCTAGTGGACTTCGCCCTTCTGTATCCGTGGCTGTCGCGCCTTGCCGGTACAACGTCGGCGGTGCACAACGAAGACACTATAGCCTATCCGAAGAGAACAGCTGAACTCGCTGCTGCCGTGTGGTGGTCTCTTGACACCTTCGGTAAGATGATCCGAAGGCGAAGACATCTCTACTGCGACGCGTTGCCGAACGCACTGCCAGGCCAACCGCGAGACCCCGATGAACAACCCCGAATTCTGGAAGTTCTTCGAGACCGATGCCTACCCCAATCTAGGGCACAGGCAAGAGTCGCTCAAATACATGTTCGAGTATCTCGACCGTCTCGCCAGACCGGTTTTCGTGGTCGAGACCGGCTGCGTGCGCAATGCGGGCCGGTGGGCAGAAGAAGGACAGAGCACCGTCCTGTTCGACCGTTTTGTATCGCAGCTGCCGGGCTCGGTCATGCACAGCGTCGACGTCGACCCCAAGGCGACGACACTGTGCAGAGGCTTGGTCAGCAGTAGCGTGCAGCTGCACACTGGCGATAGCGTTCCCTTCCTCCGCGCTCTCGCTCGCAACCCGCCCCACGGATTCAGATACGTCGATGTTCTCTACCTCGATTCCTTCGACATCGACTTTGCCAATCCGCACGCAAGCGCCCTCCACCACATGAAGGAGCTGCTTGCGATCTCGACGTTGATCGGCCCGCAAACGCTCATCGTTGTCGACGATTCGCCGTTGGAAGCCAATTACATACTTTCCTCCAGGAATCTCACCTTCCTGTCCAAGCCAGTCGTCTCCGGCAAGGCCAAGTATGTGGCCGCCTACGCAGAGGCGATTGGAGTTGCGCCCGTATTCACAGGCTACCAGGCTGGCTGGCTCGGGTTCTGATCGCGCCCAGACAAGTGGTAGCGCTCGCGCTCCCCGGGTGTCGAGCAGAACGGCGCCGTCAACCGCGCGCTTCGCGCCAGAGCATCAGCGCCAAGCCGCCGGCGATGACCAGGCCGATAACGCTCCACCACACCGGGATGACGAAGCCGACGACGGTGATCTCCCAGCCCGCGAACAGCCGCAGCAGGTGGAGGGTGGCGATCAGGGTGAAGAGAACGACGGCGATCGTGGTGAATGGTTTCACGGCTTACCTCCTTCCTTCTGTGTGAACGATCCCCGGCAGCGGCCGGGCTCAGACCCGTTTGTTCCGAGTACCTTCGCCCGGCGTCACGAACAGCATCGACGTCGGGACCGTCGTCCTGGCCGTATGCCAGGTGCCTTTGGGCACGATCACGAACGAGCCAGGCTCGCGGAGACACACGATTTCCTCGACACCGTCGCGGTCCAGAACCATCGTCGCCTCGCCCGACATGAGGCAGACGATCTCGTCGCCTGCAGGGTGGATCTCCCAGCTCGGCCAGTCCGCATCGAAACTGAACGATGCGACGAGCATCCGGCCCTTGAAATGGTCGAAAAGCCGGTCGAGCTCCTCGTAGATCGTGGGCGTCACCGCGATCGGAACCGCGCGGTGATCGGGTTCGACCACGACGAAGGTCGAGGCGAGGTCAAGCGTGGTGGACGCGGCCATGGGTTCAGGGTTTCGCTATGAACGCAGCAATGAAATCGCCGACGATCGCTCCGAGAATGCAGCTGAGCAGCGTCAACGGAAAGCCGAGCACGGCGTGGCCCGCCTCGATCAGGCTTCCGGCGAGCGACCTGCCCGAGGGCGCCATCAGCACCGCCGCGATCAGTACGAATGCTGCCGTGATCAGCAACGATAGGAGGAATCCGTGCATGATGGGCGATCGCCGCGCCAGGAAGCCGGTGGCGAATCCCGAAGCCAGGTACGCGCCGATCCCGAGGTAGAGCAGCAGCATCCCGTGGAGCTCGATGTTCCCCGCATACGTGACCAGCAGCCAGCCTGCGACGAAGATGCCGATCCCGCCGAGGAGCGCCCGGCCGCTCGGGCGGCTCAAGAGTGGACGAAAGGCCACGGGCAATGGGAGCCCTTGAACGCTGGCGACGTGCAGATCGTGCTACGTTGGCCTAGGTGCGAGGAGCGTCCGGGAAAGCGTGCAGGTAGCTGTAGAGCGCGGCAATCTCCGCGTCGGTGAGCCGCGACAGACAATCGCGTGCCTGCTGGCTCATTACGCCCACATTCCTGTCGCCGAGGGCGACTCCCGTTCGCAGCAGCCGGGCGAACGCTTCCGGAGAATAGGCGGCCACAATGCGCAGATCCGGGCTCGTGAAGTCCGGATTGCTGTCGCCGTGCAGGCTCGTCCCGTGGCACGCGGCGCAGATGGTTCGCGCCAGATAACGGCCAGCCTCAGCCTCCTGATTTGCGGCTTTCGGCGGCGGCACCGTATCGGCGATAAGCTGGGCCACCGTCCTGAACTTTCCGGTGGCCAGACCAAGGCGCCCGATCGGACCTGCGGAGAAGTTCGGGCCGGGGCCGGGAACCGGGGGCAGGCTCCGCAGGAACGCGACGATGCGACCGAGGTCTGCGTCCGTCATCGCATTGAACGCCTCCGCAGGCATCACCATAACGCTTCGGCGATCCGGCCGGATCCCGTAGCGAATAATGGTCGCCACCTGCGCATCGCTGTATCGGCGCATGGCGTCCGGGAGATTCGGCGCGACGATTCGTGCAATCTTCGGATCGTCGAACATCACTTGCCCCTTGCCATTGCTCCCGTGGCAGTCGAGGCAGCCGCGGATCGTGGCGAGTCGAGCTCCCTCGCGCACTGAATCCGGGTCGGTCGGAATCACGAGCGCGACGGCGGGGACGTCGTAGGTGCGCGTCAGGATGCGTTCGGACAGGAGATAGACGGTCGCGTACGCGAGGAGGCCAAGTCCGATCAGGCTTCCGATCGCAATGCCGATCCAGCGCAACAGGCGCCGCGGCCGGGAATTTGCGGGCTCGCTCATATCGCTGCTCAGGGGGAAAGATGGCCATTGTAGCGTCCCGCATCAGCCGCGGGACGCGAAGAACTGCGCAGAAGCTCGTCCGCGAGGACGGCCGCGGTTACTTGCTTCTTGGCTTGGAGGGGATCGCGGAGCCGCTGTCGCCTGCAGCGCCTCGCCCGGGTCGACGGACGGCTCTCACCTTGCCGCTGCTTCCGCCTCCGCAGAAGAACCGATCGCCGCCATCGGACTCGAGCCCCGACACGTTGACGCTAGGGGGCATCTCAAGACTTTCCAGGACCTCTCCCGTTCGAGGATCGACGCGCCGCAACTCGCTTTCGTCGCCTTCCCAGGTCCCGTGCCAGAGCTCACCGTCGACCCAGGTGACGCCGGTGACGAAGCGGTTGGATTCTATCGTGCGCAGAATCGCGCCGGTCTCTGGATCGATCTGATGGATCTTCCGCTCCCGGTATTGGCCGACCCAGAGCGTCCCTTCGGCCCAAGCGAGCCCCGAGTCACCGCCGCCGCCGGGCGTCGGGATCGTGCCGAGCACGCGGCCGGTTTCCGGATCGATCTTCTGGATGCGATTCTCGGCAATCTGGAACAGGTGCTCGCCATCGAAGGCCGTTCCCGCGTGCGCGGCGATATCGAGCGAGCGTTGCGTCTTGCCGCTCGCCGGATCGAGAGCGAGCAGCCGATCTTTCGCAGCAAACCAGACGCGCCGACCATCAAAGGTAACCCCAGCGACGTGGTCGACGCCGGGAAAGGGTCCGTACTCGCGGACGATTTCGGCTTTCGATCGTTTCATCCTTGCATTCTAGTCAGTTGGCAGCGGCGCCGGGAGTAACAAGGTCGTCGCGAATCCCGGTACCGGCGGGGTCATCCAGCGACGAGCGCGCCCGCGACCGAACCACTGCACCTTGCCCGATTCCGCGAGCGAGTCGAGCGCCCGCTGCACGGTGCGCTGGCTGGCTCCGAGCGCGAGCGCCAGGGCCGAGCTCGACCACGACTCGCCGTCGGCGAGAAAAGCGAGCACCGCCGCGTGCTCTTCCTCCACGGGCCGTGCCAACACGACGACCTCCTGGGCGCGAGGCGGCACGAGCGCAAATCCTTGCTTCGTTGCGTTCACGCCGGCCAGCATCCGCAGCATGGTGCGCAGCCGTCCGACTTCGACGCGCAGCCGTGCGCGATGCGATTCATCGGCGTGCCTGGTTCGGAATGCGAGCGCTATGAGCGCGCTCCGCGGTACGTCGCCGGGCCAGGCCTCGCCCAGCGCGCGTGCGAGAGCGAACAACACCGGACGCCTCGCGAGCGAGACCACCTTGCGTGCATCGCGCACAACGTGGCGGCATGCGTCCACGACGAGCGCCCTCGACGCGAGAAGCGCTTCGACCTCCTCGAGCGGAAGCAGGCGCTCCGCGCCTCGCGCAATCAGGCGCGCTGCGGGGGCGTGCAGGACGCGGGAGACGCCCTCCACCTCCGCGGTGAGCGCAGGAATGCCCGCCTCGCGCGCGGCCAGCTCGGCGCGGGCGAGCGCAGCGCGCGCCGCTTTCGTCCGCAGGCGTCGCATCGCGATCCCCGCAACGATCAGCTCGTGGACGGCTCTCGACGCCGGAGGAACCGTCGATGGATCGAGCGCGTCGAGTATGCCCTCAGCCTCGCCCAGGCGTCCGATCAGAAGCAGGCGCCGCACTTCGAGATACCGCGCGTGTGCGGCGTTCACACGGTCGCCGTGGTGCTCGAGCGTCGCTCGCGCCGCGTCGAGCGCCTTTGCCGGCCAGTTGAGCTCGCGCGAGGCGAGCGCGATCTCGGCCTCGGCGACGGCGCATCTCGCGCGGGCTACGGCCTCTTTCGGACCGAAGGCGCGTGCGGCACGCCGGACGAGAGCTCTCGCTCGAACGAGATCGCCGAGCTGCGCCATCGCGATGCCGCGAAGCGCGAGCGCGGCCGGGTCGTCGCGCAGCGCGACGCGGTTCAGTGCGCCCAGGGGATCACCCGCGGCGAGAGCGCGGCCGGCGGCCGTGATCAGCGAGTCCATCCGAATCCCGCCACACTTGTCACTCCCACCGTTCGATGCCCGACACTAACATATCCCACGTCACCAATTCGATGGAGAAGGCGATGACCAAGCACAGGACCGGGACACGCAAACAGTGGCTCGCCGCGCGGCTCGAGCTGCTCGAGGCGGAGAAGGAACTTACGCGTCGCAGCGACGAGCTGGCGCAGCGGAGGCAGAAGCTGCCGTGGGTGCGCATCGAGAAGGACTATCGGTTTGATACCGACGAGGGGAGCGTCTCGCTGGCGGACCTCTTCCGAGGCCGCTCGCAGCTCCTCGTCTATCACATGATGTTCGGCCCCGAGTACACCGCCGCCTGCCCCAGCTGCTCCGCGATAGCGGATGGGTTCAACGGCAGCGTCGTTCATCTCGAGAATCATGACGTCAAGTTCTGGGCCGTATCGCGCGCGCCGGTCGAAAAGCTTCAGGCCTTCAAGCGGCGGATGGGCTGGACGTTCCCCTGGGCCTCCTCGCATGGCGGCGACTTCAACTTCGACTTCAACGTGTCGTTGACGGAGGAGCAACAGCGCGAGGGAAACTACGAATACAACTTTCGGCCCGGCGAGCCGATGCGGTCGCGCGGAAACGGTGGACCCGTCGCCGAGATCGCCGCAACGGCGGGAACCGATGCAGCGACCTTCCTGCGCCAGCTGCCCGGCATGAGCGCGTTCGTGCTCGAGGACGGCGTCGTCTACCATACGTATTCTGCGTATGCGCGCGGACTCGACGGCCTCTGGGGCATGTATCAGTGGCTCGACCGCGCGCCCAAGGGGCGTAACGAGAACGGCATCTGGTGGCGGCACCATGACATGTACAGCAAGTGAAATCGCGGGCGCCGCTGACAACAATGCGCGAGCGGAAGTCTCTCGGCACACGTTTCCCGAGCGCACTTGCGAGAACGCCTTCCTCGGCGTCTCGGCGCTGCTCTTCGCCGGCGGCGTGGCGGTTACGGTCGGCTGGTGCGCGTCGATGTCGGCGATGGGCGGGATGCCGATGCCCGGCGGCTGGACGATGTCGATGGCGTGGATGCGCATGCCGGGCGAGACGTGGCTCGGCGACGCAGCATCGTTCCTCGGCATGTGGGTCGCGATGATGGTCGCGATGATGCTGCCGTCGTTGACGCCGATGCTCTCGCGCTACCGCCGGGCCGTCGGCAGGATGAGCGGGACTCGCTTGGGTTGGCTCACCGCGGTGGTGGGTGCTGCTTATTTCGCCGTGTGGGCCGGGGTCGGAATGGCCGCTTTTCCGCTGGGCGTCGCGCTGGCGACGCTCGAGATGCAGCTGCCGGCGCTTTCGCGTGCCGTCCCGATGGCGGCCGGTGCGATCGTCCTGACCGCCGGCGCGCTCCAGTTCACTGCATGGAAAGCGCATCACCTCGCGCGCTGCCGGGAGACGCCACAAAACGGGCGCACGCTGCGCGGGGATGTCCGCGCGGCCTGGCGACACGGCATGCGCCTTGGCCTGCACTGCTGCTACTGCTGTGCCGGCCTGACGCTGATCCTTTTCGTCATGGGGGTCATGGACCTGGGCGCGATGGCAGTCGTCGCAGCCGCCATCTCCGCCGAACGTCTCGCGCCGGTGGGTGAGCGGGTCGCGCGTGTCACCGGAACCATCGCCGTCGCAGCAGGAGCGTTGATGATCGCACAAGCCGCCGGGCTCGGGTGACGTCGTCACACGATGCAGCTTGCCAGTTACACCGCACTCGTCACCTCCCTGATGAAGAGAAGCTCCGTTGCCGAAAGGTCATGCTCTCTTGACTCCTGCAAGCCTGCGCGCGAAAAACCCAGACGTTCGAGGACGGTGATGGATTTCGCGTTATCGCGTTCGACCGTGGCCAGGAACCGCCGCACCGCGTAGGCCTCGACGAGATGCCCCATCATGCGGCGAGTGGCCAGGGTAGCATAGCCCCTACCCCCGTACTGGGCGCCGAGCACGTACGCGATCCACGCGCTGCCTGATTGACCTATGGTCGCCTGCACGTAACCGACGAGACCATGGACTGGCTCGCGGATGACCCAGTTGAGCCAATGCTGCGTTCCGTCAGGGGACCGCCGACCCTCTAAAGTGGCGTAGAGCGCTTCCAAATGCTGGACCGAGGAAGGAGGCGCGTAGTCGAGGTGGCGGTAGATCTCGGGCGCGCTCAACAGCGCGAACATCTCTTCGCCATGGCTAACGGTCAATGGCTCCAGGGTGAGCGAGCCGATATGGAGCGTCTCCATCAACGAACGAAGTGTCCCGCCGCGAGCGGACCGGCGCGCCGCAGATACCATGCTCCCTGAGTAACTACGAGAAGTCCAACGCGATCCAAGGCGAGAAGCTAGGCGTCGGCAAGCGCCAGCTCGGCCATCAACGCCAGCTGATTGCCGTCCGGGTCGGTAAACTCCGAGAGCCACAGCTCGGACTTCGGCGTGCGATTGACGACATGCGGGGCTGCGACAAAGCGCACGCCTTTCTCGTTCAGAGTGGCGTAGACGGCCTGGATATCGGCCACCTTGAAGTAGATCGCGGACCCGCGCTGCGCTTTCTGCCCCGGAGGCAGAACTCCGACGAGCAGGCGCACCGAGCCGCACATGAAGAACGCCATTTGCGGCGGGGCAGAGAACAGAAACGGAATGCCGAGGATGTCGCGGTAAAACGAGACTCCGCGGTCAAAGTCCTCAACGGGAATCATGAGTTGAGCGACTGTCGCACTTGCCAAGTCCATCGTGTGCCTCCATGCGTGCCCACGCACGCAGCATCCTGATCGGCGCGCCACCGCGGGATGGTCGTCGGTCCCCTAGAGCAAGTCCTCCGCCCACCTCCTCCAGCTCTCTGAGATGCGGGGAACCGCCAGCAATCGGGCGGCCTCGTGCCGATCACGCGTGTAGATGCGGAATACGTCTCGGATGGTGACATCGTGATCGGGTTTCTCGACTACCCGGATCTCGTCGCCGGCCCCCAGCTCACCTTCGACGACGATGCGCAGGTAGGCGCCCGGCCGCAATGCCTTGGTGAAGCGGCGCGGAAATTTCTTGTCATTCATACGAACTCCAAGCCGCCAGCAAGGAACTCTCGGCTGCGAGACTTCGAGGATGGCGCTTCCGATTTCCCACCGCTCGCCGATCAGCGCTCCGTTTACCTCAATCCCTCCGGTGGTGAGATTTTCGCCGAATTCTCCGTAGGCCAGCGGTCTGCCAATCTCATGTTCCCACCACCGCGTGTCCTCGACGGCGTAAGCGTAGATCGCCTTATCGGGACCCCCGTGTGCCTCGCGATCGGCCTGGTCGTCTCCCGCGAGATTTACACCGCGGACGGCAACCCGACCGACGACGGGGGACTTCCAGATCGCGCTCCGTGCCGGCCGACCGTCGTATTCGAATTCGCGCGTGGTCCCGACGTTGACCGAGAGAACCTTTCCCGGTGTACTCGCCATCGGATTACCTCGCCACCAACAAGCCGAAGAGGATGAAGGCCGCAGTCCCGCCCAGCATCATCTTCAAGGCGAGTATGACAGCCGCAGTGACGACCAGCCACGAAGGGATCTGCATGGACGGCTGCCCGTGCGAAAATGACCAGCGGAGACTGGAGAATAGCATCGCCGGCATGGATCGGGATCCCCGATGAAACAGCAAATACGCTTCTGCACCGCAGGAGACGGCGTGCGGATCGCGTACGCGACTGCCGGCGAGGGGCCGCCTCTCGTGCGCGTCAACAACTGGTTTACGCATCTCGAGCTGGACTGGGTCAGCCCCGTCTGGCGGCACTGGTCGGAGGCTCTGACCGAGCGGCGGCTGCTGGTTCGTTACGATCCGCGCGGCTCGGGCCTTTCCGATCGGGACCCGACCGATGTCTCCCTCGACGCGCTCGTCTCCGACCTGGAGGCCGTCGTCGATTCGCTCAAACTCTCCCGCTTTCCGCTCCTCGGCCTTTGCCAGGGAGGCGCGATTGCGCTGGCCTACGCGGCCCGTCACCCCGAGCGAGTCAGCCGACTCGTCATCTACGACAGCTACCTGTACGGCGCATTCGTGGCCGACGCCGGCGAGAAACTGGCTCGTCAGGCGCGGACGTTCGCGGAGATGATCGAGCTGGGCTGGGGCAGGAAAGTCGGCGCGTTTCGCGAGCTGTTCGCAGGTCTGCTGATGCCCGAAGCCGGCGCGGGCGCGCAGAAGTCGATCGGCGAGCTGCAACGCCAGAGCGCTTCGCCGGTCATGGCGCGACGGCTCTGGGAGGAGTTCAACGCATTCGACGTCCGCGCCGACGCTGCGAACGTTGCCGCGCCGGTGCTGGTCTTCCACGTCCGGGGCGATGCAATGGTGCCGTTCGAGGCTGGGCGCCGCCTCGCCGCAGCAATGCCAAAGGCGCGCTTCGTGCCGCTCGAAGGTCGCAACCACATCCTGCGGGTGGACGAACCGGCGTGGCTCGTGTTCAAACGCGAGCTGAACGAATTCCTCGCTCTCGACGAGCACGCCCGCACTGCCGACGGGAGGCTTGCGGCCCTGACGAGCCGCGAACGCGAGATCCTCGATGGCATTGCCCGCGGGCTCACTAACGGGCAGATCGCCGATCGCCTGCGCATCGCCGAAAAGACGGTCCGCAATCACGTCAACCACGTTTTCTCCAAGCTCGATGCGCGGCACCGCGCCCAGGCCATCGTGATCGCGCGGAAAGCCGGTCTCGGACGGGACTAGATGTTCATCGCCGGAGCCTGGGGCCTGCGGCCCAGGTTTGGCTGGCAAGCCGCATTGCTGCCGAGCTCGCACTGGGCCCACCGCCTCACGACGCGGATGCAGGACCGTGTCAGGCTGCCACCGTCGCAACCCAAGAGAGATGGAGGCATCATGGCCCCGGCAAGAGCGAAGCTGGTGCAGCAACGGCAAAACCCCCTGCGCGAGCGGTACCGCAGCGTCCCGGCGGAAGCGTGGATCCGCGACGGCGCGCAGACCATCAACGGCTGCGGCGGGGACGCGTTTCACGGCGCGGTCATTCCCGACAACAGCGGCGGCACGCCGCTGTGTTTCGGCATACACCACGCCATCGGAGGCGACCACGACTTCCCCAATCCGGGCGACCTGCTGTCTTCCGCGCTCGCTGCGTGCCTCGATTCGACACTGCGCATGATCGCGGAGCATCTCGGCGTGAGGCTGCAGTCCCTCGAGGTCAAGGTGCAGGCGGAACTCGACGTGCGCGGTTGCCTGATGGTCGATCGCTCGGTTCCGGTGGGATTCCAGAAGATGCACTGCAGCGTCCGGCTGCAGCCGGAGGGCCAGGTCGACGCCAAGACATTGCAAACGCTCCTCCGCACTGCGGAGACTTGCTGCGTCGTTCTGCAAACGCTGCGCAACGGCGTCACCGTCAGCACGCAAGTCGATCCCGAGCTCCTCGGCCCAGCGGGACGGGAGCATGTGACTAGAGCGGGCGCTTCGGCAGCCTAAACCATCTCACTGCATCAGGAGAGATACCTCCATGAATCCAAATCAGGCGCTGTGGGAAAAAGGCGACTTCACGCGCATCGCAGCCACGATGCGCGAAAGCGGAGAGGCGAGGCCGCAGACAAGAACGGCCAGGCGGCGGAACTCAAGAAAGAGCTGGAAGACCTGTTCAACCGCGAGAACAAGAGCCCACGCAAGGATGCCACGTCCATTCCCGCCACTTTCCTGCGCGTGACCGTAGAACTCTGAAACTGTGCTTCACTCTCGCGACGGGCGTCACCGCGACCGCGGCTGGGACTGCCGCAGCCGTTGCAACCGTGACAGTCGTTGTCCACGCCGCAGCAACCCTGGGTGGCGTTTATCTGGCGCGCTTCTTTCCGGTCTTCTTCGCCGGCCGGCTATTCCGGGCGACTGCAGCCTTCACGAGCGCCTTGAACGCGACCGCGTCGACCTTGTCCCCCTCGTGGATGTCGATCGCCCTTCGCGTGTTGCCTTCCAGGCTGGAATTGAAGAGGTGTGATGGGTCAGGGATGCTCGCTCCCCGTGCGAAGGTGAGCTTCACGACCTTCTTGTACGCCTCTCCTGTGCAGACGATGCCGTCGTGCGACCAGACCGGAACCATCCACTTCCACTCCTCGGTCATCCCGGGATCAGCTTCCAGGATCAGCGCCCGCATGCGGGCCAATGTCTCACTGCGCCATCCCCCCAGGTCGCGGATCCGCTGGTCGATGAGCTGGAAAGCGGCTTCCCCGGTCGCTCGCTCGCCGCTCTTCATGCCTCCTCGCAGTCTTCACAAACAGACTTGACCATCACCACTGAAACGCACTCCTTCAGATCTCTGACAAACGAAGCTCCAAGGATGCTCCGCCGCGGCCGCCCCAGAGTGCGGCAGATCAGCTCGGCCCATCTTCCGGAAGGTACGGACGCAGCAGCCAAAGTCGGCGACATGCGAATTCGGCCCCCTCGTTCAGATTGCGCAAGTTGCGCGTAACCTTTACCACTCGATGAGGGTTGGTCTCGGCAAAGTATTCCTTATACACACGATCGGATACCAATGCCGTGTACGCGGCGGGTGGCCCTCTATCTCCGACGACTGTCTGCAGTCGACACGCTACATTGATGGCTCGGCTGGCCTTGCATGGTTACCGGAATTAGCTCGCCCTTGTCGATTCCGAAGGTAATGCCTGCAAGCCTGGGCTTGCGAGACAGGTGCGGCAAAAGAGAGCGCCGGAATTCAACGGCAAAGTACAGGCACAGATTCTCCAGGAAGCTCAGGAGGCGCGAACCGTGCGTATTTGCCGGGAATAGCAGCAACCACCCGTCGCCCGTAAATTTGTATGGCTCGAACGGCGTCGTCTTTTGCTCCTTGGTCAAGTATCGCTTGAGCTCGCCAAAGAACGCGGCGAGAGGCTGAACATTGTTGCTCTTCGTCAGCTCCTCGATGATGTGCGAAGATGAGCACATGTCGAATGAAACAACTATCGCTTGACCCGAAGCAAACATCTGGATGCACGCGAATAAGCGCGCTCGCTCTCTATTTAAACTACCTTGTATCCCTGACACTCGAAACGTACCACACCCGCATATTGGATCTTTGATCCCCGAGTGGGCGGTGTCCCGTCGGACGCCGTGCTAAGCCTCCGAGAGAGCGCTGATCGTCACGTAATACCCGTCCGGATCACGGAGCGAGAACTCCCTGGTCCGGTGTTCGGGTTCACGTGCGGTTCCTCCTCAAAGCGAGCGACGAGAGCGCGCGCCCTCGGCAGCATCCGGTCGAAGTCATCGACGCGGAAAAACAAAAGCAGCCCGTTGCCGGGCTGCGCGTGATCCGGACTCATCAGGGAGGGATGCTCATGGGCGCCCCACTCGTGAAGACAGAGCAGGACCGTTCCGTCCGAGTCGACGATTTGACCGAAATCGTCGTGGGCTAGCGCCGTCTCCGGCAGGCCGAGCAGCGACTGGTATCACCTGAAGCTGACGGGCACATCGTCAACGCCGATGATCGTCCACGTGCGCCTCAGACGCTCGCTCCTGGCTGGGGCGCGGTCTGCTGCAGATACCTATGCACCGGACTGCGTGGGCAGTTTCGCCGAGAGCCAGCCGCTGATGCCGGCCGACATGACCTTGACGTTCGCATAGCCCAGGCTCCTGGCGCGGCGCGCCGCACTCGGGGCTTTCCTGCACATGGGGTTGGAGCAATAGAACACGAGCCCCGTGTTCCTATCCGAAGGCAGTTCTGCTACAGCAAAGGAAGTTGGATCAAGATTCAATGCCCCAGGAACATGTGCCCTTTCCCAACTCTGCCTCGAGTTGACGTCGATGACAGTCACTCGCTTCCCTTCAACCAATTGGTACACATCCCGCGGAGAGATGGTCTCGAGGCCCATCAGCATTGCGAACATGACGGTTTCTCCGAGTTATCGAAGCGTTGGGCGAGTCCCATCGCGAGAGTCCCCGCGCGCGGTAGTTCTCCCAGAAGCCGGTCAGCCATCTTGGCTTCGCTGCGGTGGAGGCTAACGACCTACCTAACCCGGCGTGCACGGACGGCGAAAAAGCATACTGGAATTCCCGGGCCGCCGCGCGGCGCGTGCGATCGAGGCGCGAAGGGCTTGCGAAGCACGGTCCCCGCCCCAATTTCCGCTATAATTCTTCTTTTGCATCAGACCCTTCGCGACGGTTCGGGGAGAAAAGCATGCCGATCTACGAATACCGGTGCGACGCCTGCGGCCACAAGCTCGAGGCGCTGCAGAAACTGTCCGATTCGCCCCTTAAGGAGTGTCCGTCCTGCGGCAAGGCGCGTTTGAGCAAGCTCGTCTCCGCGGCGGGCTTCCAGCTCAAGGGCAGCGGCTGGTACGCGACCGATTTCAAGAGCTCGGGCACGAAGCCCGCGGCGAAGGCCAATGGCGAGGCGGGCGCGGCCAAAACCGACGGCGGCAACGCCTCTGACGCAAAGCCCGAATCGAAGTCGGAATCGAAGTCTGAATCGACGACCTCCTCCGGCACCTCGACCGGCGGGTGCGGCTCGGGCTGCTCTTGCCACTGACGCGCGGAGCGCCTGCGCGACCGTGACCCTCCGACGCTACCTGATCGCGGGCCTGCTGGTCTGGGTGCCGCTCGGCATCACGATCTGGGTGCTCGCGTTTCTCATCAATACCCTCGACCAGACGCTGCTGCTGTTGCCGGAGAGCATGCGTCCGGAGCAAGTCTTCGGCTTCCGCATCCCGGGCCTCGGCGTCGTGCTGAGCGCGGCAATCCTGTTACTCACCGGCGCGATTGCCGCCAACTTCTTCGGCGCGCGGCTGATCGCCCTATGGGAATCGCTCCTCGGCCGCATTCCATTCGTCAAGTCGATCTACAGCAGCGTAAAGCAGGTGAGCGACACGCTGCTCTCCGACTCGAGCTATGCCTTTCGCAAGGCTCTGCTGGTCGAGTTCCCGTGTCCGGGAAGCTGGAGCATCGCGTTTCTTACCGGTACCCCGGCTCCGTCCGTCGCGCAACATCTCGATGGCGAGCACATTACCGTCTATGTCCCGACCACTCCCAACCCGACCTCGGGTTACGTCGTGATTCTGCCGAGGTCGCGCGTGCACGAGCTCGACATGACCGTCGACGAAGCGCTGAAGTACATCATTTCGATGGGCGTTGTGGGCCCGAAGTCGCACGGCGAGGCGGTCGCGAGCCGGGTACCGATTCAGGCCAAGCCGGCGGCCGCTTCAGCGCTCGAACAGCGAAATTGACCGGGCAGGACGGCGACGCGTTGCCGCGACGTCGGCAGCACGTCGTGCCCGGTTGGCTACCGCCCTGCCCGCCCCGAATGACAGCACCGCCGGGCGCGGCCACGAACGAAGCTCTCGGCTGGAGAAGAACTTGAAACGCACCGACTATTGCGGTCGCATCGACCGCCAGCGACTCGGCCAGACCCTCAGCGTCTGCGGCTGGGTGCATCGACGCCGCGACCACGGCGGCGTCATCTTCATCGACCTGCGCGACCGTGAGGGGCTGGTACAGGTGGTCTGCGACCCTGATCGCTCGGCGACCTTCGCCATCGCGGAGAAGTTGCGCAGCGAGTTCGTCATCGGCGTCACCGGGCTCGTGCGCCCGCGGCCCGAGGGCTCGCTCAATGCCGAGCTCGCGACCGGCGAGATCGAGATCCTCGCCCACGAGATCGAGATCTTCAACACGTCGCCGCCGCCGCCGTTCCAGCTCGACGACGAGAACCTCTCCGAGACCGTGCGACTCGAGAACCGAGTGCTCGACCTGCGTCGCCCCGCGATGCAGAGGAATCTGCTGCTGCGCTACCGGGCCGCGACCGCCGCCCGCCGCTACCTCGACGCACACGGCTTCATCGACATCGAGACGCCGTTCCTCTACAAATCGACGCCCGAGGGCGCGCGCGAGTTCCTCGTACCGTCGCGCATCCATCACGGTCAGTTCTACGCGCTCCCGCAATCGCCGCAACTCTTCAAGCAGATGCTGATGATGGCAGGCTTCGATCGCTACTATCAGATCGTAAAGTGCTTTCGCGACGAGGATCTACGAGCCGACCGGCAGCCCGAGTTCACTCAGATAGACATCGAGACCTCGTTCCTCGACGAGCCGCAGATCCTGCCGCTGATGGAGGAACTCGTGCGCGCGATCTTCAAGGACACGTTGGGCGTGGCCCTCGCCGATCCCTTTCCGGTGATGACTTATGCCGAAGCAATGCGCGACTACGGCTCCGACAAGCCGGACCTTCGCGTCCGACTGAAGCTCGCCGAGCTCACAGATCTCATGCGGGCGGTCGAGTTCAAGGTTTTCCGCTCGGCCGCCGACCTGCCGGGCGGGCGCGTGGCCGCGCTGCGCGTTCCCGGCGGAGGCACGCTCACTCGCAAGGAGATCGACGACTATACCGCGTTCGTCGCGATCTACGGCGCGAAGGGGCTCGCCTACGTCAAGGTGAACGACGCTTCCAAGCCGAACGAGGAGGGGCTGCAGTCGCCGATCGTGAAGTTCCTGTCGGGCGAGGTGCTGCGCGAGATTCTCGCGCGCACCGCGGCGCAGACGGGGGACCTCATTTTCTTCTGCGCCGACCGGGAGAAGGTAGTCAACGATGCGCTTGGCGCGCTGCGCGCGAAGATCGGCCACGACCGCGGCTTCGCCGAGGAGGGCTGGCGGCCGCTGTGGGTCGTCGACTTCCCGATGTTCGAGTTCAACGAGGAAACAAAGACCTGGGGCGCACGCCATCACCCGTTCACGGCGCCCAAGGACGGGCATGAGGAGCTCTTCGAGAACGATCCCGGCCGGGCGCTCGCCAAGGCCTACGATGTCGTGCTCAACGGCTGGGAGATCGGTGGAGGCTCGGTCCGCATCCACCGCTCCGAGGTGCAGGCGAAAGTGTTTCGCGCGCTCAACATCGGGCCCGAGGAGCAGCAGCGCAAGTTCGGCTTTCTGCTCAAGGCGCTGGCCTACGGTGCGCCACCGCACGGCGGGATTGCCTTCGGGCTCGACCGCATGGCGGCGCTGCTCGCCGGCGTCGAGCAGATCCGCGACGTGATCGCCTTCCCGAAAACCCAGCGCGGGCAGGACCTGCTGGTCGATGCGCCCACGCCCGTGACGGAGCAGCAGCTACGCGACCTGCATATCCGCGTGCGCTAGCGGCCCGAGCAGCGAGAGGGATCCCTGCGAGCGAAGCGAGTGGGGTCGAGCGTCAAGCGAGTGGCCGCGCTGGCGACACGACAGGACACGCAGGCGAGAGGGGCCGTAGGAGCCAGCGGTCGGATCATGCGAAGCTCGGTTAAGGCGCGAGCGAAGCGAGCGCGCCGCTCAGTCGAGAAAGCGCCGGGCGAGCCGGAGAAGCCGCCGCGCCGCGAAGCCAAAGACGAGGTGGAACGACCTTGGTCTCTCAGCCATTGATCGCCGCCACGAATTCGCGGGCCACGACGGGCTCGGCGAAACGGGTGATGATCGCTTCGCGCGCCTTGAGCGCCGCATCGCGCAGGCTGCCGTCGCGCGCGAGGGCGAGTCGCATCAGCGTCCGCGCGTGTTGGGCATCCGCCTGCGCCCAGCGCTGCGCTGGACGGTAGGAGGCGTAGGGCAGCCAGCCGCTCACCGGCGCCAGCGCGTAACGCACGAGCCCGGGATAGTCCGCGCCGAGATAGTCGAGCTGGCCACCCCAGCCCGTGATGATCACCGGCTTGCCCAGCGTGGCCGCCTCGAACGCTCCCATGCCCCAGCCCTCGCCGTGCGCGAGCGACACGTAGGCGTCGCCGGCCGCATGGATCGCATCCATGGCGCGACCGTCGATGTTGTCGGCGCCGACGCACGCCACGCTCGCCGCGGGGCGGCCCGCGGCGAGCGCTGCTTCGGCCGCGACGCGCTGCGCGCGCTCCCGCGTGCCCGCTCCCGGCTGCGTGTCGATCGCCGCGTTGCTTAGCGCCGCCGACGTCTTGATCACCAATGTGACCCGCTCCTCGGCGCGGAACTCGCGCGCGAACGCGTCGACGAGTTCCGGGAGCGCCTTGCGCGGGTCCCAGGCTCCGATCGTGTAGAAGACGAAATGGTCCTCCGGGATGCGTAGTCGTCCGCGCACCCTCGCCGCGTCGTCTCGAGCGGTGTCGCTCCAGGCGTGCCGCCGAATGTGCGGCACCACGCGCACCGGACGCGTGACGCCGCCGCGGACGAAGATCTCCGCGGTGAAGCACGAGGGCACGAGGATCAAGTCGGCGAGATCGAGCAGCCTGGGCCAATGCTCCGGCAGCGCGTCGACCTCCCAGACCGTGTACCCGACGAAGCGCTTGCCGGCCTCGGCGAACCGCGGCCAGTGCTCGGGCACCGTGTGCACGACGACAGTGTCATAGGGGATCGGTCCTCTGGTGGCGCGAACGAGCGCCGCCAGGTCGGCGAGGCCGGCATCGCCCTGCGCCGGCCGCCAGTCCTCCATGCGAAACTGTACGGGCTCCTCGCCGACGTGCCATGCCTGCCACCACACGGGAATGCCGGCGTTATGCAGGGCGCGAACGTAAGCGACCGCGGCGAGCGCATAGCCACTGGTGCTCCCGTGAGCGATATACTTCACGCCGATCGTCATTCGCGTTCTCAGAATCCTCCCATGGCCGCAGTATGGACCCGCCGGCGCCCGCGTGCATTCGCGGCGGTCACGCTGCTCGTGCTGTGCGCGATTACGGCCGGCACAATGCGCGAGGCCGCAGCGCGTACGGGCGACATATCGCTTTCGGCGCTCCCTGCCGAGGCGCGGGCCACGCTCAAGCTCATCCATGCCGGCGGCCCCTTCCCATACTCGCGCGACGGCGTCGTGTTCAACAATCGCGAGCACATCCTGCCGGCGATGCCGCGCGGCTATTATCGGGAGTTCACCGTGCCTTCGCCGGGTGTGAAGTCGCGCGGAGGCCGGCGCATCGTGTGCGGCGGTACTGTTGCCACGCTCTCCGAGTGCTACTATTCCGACGATCACTACCAAAGCTTCCGAAGGATCCGGCCATGAAGCCTCCCGACCTCGCCATCGCAACCGACGCCGGCGTGCGCAGCTGGAACGGCGCACCCGACCCGATCAAGGCGGCTGCGGCGGCTGCCAAGCTGAAGTATTGCTCGATCGATCTGCACGGCGTGGGCGGCAAGACCGAGCTGCTTTCGGCGCTGGAAAAGGGCCTGAAGCTGCCTCCTCACTTCGGCGACAACTGGGACGCGCTCGCTGACTGCCTCGAGGACGATGACTGGCTCGGCGGACACGGCATGGCGATCGTGCTGCGCCACGCCGGCGCGTACGGCAAGGCCTACCGCACGGACTGGGAAACGCTGTCGGAGATTCTCGGCGAGGCGGCCGAGTACTGGCAGGAGCGCCACAAGCCGTTCTGGGTGTTCGTTTCTTGACGCTGCCTCCCTGCGTCGCCAGGCGGCGCCGGGGTGAGCCAGCACTCGAGGCCGGCGCGTTGCCGTACAAGCTTCCCGTCTCGACACTCGTGCTCGTGCACACGCCGGACCTTCGCGTGCTGCTGCTCGAGCGCGCCGATTATCCCGGCTTCTGGCAATCGGTCACCGGCAGCCAGGAAGGCGGCGAGACGCTCGTCGAAACCGCGACGCGCGAGCTGCGCGAGGAGACCGGGCTCGAGGCGAGCGCTTTCGGCGGAGTCGTCGACTGGAAGCACACCAACGAGTACGCGATCTTTCGGCACTGGCGCCATCGCTACCCGCCGGGCACGACGCACAACACAGAGCACGTCTTTTCTCTGGAGGTCCCGCAGCCGCTGGCGGTGGAACTCGCTCCCGGGGAACACCTGTCCTATGTCTGGCTGCCGTGGCAGGAAGCAGCGCCGAAGTGCTTCTCGTGGTCCAATCGCCAGGCGATCGAGGAGTTGCCGCAGCGCGTACGAGTCGAAAGGATCGATCGATGAGCACACTGATTTGCCGCACCCGCGCAGGTTTCGCTGCGTACGTATTCGCTGTGGGAATCGTCAGCTCGGGTGTGGCGCTCGCGCAGCTGCCCCCAGGGCCCTCGCAATCCTCCGTAACCGTGACGGCAACCGCGACCGCGACCGTGACCAACGATCGGCTGCAGGCGTGGCTGCGCGCCGAGGCGGAGAGCGCGAATCCGGGCACGGCCGCGAACCAGGTCAACGCGGCGATCGCGAAGGCGCTCGCCACTGCCAAAACCTATCCCGCCGTCAAGGTCGCGACAGCCGGTTACTCCACCTATCAGGTCGGAGACAAGCCGAACGCGTTGCGCTGGCGCGTGGCGCAGGCGATCAGCTTGGAAGCGCAGGACTTCACCGCCGCGACGACGCTGATCTCGCGCCAGCAGGAAGAGGGACTGCTGCTGTCGGGTATCGCTTTCTCGCTCACCGAGAAGGCGCGCCGCGACGCCGAGGACAGCGTCACGCAACAGGCGCTCAAAAGCTGGGAGGAGCGCGCGCAGCGCGCGGCACAGGGCCTCGGCTTCTCCGCGTGGGCGCCGGGCCACGTGACGGTGCAGACCAGCGACCAGGGCCGCGTCTACCCCGTAATGCGTGCGCAGGCGATGGCGGCGGCGCCCGCCTCGCCGGTGGCGACCGAGGCTGGCACGACGGAAGTTACGGTCACGGTGACCGGAGACGCGGTGCTGGGCATCCGCGGCAGGTAGCAGGGTAGGACCTAGCCTTCGCCGGTCGGCCCGATCATCCGCTCGGGCCGCACCCAGCGATCGAACTGCTCCTCGGTGACGTAGCCGAGCGCGAGCGCCGCTTCCTTGAGCGTCGTGCCCTCCCGGTGCGCTTTCTTGGCGATCGCGGCGGCCTTGTCGTAGCCGATGTGCCTGTTGAGCGCGGTGACCAGCATGAGCGAGCGCTCGAGCAGCTCGCGGATGCGCTCCCGGTTGGGCTCGATGCCGCGCGCGCAGTGCTCCTCGAAGCTCGCCATGCCGTCCGCGAGCAGGCGAATGCTCTGCAGCACGTCGTGGACGATCAGCGGCCGATACACGTTGAGCTCGAAGTTGCCCGAGGCCCCGCCTATGTTGACCGCGACGTCGTTGCCGAACACCTGCACGCAGAGCATCGTCAGCGCCTCGCACTGCGTCGGGTTCACCTTGCCCGGCATGATCGAGCTGCCGGGCTCGTTCTCGGGAATCGTGATCTCGCCCAGCCCCGAGCGCGGACCGCTCGCCAGCCAGCGCACGTCGTTGGCGATCTTGGTCAGCGCTGCCGCCAGCGTCTTGAGCGCGCCGTGCAGATTGACCAGCGCATCGGCGGCCGCCATCGCCTCGAACTTGTTCGGCGCCGGCACGAAGGGGAGCTTCGTGTAGGCGGAAATCTCCTTCGCGATCCGCGCGGCGAACTCCGGATGCGTGTTCAGTCCGGTACCCACCGCCGTTCCGCCTTGCGCGAGCTCGAGCACGTGCGGCATCGCCGCCTCGATGTGCGCGCGCGCCTGCGCAAGCTGCGCGGCGTAGCCGGAGAACTCCTGACCGAGGGTGAGCGGCGTGGCGTCCTGCAGGTGGGTGCGGCCGATCTTCACGATGTCGGCGAAGGCAGCCGCCTTGCCGGCGAGCGTCCGGTGCAGCGTGTCGAGCGCGGGAAGCAGATCGCGCGACACTGTCTCCGCGGCGGCGATGTTCATCGCACTGGGAAACACGTCGTTCGACGACTGCCCGCGATTGACGTCGTCGTTGGCGTGCACGAGCCTGCCCTCGCCGCGCGAGCCGCCCATGATCTCCGAGGCTCGATTGGCGAGCACCTCGTTCACGTTCATGTTGGTCTGGGTGCCCGAGCCGGTCTGCCACACGGCGAGCGGAAATTCGCCAGCGTGCTGGCCGGCGAGCGCCTCGTCCGCAGCCGCGACGATCGCCTCGGCCTTCTTCGCATCGAGTGTGCCGAGCGCGAGGTTCACGCGCGCGGCGGAACGCTTGACGACGAGCAGCGCGCGGATCAGCGCCGGAGGCATCTTCTCGGTGGAGATCCGGAAGTGGCCGAGCGAGCGCTGGGTCTGCGCTCCCCAAAGATGCTCCGCCGGCACCTCGATCGGGCCGAAGCTGTCGCGCTCGACGCGCGTATGGGGTGCAGTCATCGCGAGCTCCTTCCCTGAGTCCCGCCTATTCTACCGCCGCGTTTGCGCGGATCCCTCGGGTAGAATGGCCGCGGGGATCATGACCGTCGTTCGTTACGTTCTCGCGCTCTGGCTTGCTGCGCTCGCGTCGCCGGCGCTCGCGCAGCCGGCCGCGCCGCCCGCGACCGCATCTCAGGTCGATGCGAGCGCGCCCGCGCGCCAGAGCGCCAGCGTCATCGTAGCCAACCGGACGGTCATCGCGCTGCGCGGTCCCATCGCGGGCTATTCGGCTCAAGAACGCGTGGCGGCCGCGATGCGTCGCATCGACAATGCGCTGGAGGCAAACGCGCCAGCCACTGTCTCGACTGCCGAGAACGAGGACGGCACGCAGGTGCTGATCGACGGCAAGACCGCGTTCCTGGTGACGCGGATCGACATCGATCCTGAGATCGGCGAGACCACCCAGAACGTCGCGCGCGAGGCGGCCAGGCGGCTGACGCGTGCCATCACCGAATATCGCGAGCAGCACACGCCGCGCTACCTCCTGACACAGGTCGCGTGGGCTCTTCTCGCCACGGCTG
>DASVFM010000227.1:0-14454 GCA_036380055.1 Casimicrobiaceae bacterium
GCGCCGAAGATGCCGATCTTGAGCGAGCAGCTCCTCGGGTCAGTGCCCTGGCGCTCCATCTCCTCGGCGATCGCCAGCATGTAGGACGGCGTGACCATGATGATCGTCGGCTTGAAGTCCGCGATGAGCTGCACCTGACGCTCGGTCATCCCACCCGACATCGGGATCACCGTGCAGCCGAGCTTCTCAGCGCCGTAGTGCGCGCCTAAGCCCCCCGTGAAGAGCCCGTAGCCGTACGCGACGTGCACGATGTCGCCGGCACGCCCGCCCGCGGCGCGAATCGAGCGCGCCATGACCGTCGCCCAGGTGTCGATGTCGGTGCGCGTATAGCCCACGACGGTCGGCTTGCCGGTCGTTCCCGAGGAGGCGTGAATGCGCACCACCTGCTCGCGCGGGACCGCGAACATGCCGAATGGGTAGTTCTCGCGCAGGTCCTTCTTGGTCGTGAACGGCAGCCGCACGAGATCGGCGAGAGATTTCACGTCGTTCGGATGCATGCCGGCGGTTTCGAACGCGCGCCGGTAGTGCGGAACGTGATCGTAGGCGTGCCGCAGGGTCCACTGCAGGCGCTTGAGTTGCAGCGCCTCCAGCTCGTCGCGGCTCGCGGTTTCGATAGCCTCCAGATCGCCGGGCGCGGGCTTCCTGGCCGGCATGCGTCCTCCTACACTTCCTCGATGACGTGACCCTTGATGCGGTAGGACTTGCCGCGAAAGAGCGCCACCGTCTCGCCGTTCTGATTCCTGACCTCGATGTCATACACGCCGGTGCGCCCGCTTGCGCTGCGCTCGCTGGCGACGGCGCTGAGCCGGTCCCCCTCGCGCGCCGGCGCCACGAAATCGATCGAGCACCCCGAGGCGACGGTAGTCAGATTGTAGCTGTTGCAGGCGTAGGCGAACGCGCTGTCGGCGAGCAAGAAGATGAAGCCACCGTGACAGATGGCGTGGCCGTTGAGCATGTCCGCGCGCACGGTCATCGTCAGCTCGGCGCGCCCCGGGTTCACCGTCGCGATCTTCATGCCCAGCGCCTGCGAGGCGCGGTCGCGGGAGTACATCGCCTGCGCGACCCGCTCGGCGAGCGCCTGCGCCTCCTGCGTCGTCGCTGCCGGGTGATGCTCGCCCACGGCCTCAGCGTCCAGCGAACTTCGGCGCCCGCTTGGCCCGAAACGCGGCCACACCCTCGCGGAAGTCGTCGCTGCGCCCGAGCGCCTGCTGGAGGTCGCGCTCGACGTCGAGCTGTGCCTTGAGCGTGTTGTTCGCCGCCGCGTTCAGTGCTTCCTTCGCGCCGGCGAGCGCGCACGTAGGCGCTGCGGCGAACTGCTGCAACAGCGCCTCGACGGTGGGCATCAGCTCGGCATCCTCGACGCACTTCCAGATGAGCCCCCACTCGGCAGCCTCTTCCGCCGAGAGCTTGTCCCCTGTGAGCGCTAGTCCCTTCGCGCGCGCCATGCCGACCAGCCGCGGCAGGAAGTAGGTGCCGCCCGCATCCGGCAGCAGCCCGATCCTGCAGAACGCCTGGATAAAGCTCGCCGACTTCGCAGCGATCACGATGTCGCAGGCGAGCGCGACGTTCGCACCCGCCCCGGCCGCCACGCCGTTGACCGCGCAGACTACCGGCATCGGCAGCGCCTGCAGCGTCAGCACCAGCGGCTTGTAGTTGCGCTCGATGGTCGCGCCGATGTCGACCGGCTCCATCCCTTCCGGCACTTCGCGCTCGGAGAGGTCCTGCCCGGCGCAGAAGCCGCGCCCCGCGCCGGTGAGGAGCAGCGCGCGCAGCGATGTGTCGGCCTTCACCTTCGCCAGCGCGTCGCGCAGGTCCGCGTGCATCGCGTCGGTGAAGCTGTTCAGCCGGTCGGGTCGGTTGAGCGTAACGCGGGCAATGCCGCCGGCGCTTTCGAAGAGAATATTCTGGTAGCTCATACGTGCATCCGGTGCTGCACGACGCGGAAGCGGCTGGCGACGAAGGCCGAGTCGGTGAGCGAGGCGTTCGCCGCCGGATTGGCCCCGGTGCCGTGGTAGTCGGAGAAGGCTGCCGACTGGTTGACGAACACGCCGCCGGTGAGATTGATCGACAGGGCGACGCCCGCGTCTTCGGCCGCGGCGATGGCGGCATCGGTCACTGCCCTGTCCTTCGAGTAGAGCGACAGCGTGAGCGCACCGTGATCGCGCACCGCGCGCCGCGCGATGTCGAGGCTCTGCGCCGTGCCGTTGGTGGCGATCACGAAGGCGATCGGTCCGAACCATTCCTTGAGGTACTTAGCGTCGTCCTTCGCGTCGAGCTTGACGATGAGCGGGGTGCGAACGCGTGCGTCCTTGAATTGCGGGTGCGCGATCGCCTGGCTGTCGAGGACGATCGTGCCGAGGCCGCGCGCCGCGTCGATGCGCTGCGCGACACCGTCGTTCACCACGGCGCCCAGAATCTCGACCGCGCGCGCCGGATCGCCGACGAGCTTCTGCACCGCCTCGGCGATCGCCTGCGTCACCTGGTCGAACGAGAGATGCCCTTCGCCGGTGTCGATGCCGGTGCGCGGCACGTAGATGTTCTGCGGGGCCGTGCACATCTGCCCGGTGTAGAGCGAGAGCGAGAAGGCGATGTTGCGCGCCACCGCCTTCATGTCGTCGGCAGAGTCAATCACGATCTGGTTCACGCCGGCCTTCTCGGTGTACACCTGCGCCTGGCGCGCGTTCTTCTCCAGCCATTCGCCGTTGGCGCTGCTGCCGGTGAAGTCGATGAGCTTTACCTCGGGCCGCATGGCGAGCTTCTGCGCGGTGTCGTCGCCGGCCTGGTGCGCGACGAGAGTTACCACGTTCGGATCGAATCCTTGCTCCGCGAGCACGTCGCGCGCGATCTGCACCGTGATCGCGAGCGGCAGAATCGCGTTGGGATGTGGCTTCACCACGACCGCATTGCCGGTGGCGAGGCTCGCGAACATGCCCGGGTAGGCGTTCCACGTCGGGAACGTGTTGCAGCCGATAACGAGGCTCACGCCGCGGGGAACGATGCGGAAGTGCTTCTCCATTTTCAGGGGCTCGTTCTTGCCCTGCGGTTTCTCCCAATAGGCCTTGCTGGGCACGCGGCGCATCTCGTCGTAAGCGTAGGCGATCGCCTCGAGCGCGCGATCCTGCGCGTGAGGGCAGCCGGCCTGGAATGCCATCACGAAGGCCTGGCCGCTCGTGTGCATCACGGCATAGGCGATCTCGAAGCTCCGCTTGTTGACGCGGGTGAGGATCTCGAGCGCAACGCCGAGCCACGCCTCGGGCCCCCCCTTGCGCCAGCCCTCCTCGGCCTTGGCGATCGCCGTGAAGAGTGCGTCGAGATCGACCTTCGGGTACGTCACGCCGAGCGGCATGCCGTAGGGTGAAACCTCGCCGCCCACGCTGCCGCGCGCGCCAGGAAGCGTCAGCGGGAACGGCTTGTCGAGGAGCGCTTCGAACGCCGCTTTGCCGTACGCGGGCATTTGCTCTCCGTAGGCCTTGGGGCTTTCCGGGAAGGCACTCCAGTAGCCGCGCACGGCGATCGCGTTGAGCGCCTGATCGAGCAGCGCGCGGTGGCGCTCGAACAACGGGTGCGACACGGGGTCCTCCTCTTAGCTTGCTACCAGCGGGGTCACGGCGGGAAACGGCTCGGCCGCTAGTCTAGCACCGCGCCTCAGCCGACCTGGTCGTAGTCGACGACGACCTTGTCCGTCACGGGATAGCTCTGGCAGCACAGGATGAACCCGCGCGCGATCTCGTAGTCCTCGAGCGCGAAGTTGACGTCCATCTCCACCTCGCCCTCGACGAGCTTGGCGCGGCAAGTCGAGCACACTCCCCCCTTGCACGAGTACGGCAGCTCGATCCCTTGCCGAAGCGCCGCGTCGAGGATGTTCTCCTTGCCCTTCTCCAGCGTGTACTCACGCCGGGCGCCGTCGATGACGACCGTCACCGCACACTCCGCGCGCCCCGGCGCCGGCTGTGCAGGCACCTTGTGCTCGTGCTTCGGGATGCTGGCGGCGAAGAGCTCGATCTTGATCCGCGACTTGGGAAAGCCTCTCGCCTGCAGCGCCGTGGACACGGCCTGCATCATGCCGTCGGGGCCGCAGACGAAAGCCGTGTCGATTTCGCTGAGATCGACCCAGTGGGCGAGCAGCGCCTCCGCCTTCTGCACGTCGATGCGCCCGTTCAGGAGCGCGATGTCCTGCGCCTCGCGGCTCATCACGTAGACGATGTTGAGCCGCGTGAGATTTCGATCCTTGAGGTCGGCCAGCTCCTCCCTGAAGATCACCGCCGAGGTGGAACGGTTGCCGTAGAAGAGCGTGAAGCGGCTCTGCGGCTCCGCTGCGAGCGTGGTCTTGACGATCGAGATGATCGGCGTGATCCCGCTGCCGGCGGCGAAGGCGACGTAGTGCTTGCGGTTGGCCGGATCCAGCGGCACGTTGAAGTGCCCCATCGGAGGCATGACATCCAGCACCTCCCCCGCCTTCACGTTCTCGTTCACCCAGGTGGAGAACGTCCCGCCCGGCGCCTTCTTCACCGCGATGCGCAGGTCTCCGTCCTGCACCGCGGAGCAGATCGAGTAGGAGCGGCGCAGATCCTCTCCGTCGATGTCGGCGCGCAGCGTGAGGTGCTGTCCCTGCGCGAAACGGAAGGCGTGCTCCAGCGATGGCGGGATCGCGAAGCGCAGCACGACGGCGTCGCGCGTCTCGCGCGCAACGCTCGCGACTTCCAGCGGGTGGAACTTGCTCAAAACTTAGTGCGGCTTGAAGTAGTCGAACGGCTCCAGGCAATCCTCGCAGCGGTACTGAGCCTTGCACGGCGTCGAGCCGAAGCGCGATAGCTCGCGCGTGCGCTCCGAGCCGCAGCGCGGGCACGCGACAGTCTCCGCCGGCCGGCGCGAGAGCGCGCTCGTGTCGACGGCACGCACGCCGTCCGCCGCGCTCCGCCCCGGCGGCGCGATGCCGAAGCGGGCGAGCCGTTCGCGCGCCGCGGGCGCGATCCAATCCGTCGTCCACGCGGGCGCGAGGCGCGTCTCGATCCGATACTTGCCGATGCCGGTCGCGGCGAGCGCGCGGTCGATGTCCGCCGCGATCAGCTCGGTGGCCGGGCAGCCCGAGTAGGTCGGCGTCACGGTCACCACCATCACGTCTTCGCGCCACTCGACGGCGCGCACGATGCCCAGGTCCACGACCGAGATCACCGGGATCTCCGGATCGGTGACCGCAGCGAGCGCCTTCCACACGGCGTCGACCGCGAGACGATGGTATTCGGCAACCGATTGTGCGCTCACCACTGCGCTCCGGGGAAGGCGCGCTGCAGATGCTGCATCGTGGCGAGCATCCTGCCAAGGTGCTCGCTGTGCACGCCGCGCTTGCCGCCGCGCTGCATCCAGGCTCCCGCAGGTTCAGTCAGCGTCGCCTCGCCGAGGACCGCGCTCACGGCCGCCCGCCAGGGCGGTTCCAGCGTACGCAGATCGCAGGCGATGCCCTCGGCGGCGAGCGCGGTCTCGGTCTCGTCGGCGTCGAACATCTCTCCGGTGTACGTCCACAGATCGTCGATCGCCGCCTGCATCTTCACATGGCTCTCGTCTGTGCCGTCGCCGAGCCGTACGACCCAGTCGGCGCTGCGCTCGACGTGGTAGGTCGCCTCCTTCACCGCCTTCGCCGCGATCTCGGCAATGCGCGGGTCGCGCGAGCTCGCGAGCGCCCCGAGGAGCAGCACATGCCACTGGTCGAAGTAGAACTGACGCGCCATCGTGTCCGCGTAGTTGCCGTTCGGCTGCTCGACCAGGAGCACATTGCGGAAGTCGCCGGACTCGCGCAGAAAGGCGAGCGCGTCCTCGCCCCGCCCCGAGGCCGCGAAGCGCGCCTCGACCTCCCCCGCGTAAGCGAGCCACAGGCGCGCCTGGCCGAGGAGATCCAGCCCAACGTTGGTGAGCGCGATATCCTCCTCCAGCACCGGCCCGTGCCCGACCCACTCGCCAAGTCGCTGCGACAGAACGAGCGCGTTGTCGCCCAGCCGCAGGAGGTAATCGAAGAGTTGCCTGTCGCTGCCCATCGTTAGATGTGCTTCACCTCGTCCGGCATAGGGAAGAAGGTGGGATGTCGGTAAACCTTGCTGTTGGCCGGTTCGAAGAGAGGCTCCTTCTCGCCGGGCGAGCTGGCGGCGATGTCGGCGGAGCGCACGACCCAGATGCTGACGCCTTCGTTGCGCCGCGTGTAGACGTCGCGCGAGTTCTTGATCGCCATCTCCGCGTCGGGCGCGTGAAGGCTCCCGACGTGCTTGTGCGCGAGTCCGTGCTGCGAGCGGATGAAGACTTCCCACAGCGGCCATTCGTTGCTCATGGATCGATCTCCGGTTCTCTTGTCGCGAGGATCGTTACGCGGCGCGCTTGGCCCGCGCGGCGCGCTTCTCGGCGTGCGCGAGCGCCGCTTCGCGCACCCAGGCGCCGTCTTCCCACGCCTCCACCCGCGTGCGCAATCGGTCGCGGTTGCACGGACCATTGCCCTTGATGACGTTGTGGAACTCCTCCCAGTCGATCGGACCGAAGTCGTAGTGGCCGCGCCCCTCGTTCCACTTGAGAAGCGGATCCGGCATCGTTATGCCCAGGTAATCAGCCTGGGGCACGGTCTGGTCGACAAAGCGCTGGCGCAGCTCGTCGTTGGAGAGGATCTTGATCTTCCACTGCGCCGACTGCGCGCTGTGCACGCTGTCGGCGTCGGGCGGACCGAACATCATGAGCGAGGGCCACCACCAGCGGTTGAGCGCATCCTGCGCCATCGCCTTCTGCTCGGCAGTCCCTTGACAGAGCTTGATCATGATGTCGAAGCCCTGGCGCTGGTGGAAGCTCTCCTCTTTGCAGATGCGGATCATGGCACGCGAGTACGGACCGAAAGAGCAGCGGCAGAGGGGGATCTGGTTCATGATCGCCGCGCCGTCGACGAGCCAGCCGATGGCGCCGATGTCGGCCCAGGTGAGTGTCGGGTAATTGAAGATGCTCGAGTACTTCGCCTTGCCCGAGTGCAAATCGGCCACCATCTGGTCGCGCGAGACGTTCAGCGTCTCCGCCGCCGCGTAGAGGTACAGGCCATGCCCGGCCTCGTCCTGGACCTTCGCCATCAGGATCGCCTTGCGCTTGAGCGTCGGCGCGCGCGTGATCCAGTTGCCTTCCGGCAGCATGCCGACGATCTCGGAGTGCGCGTGCTGCGAGATCTGGCGGATCAGCGTCTTGCGGTAGGCCTCGGGCATCCACTCCTTGGGCTCGATCTTGATGTCGGCGTCGATCCGCTCCTGGAACGTCCGTTCGTCGGGAGTGAGCTCCTCGAGCGAGCGGACCTTCTTGGCGCCTGTGTCGACTAGTTGCGCGTACATGAATGAGCAATCCTCGAGGCGGCTCGGCCACCATGGCGAGACCGCAGCGAAAACGATACACTTTTTGCATGCGAGCCGCATCAGGACGGTGAATCTGCGCACAATGCATTGGCGCCAGGCGACGGCGCTGCTCCTGGCGTTGCAGATCGCGCTCTTCCTCGTCATCGAGCCGCGCGGCGAGTTCCCGCTCAAGGACGACTGGGCGTATACCCAGAGCGTGCTCTGGCTCCTGTCCGAGCATCGGGTGCGCCTCTCGGACTGGATCGGGATGAACCTTCTGCCGCAGACGTTGCTCGGCGGCGCCACCGTCGATCTCTTCGGCTTCTCCTTCACCGCGCTGCGGCACGTGACGCAGGCCGTGGCCCTCGCGGGTTCGGTCGCGATGCTCTGGATGTATCGCGCGGCAGGGTTGACGCCCGCGCAAGCGCTGCTGGCCGCGGTCGCTGTGGTCACCACGCCATGGTGGCTCGATCTCGCCAACAGTTACATGACCGACGTCTACGCGATAGCGCTCGCCATGCCGCTCGCGGCGCTCTGCCTGCGTCAGCTTGCGAGCGAGCGCCCAATGTCGTGGCCGACCTTGACGGCGATATCGCTTCTCGGCGTCCTCGGCGTGCTGCAGCGACAGGTCGTCCTGGTGCTGCCGGTGGCGTTCGGCTGCGCGTGGACGCTGCGCCGGCTGATGAATGACAAGCGGTCGCAGCAGCCGTGGCGCGACTGGGTCTTCGCCTGGGCACCCCTCGCGGCATGTGTCCTCGCGCTCGCGCTCTACAAGCTCTATCTCGCCACGGGTCCGGGCGTGCCGGCAGGGCAGCAGCAGATCGAGGGGCGGCTGCTGCCGATGCTCGGCAGCCTGCTAGCGGGCGACCCCTTCTACTGGCTGTGGTCGAGCAAGCTCGTGTGCTGGCTCGCCGGCTTCATCGGACTCGGCGTCGCCGCTTACGGGATCATCCTGCTCGGCCGCGGCGGTGGCAGCGCCGCGCAGAGATTCATTGTGCTGATCGTCGCGCTCGCGCTGATCGCAGGCATGCTCGCCGGGCTGTGGGTGCCGCCCTATCGCAGCGGCCAGGTTATCGCCGCCACCGGGATCGGGCCTTACACGCTGTTCGACGTGCTGGGGCGGTTCCATCGCGACGTGCCCACACCGGCGCCGGAAGGATTCTGGCGCGCCTGCGCGATTGTCGCCGCCGTTGGTGCTGGCGCGTTTGTCGCCGCGGTCGCGGGCGCCGTGCGGCAGAGCTGGCGCGAGCGCGGCGCCGACGCACCGCGCGTGTTCCTGCTCGTCACCGTGCTCCTGTATCTGCTCCCGTTCGCCATCACCGACTTCATCGACCGTTATCTGCTCTTCGTCTTGCCCTTCATGCTGTTGTTGCTACGCGATGCATTCGGGACGCCGCAGCGGCGGGTCTATCGCAGCGTCGTCGCCATCGGCGGCGTCCTGATGGTCGTCTTCGGCCTGCTGAGCACGGCTGCGAGCCACGACTATTTCGCGTGGAACCGAGCGCGCTGGGATGCCATCGCGGAGGCCGCGCGTCGCGGCGCGACGCCGGAGAACCTCGACGGCGGCTTCGAATACAACGCCTTCTACCGCGCAGGAAAGGCCGCGCAGATCACGTCGTCCGACAAGAGCTGGTGGTGGGTCAACGACGATCGCTATTGCGTGACCTTCGACCCGCGCCCGGGCTATTCCGTGCTGAGGAGCTGGGAAGTGCGCGCGTGGCTCCCGACCACGCCGCGCCGGATTCTGCTGCTCGAGCGTATCGGCAACGGGGGCGCGTCCGCGCCGCAGTGACCTCTAAGCGGGAAGCACCGTGCCGCGCACTTCGCCGAAGCCGACGCGGTAGCCCTCGCCCTGGCACCATCCGGTCAGCACGACCTCGTCGCCGTCCTCGAGGAAAGAACGCCGCGCGCCGTTCGCCAGCGCGACCGGCTTGGTGCCGTTCCACGCGAGCTCGAGCAGGCTTCCCCACGAGTCCGGTGTCGCGCCGCTGATCGTGCCCGAGCCCATGAGATCGCCCACGCGGGTGTTGCACCCCGAAACGGTGTGCTGCGCGAGCTGCTGCGCCATGCTCCAGTAGAGGTAGCGGAAATTGGTGCGGCAAAGCGTCGTCGTCGTACTCCCCGCCGGCGCGAGCGCGACCTCGAGACGGATATCGAAAGCCTGCGCTCCGGCTTGCGCGAGATAGGGCAGCGGCGCCGGGTCCTGCGCCGGGCCGGCCACGCGGAACGGCTCGAGCGCGTCCATCGTCACGATCCATGGCGAGATCGAGGTGGCGAAGGTCTTGCTGTTGAACGGCCCCAGCGGCACGTATTCCCACTGCTGGATGTCGCGCGCGCTCCAGTCGTTCATCAGCACGACGCCGAAGATGTGCCGTTCGGCCTCGGCGATCGGGATCGGCTCGCCCAGCGCATTGCCCTCGCCGATGATGAACGCTGTCTCCAGCTCGAAGTCGAGCTTGCGCGAGGGACCGAACGCCGGCCGCTCGGCGTCCGGGAGCTTGATCTGACCCTGCGGACGGCGGATCGGCGTGCCGCTCGCCACCACCGAGCTCGCACGGCCGTTGTAGGCGATCGGCAGATGCACCCAGTTCGGCAACAGCGCGTTCTTCGGGTCACGGAACATCGAGCCGACGTTGGTCGCGTGCTCCTTCGACGAATAGAAGTCGGTGTAGCCCGGAATCTCGACGGGCAGGTGTAGCGTTGCCTCCGCCATCGGCACCAGCGCGCGTGCGCGCAGGGTCGCGTTGTCGCGCAGCTCCGCCCGGTCCTCGCGCAGCAGCTCGCCGATGCGGGCGCGCGCGCGACTCCATGCGGGCCGGCCGAGCGAGATGAAGGCGTTGAGCGTGGCGCGATCGAAGACGCGGCGTCCCGGCGGCCCCACCGAGATGAGTCCTGCCTCCTCCAGCACGGCGAGGTCGAGCACCTGCGCGCCGATCGCCACCCCGGCGCGAGGCGCCTCGCCCCGCGTGCTGAACACGCCGAAGGGCAGGTTCTGCAGCGGAAAATGCGAATCGGGAGCGACGTCGACGAACGACTTCGGCGCCGCACTCGCAGTCGGCATCAGGGCTTACCGGTGAAGCGCTTGGCCAGCTCCCGCCAGCAGTCGAGATAGTCCTTCTGCCGCTGCGGCGACTCGAGCGCATAGCGCGTCGGCCGGATGACGTAGCGGCTCTCGAACATGAATGCCAGCGTGTCCTCGAGCTTCAGCGGCGCGAGCATCGCTTTCGTCGCCTTCTCGAAGGTCGCCGCGTCGGGACCGTGGCCCGACATGCAGTTGTGCAGGCTGGCGCCGCCGGGCACGAAGCCTTCCGCCTTCGCGTCGTAGGCGCCGCGCACGAGTCCCATGAACTCGCTCATCACGTTGCGATGGAACCACGGCGGCCGGAACGTGTGCTCGGCCACCATCCAGCGCGGCGGAAAGATCACAAAATCGACGTTCGCCGTGCCTGCTGTGTCCGACGGCGAGGTGAGCACGGTGAAGATCGACGGGTCCGCGTGATCGAAGCTCACCGTGTTCAGCGCGTTGAAGCGCGCGAGGTCGTACTTGCACGGCGCGAGGTTGCCGTGCCAGGCCACCACATCGAGCGGCGAGTGGTCGATCGGCGCGCTCCACAACCTGCCGCCGAATTTCGCCAGCAGCTCGAAATCGCCGTCGCGCTCCTCGAAGGCGGCCACCGGGACGAGAAAGTCGCGCGCATTGGCGAGCCCGTTGGCGCCGATCGGCCCCAGCTCGGGCAGGCGCAGCATCGCGCCGTAGTTCTCGCATACGTATCCGCGCGCCGCCGTCCCCTGCAGCGCGACCTGGAAGCGCACGCCGCGAGGAACGAGCGCGATCTCGCCCGGCTTCGCATCGAGCACGCCGAGTTCGGTGGCGATCGTGAGCGCGCCTTCCTGCGGCACGATGAGCAGCTCGCCGTCCGCGTCATAAAAGAAGCGCTCGCGCATCGGGCGGTTGCAGGCATACACGTGGATTGCGATGCCGACCTGCATCGCCGCGTCGCCGTTGCCCGCCATGGTGACGAGCCCGTCGACGAAGTCGGTGGCCGCCGAGGGAAGCGGCAGCGGATCCCAGCGCATCTGGTCGGGCGGCGCGGGGGCCTCGTCAAACGGCGCGCTGCGCAGCCGCGGCGCGGCGAGCGGGCGGAACGAGCCGTGCACCGCCGCCGGGCGCATGCGGTACAGCCAGGAGCGGCGGTTGACGTGGCGCGGCGCCGTGAACGCGGTGCCGGAGAGCTGCTCGGCGTACAAGCCGTAGGCCACCTTCTGCGGCGAGTTCTGCCCTTGCGGCAGCGCGCCGGCCAGAGCCTCGGTCGCGAGCTCGCCCGCGAAGCCGCTCTGGTAGCGCAGCTTCGGCGCTTCCGCGCCGCCGTGCTTCGACGCGCGCCTGCGCTCGGCCGTGTCCATCGTTCGCTCAGCTCCCGTCGGTTACGGTGAGGGAGCCCCCGGGCTCGACGCTACGCCCACAGCGGCTCTTCATCGTCCTCGTCGTCTTCGTCCCCCGACCCATCGTCGTCATCCGGATCGATGTTGCCACCGCCCCCGCGATCATCGTCCTCATCGTCGTCGTCTTCCTCGTCGGCGTCGGGACTCGGCGTCGGCAGGTGCGCACGCAGTTCCGGCTCGATCGCGGCAAGCGCCTCGCGCAGCGACAGGCAATTGAGGAAGGCTATGCTCACGACGGATGCGACCGGCGCGCCAGGGCGACTCCATATGATGGCACAGAACGCCGCGCCCGGCGGCGTCGCTCAGTGCTTCGGCAGCGCCGCGAGGCGGCGTCGCAACTCCTCGGACGAGAGCGAGGCGGAGTAGGCTTCGCGCGAGCTGCCCTCGGCCTCGCCTGTTGCGATCGCGTTGAGCTGTCGCTTCATCGACTTCACTACCCCGGGCGCGCACTGCGCGATCGCGGCCACGTACTGTGCAACCCGAGTCCGCAGCGCCGAGCGCGGCACGAGGTCGGTGAGGAAACCGATGCGCAGCAGCTCTTCCGCGCGCAGCGTTTGGCCGGTCAAGAAGATGCGCTTGGCCTGGGCGAGCCCGACGGCCGCGACGAAACGTCGCAATCCGCCCGGGTAATAGTGCAGCCCGAAGCGCGCCGCCGGCATGAACATGACGGTGCCACGCACGCCGATGCGGAAATCGCAGCACAACGCGAGGTCCGTTGCGCCGCCGTAGGCGCTGCCGTTGAGCGCGCAGATCGTCGGCAGCGCAAAACCCTCGATCGCGTCGAGCAGGTCCTCGAAGCTCCGGTCGAGGCGCTGCAGGATCGCGCCCACGGTGAAGCCCGAGCTGAAGGTCTTCGTCCCCTTGCCCGTGAACACCAGTACGCGCACCTGCTGCGTCGCGTTGACTTCCTCCAGGTAGCGGCGCAGAACGGGAATGTCGTCGGGGTCGATGCGGTTGTGCTCCGCGGGACGCTCGAGCCGGATCGTCGCCACAGCTGCCGTGATGCTCAAGCTCGGCGGCCCGTCCTTCGCCCGCTTCTGCTTTGCCATCGCGCTAGCGGCCGACCATCGCGAGCACGTCGGCCTTGAGGAACCGCTCGACGATCAGCATGAAGCCGATCGACGGAATCAGCAGGAGGAGCGCGGTGATCGACGAGATCTGGTAATTGCCGCCCATGGTCGCGTTGAACATCAGGAGCGGCAGCGTCGTGACGTCGGGAACGCCGACGAAATACGTGCCGGTAAACTCGTCGAGCGACTCGAGGAAGACGAAGATCGCGCTGGCGATCAGCCCTGGCACTGCGAGCGGCAGCGTCACGGTGCGCCAGCAAGTCCAGGCAGATGCGCCCAGGTTGCGCGAGGCCTCCTCGAGTGAAACGTCGACCGAGGCGAAAGCCGCCGAGGCGATCCACACCGCGAGCACGAGCCCGTGCGAGGCGTGAACCAGCACCACGCCGAGGATCGTGCCGTTCAACCCGATCTGGTAGAACACCTGCGCGATGTTCACGTACACGGGGAGATTCGGAACCGCCTGCGGCAGCAGGAACACGAGCAGGATCGCGCCGCGCCAGGGAAGTTTCAGCCGCGCCAGGGCGTAGCCGGCGGGAATGGCCACAGCGAGGCTCACGAGAACCGTCAGCACAGCGATCCAGATGCTGGTGCCCAGTGAGGCGAGCGCGTTGCCGCGCGGCTGGAACACACGGTACCAATACGTGAGTCCGTACTCGATGGGCAGCTTGCTCGGGAAGTACCAGCGCTCCGCAAACGCCCATAGCATCAGGTTGAGGAGCGGGCCAAAGATCGCGAACGCGAGCAGTGCAAGCAGCACCGCGGCGACGAGCGTGCGCAGCAGCGAAGGGAACCGAACGTTCGTCACGGCCTCAACCCCCAACCCGCACCGCTGCGTGGCGCAGGTAGAACACGGCCCCGATCGCCGACAGACCGAGCGTGAGCAGGCACAGTGCGTTCGCCACCGGGTAGTCGCCGAAGGTGCTGATCCGGTACGCGACGTCAACCGTGATCATCGTCGGCGAGTTGGGGTTGATCATCAGCGGAACCGACAGTACCGAAAGCATCGTCACGAAGGAGAGCACGAGCCCCACCAACAGCGTGCCCCGGACTTGGGGCAAGACGATGTCGACGAGCACGCGCAATGACCGCGCGCCGAGGTTCCTCGCTGCCTCGATGTGCTGCCGCTCGAGCGAGGCCATCGCGCCAGCCAGCAGCAAGGTCACGAATGGCGCCTGCTTCCATACGAACGCGATAACGATGCCGCGCCAGTCGAGAAAGCTCTGCGCCTGCAAGGGCTCGATCAGCCCGCCGGCTATCAGCACGTGGTTCATCATGCCGTTCTTCGCGAGGAAGGTTCGCATCAGTTGACCGGCGACGACGAACGGAATGAACAGCGGCCAGCGGTACAGCCAGCGCAGAATCGCTACCATACGCGGGTGCTCGCCGAGCGTGAGATAGCCCGCGATCGCGATCGCAACAGCGCCGATCAGCAGCGTCGAGATCACCACGATCTCCAGCGAGAACAGCAGGTCCGTCGTGTAGAAGTCGAACGACTTGGCGAAGTGCTCGAGCGTGAAGCCGCCGTCGGCGCCCCTGAAAGCAACGACAGCCGACATCACGAGCGGCGCGACGAAGAACAGGCCGACGACCGCGAGCGC
>DASVFM010000228.1:0-20390 GCA_036380055.1 Casimicrobiaceae bacterium
CGAAGGACGGCACCCTCCGTTCCGCCCGACAAGCCCACCTCATCGAGGTCGGCCTGCCCGAGGCTTGTCAGCACGGTTACCGCGACGAGGCGCGGTGCCGGCCGTCCCAGTGCACGGGCCGCCTCCATAATCGACTCGCGCGCGGCAATGAGCATCGCGCGTCCGCCTGCGGCATGCACGTTGAGCATCCACACGCCGAGACGCGTCGCGGCGACGCACGCCTGAGCGACGGTGTTCGGAATGTCATGAAATTTTAGGTCGAGGAAGACCTTGAAGCCGCGGGCGACGATGCTGCGGACGAGGTCGGGGCCGGCGCTCACGAACAGCTCCTTCCCGATCTTGAGCGCGCAGATCTCCGGGGCCAGCCGATCGACGAGCGCCACGGCGCGCGCACCATCGGCGAAATCCAGCGCGACGATGATGCGCGGGTCAGGCATAGCCGTCGGGGGTCTCGGTGCGCCGCGGAGAATAGGTCTCCCACTTGCCGCAGCCCGGGCAGCGCCAGTAGTACTGCTTGGCGCGGAAGCCGCATTGCTCGCATCGATACATGCCCAGTCGCTTGATGTGCTGACCGACGAGGCCCTTCACGAGCTCGAGATCGTTGCGGCGGTCGGCCGGCGCGGCCATGAGCTGCGCCTCGAGGAGCTTGTCCAGTCCGAGCAGGGTCGGGTTACGACTGAGCTCGTCCTTTATGAGCTGCGCCGCCGCATCGGCACCCTCGTGCGCGAGGATCTGGTTGAAAAGCGCATTGAGCAGGTCGAGCGAGGGGTACTGATCCTCGTAGCTGCGCAACACCCGGATGCCCTGCGCGACGTCGCCGCTGCGCCGATAGCCATCGGCCAGTCGGTCGGCGACCAACCCGAGAAACGCAGGATTCTGCGACTCGATTCTCTGCCAAGCGGCGATCGCCGCCTCGTGATCGCTGCGCTGCGCTTCGAGATCTCCGAGCAGCATCGTCGCCCGCGTGCACAGTTTGTACTCGGCGAGAGCCTGGTCGAGGTGCCTGCGGGCATCTTCCAGCTGCGAGCGCAGCATCGCTGCCTGCGCCAGCTCGCAATAGTAATGGGCGATCTCCTTGAAGTAGGGTCGCTTCGCCAGCGCCTCCATGCGCTTGGTGACGGTGATCGCCTTCTGCCAGTCCTTCTCCTGCTCGAAGATCTGCAGCAGGAAACCAAGCGACTGCAGCTCGAAGGGGCTCCCTTCAAGCTTGCTGAAGAGCTCCTCGGCCCGGTCAAGAAGTCCCGCCCGATGGAAGTCCTGGGCGAGCTCGAACACGGCGATCTGCCGCTTCTCCGCGGGAAGGTCCGGTCGGTCGAGCAGGTTCTGGTGCATGCGGATCGCGCGGTCGATCTCGCCCTGTCGGCGGAACAGGCTTCCCAGCGCGAAGTGCAGGTCGATCGTCTGCGGATCGACCTTGACCACTTCGATGAACGATTCGATCGCCTTGTCCGGCTGCTCGTTGAGCAGAAAGTTCAGTCCGCGAAAATACGACAGTGGCAACGCGCGCGATTCGCGTAGCAGATGCGAGATGTCGATGCGCGCGGCGATCCACCCCAGGGCGAAGAAAAGCACGGGGATCGGCAGCAGCCACCAGAGGCGCTCGAAGTCCATTTACGGTCAGCTACGTGTCACGCGCCGTCATAGGGAGCACCCGGAGCCGATCCCGCTTTCTGCTCTCGCCGAAGCCGCGAAACCTGGCGCTTGAGCCGCACATGGCGCGGCAGGCCTGCGAGCAGCCCTGCAGCCACTCCCAGAGCGAACGCGATGAGCAGCAGGAAGATGAGCGGTGCCTCCCACGAGAACCAATGGTAGAAGCGAAGCGTGACCAGTTCCGCGTTCTGCAGCGCGAGGAAGAGCAAGGCGACGAAGATGCTGATGCCGACAACCCAGCGGACGAATCCCATCGGGCACTTCCAAAAGAAAAAGCGGCACTATCGTAGCGGATAGCGGCCTGAGCAGCGAGCGGGGACCCACGCGAGGCGCATGGGGGTCGAGCGTAAAGCGAATGGCCGCGCGGCCGACGGATGACAAGCAAGTGCGAGTAGCAAATGGCGCAAGGAGGCCGCCCGCCCTTGCGCTTGGCTCAATCCTTCTTGAAATCGACGCGTTCGCGAAGCTCCTTGCCTGCTTTGAAATGGGGCACGTGCTTCTCCGGCACTTGCACCCGTTCTCCGGACTTGGGATTGCGTCCGGTTCGCGGCGGCCGGTAGTTCAGTCCGAAGCTGCCGAAGCCGCGAATCTCGATCCTCTCGCCCTTGGCCAGGCTGTCGGCCATGGCATCGAGAATCATCTTGACCGCAAGCTCTGCGTCCTTGGCTACCAGCTGCGGGAACTGCGCCGCCAAGCGGTCGATCAGCTCCGACTTGGTCATCACGGACTCGCTTATCCTTGGCTCTTGTTGTCGAGCTTGGCCTTGAGCAGCGCCCCCAGGTTGGTTGTCCCGGCGCTTGCGCCGGAGTTCTCGGCGCTCATGCGCTGCATGGCCTCCGCCTCCTCAGCGTGGTCCTTGGCCTTGATCGAGAGATTGATCGAGCGATTCTTGCGGTCGATGTTGATGATCATCGCAGTCACGGCATCGCCTTCCTTCAGATGCGAGCGGATGTCCTCGACCCGGTCGCGTGCCACTTCCGACGCACGCAGATACCCCTCGACGTCTCCGGAAAGCGTGACCACTGCGCCCTTGCCGTCGAGAGATTTCACCGTCCCGGTGACGACGCTGCCCTTGTCGTGCGTGGCGACGTAGTTGGAGAACGGATCCCCGTCGAGCTGCTTGATGCCGAGCGAGATGCGCTCACGCTCGACATCGATCGCCAAGACCACCGCCTCGACCTCCTGGCCCTTGCGATACTCGCGCACCGCGGCCTCGCCGGGCAGCGTCCACGACAGGTCGGACAAATGCACAAGCCCGTCGATTGACCCGGGCAGGCCGATGAACACGCCGAAGTCCGTGATCGACTTGATCAGCCCCTTCACCCGGTCGCCCTTCTTGTGGTTCATCGCGAACTCTTCCCACGGGTTCGGCATGCACTGCTTCATCCCGAGGGAGATGCGGCGCCGTTCTTCGTCGATCTCGAGGATCATCACCTCGACCTCGTCGCCGAGCTGCACGACCTTGGTCGGGTGCACGTTCTTGTTGGTCCAGTCCATCTCGGAGACGTGCACGAGGCCCTCGATGCCCTGCTCGATCTCGACAAACGCGCCGTAGTCGGTGATGTTGGTGACCTTGCCGAACAGGCGCGTGCCTGTCGGATAGCGCCGCGAGAGGCCGACCCACGGATCCTCGCCGAGCTGCTTCATGCCGAGTGAAACGCGGTTCTTCTCCTGGTCGAACTTGAGCACCTTGGCGGTGACCTCATCGCCCACCGAAAGCACCTCGGACGGGTGCTTGACGCGTCGCCAGGCGAGATCCGTGATGTGCAGCAACCCGTCGATGCCACCCAGATCGACGAACGCACCGTAGTCAGTAATGTTCTTGACCACGCCCTTGACGATGGCCCCCTCCTGCAGGGTCTTGAGCAACTCCTCGCGCTCGGCACCAAGGCTCGCTTCGAGCACGGCGCGGCGCGAAACGACGACGTTGTTGCGCTTGCGGTCGAGCTTGATGACCTTGAACTCGAGCTGCTTGCCCTCGAACGGCCCGGTGTCCTTCACCGGGCGGATATCGACGAGCGAACCGGGCAGGAAGGCGCGAATCCCGTTGACCATAACGGTCAGCCCACCCTTCACCTTGCTGGTGACGAGGCCCTGCACGACGCTGCCCTGCTCCATCGCTCCCTCGAGGTCGTGCCACGCCTTGAGCCGCTTCGCCTTGTCGCGCGAGAGTCGAGTCTCGCCGTAGCCGTCCTCCAGACTCTCGATGGCCACCGTCACGAAATCGCCGGCCTTGACTTCGACTTCGCCCTTGTCGTTCTTGAATTCCTCGATGGGAATGAAGCTTTCCGATTTCAGGCCGGCGTTGACGACGACGATGTTGTAATCGACGCGTGTGACTTCGGCGGTGATGAGTTCGCCCTGGCGCATCTCCTGCCGCGCGAGCGATTCCTCGAACAGTGCAGCGAAGTTCTCCTGCGGTTGAGCGGGACGGTTGCTTGTTGCGGTTGCCATGAATGTTTCCGTTTCCTTGCTGTCGCCACCGCAGGCGCGGCGACGGGTTGGTTGCTCGATTCCGCCACCGCCGGCATCACTGCCGGGCCAGGCTGGCGGCCCATGATTCTCTGTGTCAGCTCAGATGCTTACGTCTCCGTTCGCGCTTCTCCGCTAATTTGCCGGTAGCGCTCCAGTACGAAGGCGATGCTCGCCTCGATGGAGATGCCCGTCGTATCGAGCACGATCGCGTCGGCGGCTGGCTTAAGCGGTGCCTCGGCCCGCCCCATGTCGCGCGCGTCGCGCTCCCGGATATCGCGCAAAAGACTGTCAATGGTAACGGAGTTTCCTTTTTCTATCAACTGCTTATACCGGCGCGCCGCCCGCTCCTCGGCGGAAGCGGTCACATAGACCTTGAGCACGGCGTCGGGGAAGACCACCGTGCCCATGTCGCGCCCGTCTGCGACGAGGCCGGGCGGCCGCCGGAAACCCCGCTGACGGACGAGCAGAGCCCGCCGGACCCCCGGGAATACCGCAACCCGGGAGGCTGCCGCCCCCACTTCGGGAGTGCGGATCGCGAGTGTGACGTCGCTTCCGTCGAGAACGATCCGCTCGCCCTCGAAGCTCGCGGCGAGGCCGCTCGCAAGAGCGGTCAGTCCGCCCTCCTCCTCGATCGGTGCGCCTTGAGAGAGCGCCCGGTAGGCGACCAGCCGGTACAGCGAACCGCTATCCAAGTAATGAAAGCGCAGAATGCGAGCCACCCCCAGCGCGACGGTTCCCTTGCCGGAAGCCGCCGGTCCGTCGACGGCGACTACCGGGGGCTCTCCCCTCCATGCCGCGCCCGGGCGTGCGCTCCCCTCCGGCGATCGGCTGGGTGGTGTCATCCGGCGAGCTTCTGCAGCTCGGCGAAGTAGCCCGGAAACGTCTTGCGCACGCAGCCGGGATCATTGATCCGGACCGGCACGCCGCCCAGCGTCGCGAGCGAGAAGCACATCGCGATGCGATGATCATCGTAGGTGTCGATCGTCGCCGGCAGGAACTTCGACGGCGGCGTGATCGCAAGCCAATCGCTCCCTTCCTCGACTGTCGCGCCGAGCTTGCGCAGCTCGGTGGCCATCGCGGCAAGGCGATCGGTCTCCTTGACGCGCCAGCTGCCGATGTTGCGCAGGCGGGATGTGCCGCGTGCGAACAGCGTCACCACCGCAGCCGTCATCGCGGCGTCGGGCATGCGGTTGAAGTCCGCGTCAATCGCGACCAGATGCCGGGTGCTGCACACGTCGATCGCATCAGCGCTCCACTGCACGGTGGCCCCCATCTGTTCGAGAGTCGCAGCAAAGGCAGTGTCGCCCTGGATGCTCGTGCGCCCGACCCCTTCCACGCGCACCGGACCGCCGCCGATCGCGCCCGCCGCGAGAAAATAGGATGCCGACGACGCATCCCCCTCCACGTGAATCGCGCCCGGGCTCGAATAAACGGCACCGGGCGCGATGCCGAAGCGTCGGTCGGCTTCGCGCTCGACCCTCACTCCGAAGCGCCCCATCAGCTTCGCGGTCATTTCGACGTAGGGCGCGGAGATGAGCTGGTCGGCGATTTCCACGGTCGCGCCGCCGCTCTTTACAGGCAGCGCCATCAGCAGCGCGCTAGTGAATTGGCTCGACACGCGACCGCTGATTGAAACCACGCCGCCGAGGCGGATCTGCCCGCGACCGACGCCGAGCGGCGGATAGCCCTCGCGGCCGAGGTATTTGATCTCGGCGCCGAGCTCACGCAGCGCGTCGACCAGATCGCCGATCGGCCGCTCGTGCATCCGCCTCGAGCCCGAGAGCTCGTAGTCGCCGCCGCTGAGCGCCAGCACCGCCGTAAGCGGCCGCAAGGCCGTACCTGCGTTGCCGAGCGAGAGTGCTGCCCGCTTGTTGGGGAACGCACCGGCCGTGCCCTCCACTGCGAAGTCGCGCGTCGCTGCACGTTGCGAGATGCGCACGCCCAGTATCGCCAGCGCCTCGAGCATCCGATCGACGTCTTCGGCGTCGAGGAGTCCCTTCACCTCGGTCGTGCCGCGCGCCAGCGCGGCGAGCAGGAGCGTCCGGTTGGAGATGCTCTTCGAGCCCGGAAGCCGCACGGTCCCCGCCATCCGCGTCACCGGAGCGAGGTCGAGATGGTCCGTTACGCGGATGCCCGGCATGGCGTCTCAAGCCTCGTCCGCTTCGCTCCGTCCCCGCAGCCATCCCTCGCGCGCCGCGCGAGCGCGTTCGAACAGGCGCTGCAGGCCCTCGCCGTCGCCCTGCACAAGTAGCTCCTCGATGCGCGCGAGCTCGTGACGATACGTCGTGAGCTCGCGAAGCAGCTCGGCGCGGTTGGCGATGCATACGTCGCGCCACATCCGCGGCTGGCTGCTCGCCAGGCGGGTCGCATCGCGAAATCCCGTGCCGGCGTACTCGAGGCACTCTACCCCGTCGGGGCGGGCGGCGATGCCGGCGACGAAGGCGTAGGCAAGCACATGCGGCAGATGGCTGACGGCGCCAAGGATCGCGTCGTGGCGCGTGGCCTCCAGGTGGCGCACGATGCCGCCGCAGCATGCCCAGCAGTCGCTCACGCGCGCGAGCGCCGCCGCAGCGGTCTCCGCGATGGGTGTCAGCACGACCGTGCGTCCCCGAAACAGCTCGGCGAAGGCTGAGCGGGCGCCGGAGCGCTCGGTGCCGGCGATCGGATGCGCCGGGACGAAGTTAGGCAGGTTCGCTGCCAGGTGCGTCCGCGCGGCTGCAACCACGTCCTGTTTGGTCGAACCCACATCGGTGACGACCGTGTCGCGGCCCAGCGCTGGCGCGATCGCCGCTAGGAGCGACGGCATCTCGCCGACCGGGGTGGCGAGCATGACGAGGTCGGCATCGCTGACTTCGCTGGTCCACGCCTCGCCGATCGCTCGGGCGCGGTCGACGATCCCAGCGCTGAGCGCAGCCTCGAGATTGGCGCGCCCTCGCCCTATGCCGACCACACTCCGAACGGCGCCTGCGCGTTTCAGGGCAAGCGCAAACGAGCCCCCGATCAGTCCTACGCCGACGATGACCAGCTTGCGCAGGGCGGGACCGGACATCGCGTCAGCGGCCAAGCGCCGTTTTCAGCGCGGCCAGGAAGCGGCGATTCTCCTCGAGCAGGCCAACGGTGACGCGAAGGTGTTCGGGCAAGTCGTAGCTGGCAACGGGGCGCACGATCACGCCCTGTCTGAGGAGCGCCTCGTAGACTGTCGCCGCAGCGCCCACGCGGATGAGGAGGAAGTTGCCATGCGACGGCACGTGGCCAACCCCCATCGCGTCGAGGCCGCGCGCGAGCTCGGCCATCCCGGCGCGGTTGAGCGCCGCCGACTCAGCTACGTAGTCCGCGTCGGCAAGCGCGGCAAGCGCGGCAGCCTGCGCGACTGAGTTCACGTTGAACGGCTGCCGTACGCGATTGAGTAGATCGGCCAACCCGGCATGCATGAGCCCGAAGCCGACGCGCAATCCCGCGAGCCCGTACGCCTTGGAGAAAGTCCGCGAGACGATGAGGTTCGGATACGCGTCGATCCAGCTCGCGCTGGACGAGCGCTGCTCCGGCTCGAGGTATTCGTCGTAGGCCTCGTCGAGAATGACCACGACCTCTCGCGGCACTGCGGCGAGAAATGCGCGCATGGCCGCGGGAGCCACCCAGGTGCCCGTCGGATTGTTGGGATTGGCAACGAACACGATCCGCGTGCGCGGAGTTACCGCCGCCGCCATGGCCATGAGATCGTGGCCGAAGTCGCGGGCGGGAACGACGATGCCGGTCGCTCCTCGGGCCTGCGTGGCTAGTGGATACACCGCGAAGGCGTGTTGCGAATAAACGGTCGCATCGCCCGGTCGCAGCAACGCCTGCGTGGCGAGCTCGAGGACATCGTTGGAACCGTTGCCGAGCACGATCTGGTCGCGCGCGACGCCGTAGCGCCGCGCCAGCGCCGCCTTCAACGCGAAGCCGTTGCCGTCGGGATAGCGCGTGACGTCGGCCGCCGCCGCTGCAATCGCGTGCAGCACCTTCGGGCTCGGGCCGCGCGGGTTCTCGTTCGAGGCGAGCTTGATGATCGAAGACTCGGCGAGCCCGTACTCGCGCGCCAACTCCTCGATGGGCTTGCCAGGCACATAGGGAGCGATTCCGCGCACGTACTCCGGCGCGAGCTCGGTCGCCCGCGCGGTGATCGGCGCTGCGCTCATGGCCTGCTTCACACGTTCGCCGCGGGATACGAGCCGAGCAGCTTCAGGTACGGCGCGCGCTGCCGCAACTCGACCAGGGCCGCCGCGACGGGTGGATCGTCGCGATAGCCCTCGAGATCGACGAAGAACAGATACTCCCAGAGACCGGTGCGCGACGGGCGGGACTCCAGCCGGCTCATGCTGACCCCATGCTTGGCGAAGGGCTCGAGCAGCGCGTACACGGCGCCGGGTCGGTTCTGCGCCGACATCACGAGCGAAGTCTCGTCCTTCCCGGAGCGCGACGGTGATTCGCGGCCCAGCACCCAGAAACGCGTCGTATTGTTGGGCTCGTCCTCGATGTGCGCGGCGACAACCGCGAGCTTGTACATCGAAGCCGCTGCCTCTCCGGCGATCGCGGCGGCGCCCCGCTCGGAAGAGGCGAGCCGGGCCGCTTCCGCATTGCTCGCTACTGCGACGCGCTCCGCGGCCGGCAGGTGGCGCGCCAGCCATTGCGCGCACTGCGCGAGCGATTGCGCGTGCGAATAGATCCTCTTGACTGCCGCGAGCGGGCTGCCGCGGGCCAGCAGATTCTGCTGGATGCGCAGCTTGATCTCGCCGACGATGGTCAGCGGCGTCTGGCACATCAGATCGAGCGTCCGCCCGACCGCGCCCTCCGTTGAGTTCTCGACCGGCACCACCGCGTGGTCGCAGCGACCGGACTCGGCGGCGCGAAAGACTTCATCGATCGATGCGCATGGCTCGGCGTCGACGAATTGGCCGAAGTGGCGCGCCACGGCGCTATGGCTGAACGTGCCGGGCGGGCCCAGATAGGCAACTGAAAGCTGCTGCTCGAGCGCAAGGCAGGCGGACATGATCTCCCGAAACACGCCGGTAAGCGCTCCGGTCGACAACGGACCCGGATTCTCGTCGCGCACCCGGCGCAGCACCTGCGCTTCGCGCTCCGGTCGATAGGGCGCGCCCTTCTTCAGGGCGCCGATCGCTTTCGCGTGCGCGGCGCGCTCGCTCAACAGGCGCAGCAGATCGCGGTCGAGCGCGTCGATCGCGACGCGGTGGCGTGATAGCGTGCCCTCGTCGGCGCGCTTCGCGTCGTTGCCCGCGCCTCCGCGGCGCCGCGCCGGTCGGCTCTCGCTCACTCGCCGTTTTCTTCGTCGGTTTCGACCACACGCTCGAGCCCCGCAAGCTTCTCGCCTTCGCCGAGGCTGATCAACGTCACGCCCTGCGTGGAGCGCCCCATCTCGCGAATCGACTTTACCTGCGTGCGGATGAGCACGCCGCCGGTCGAGATCAGCATCACCTCGTCCTCCGGACGCACCAGCGCCGCGCCGATCACCTGTCCGTTGCGCTCGCTCTGCTGAATGGCGATCATGCCTTTGGTTCCGCGCCCGTGGCGCGTGTACTCGACGATCGGTGTGCGTTTGCCGAATCCGTTCTCGGTGGCGGTCAGGACTGATTGCTCCTGATCTTCGGCAACCAGCATGCTGATGACGCGCTGACCCTTGTCGAGGAGCATTCCGCGCACGCCATGGGCGCCGCGTCCCATCGGCCGCACGTCGGTCTCCTCGAAGCGAACGGCCTTGCCTCCCGAGCTGAAGAGCATGACGTCGTGCTTCCCATCGGTCAGCGCAGCGCCGACGAGAAAGTCGCCGTCGTCGAGATCGACCGCGATGATCCCCGACGGACGCGGCCGCGAGAACTCGGACAGCGGAGTCTTCTTCACCGTGCCGTGGGCCGTGGCCATGAACACGAAGCGATCATGGACGAACTCCTTCACCGGCAGGATCGCCGTGATCTTCTCGTGCTCGAGCAGCGGCACCAGGTTGACGATCGGCTTGCCGCGCGAGACACGGCTTCCCTGCGGAACGTTGAACACCTTGAGCCAGTACACGCGTCCGCGGTTGGAGAAGCACAAGATATGGTCGTGCGTGTTGGCGATGAACAGGTGGTCGATGAAATCATCTTCCTTCGTTCCCGCCGCCTGCTTGCCGCGGCCGCCCCGGCGCTGCGCGCGATACTCGGCCACCGGCTGCGCCTTCATGTAGCCGCCATGGGACAGCGTCACCACCATGTCCTCGGGTGCGATCAAATCCTCAATCGACAGATCGACCCCCTGCGCCACGATCTCGGAACGCCGCTTGTCGCCGAACTGGTCGCGGATCGACTTAAGCTCGTCGCCGACGATCGTCGTGACCCGTGCCGGCTTGGCCAAGATATCGAGCAGGTCGACTATCTGCGTCATGACATCCTTGTACTCGGCGGTGATCTTGTCCTGCTCGAGCCCGGTCAAGCGCTGCAGGCGCAGCTCGAGGATCGCCTGCGCCTGCGCATCGGAGAGGCGGTAGCCCGGAGGCTTGCCCGAGGCCTGCCAGCCGAACTCGGGGGCGAGGCCTGCGGGCCGAGCCGCGTCCGCGGAGGCACGCTGCAGCATTTCCTCCACCAGGGCCGAGCGCCAGATCCGGCCCATCAGGCCAGCCTTCGCATCGCCCGGCGTCGGAGCGGCCTTGATGAGGCTGATCACCTCGTCGACGTTCGAGAGGGCGACCGCAAGGCCTTCCAGGATATGTCCGCGCTCCCTCGCCTTGGCGAGGTCGTGCCGCGTGCGGCGAACCACGACTTCGCGCCGGTGGACGAGAAAATGTTCGAGCAGCTGCTTGAGGTTGAGCAGCCTCGGCTGGCCGTCGACCAGCGCCACCATGTTCATGCCGAAGCTGTCTTGCAGTTGCGTCAGCTTGAACAGGTTGTTAAGGACGATGTCGGTAACTTCGCCGCGCTTGAGTTCGATCACCACTCGCATGCCCGACTTGTCGGACTCGTCGCGAAGATCGGAAACCCCCTCGAGCTTCTTCTCGTGGACGAGCTCGCCGATCCGTGTCAGCAGCGTCGCCTTGTTCACCTGGTAGGGGATCTCGTCGACGACGATCGCCTGGCGATTGCCCTTCTCCAGATCCTCGATGTGCGTACGCGCACGGATGACCACGCGACCGCGCCCGGTGCGGTAGCCTTCGCGCACGCCCTCCGTGCCGTAGATGATCCCGGCGGTCGGGAAGTCGGGAGCCGGCACGTGCTCGATCAGCTCGTCGACCGTGACGTCCGAGTTCTCGAGCAGAGCAAGGCAGGCAGTAACGATCTCCGACAGGTTGTGCGGCGGGATGTTGGTCGCCATGCCGACGGCGATACCGGATGAGCCGTTCACCAGCAGATTCGGCAGCCGCGTTGGCAGAATCGAAGGCTCCAGCTCCTTGCCGTCGTAATTGGGCACGAAATCGACGGTTTCCCTGTCGATATCGGCCAACATTTCCGCCGCAATCTTCTGCAACCGGCACTCGGTGTAGCGATAAGCCGCAGGCGCATCGCCATCCACCGAGCCGAAGTTGCCCTGCCCGTCGATGAGCGGGTAGCGCAGGGAGAATTCCTGCACCATGCGCACTAGCGCTTCGTAGGTCGCCGTGTCGCCATGCGGGTGGTATTTGCCGAGCACATCGCCGACCACGCGCGCGCACTTCACGTACGGGCGGTTCCAGGCGTTGTTAGCCTCGTGCATGGCGTAGAGCACGCGGCGGTGTACCGGCTTGAGGCCGTCGCGAACATCGGGGAGAGCCCGGCCTACGATCACGCTCATGGCGTAATCGAGGTAGGAATGCCTCATTTCGGCTTCCAGGCTTACCGGTAGGGTTTCTTTAGCGAACTGCTCCATCGGAAAAAGGGCTCTTAAGCGGCGAAAACGATAAGAAGCACGGCGCGGTCGATCGCTTTGGGGCCCGGGCGCAGACACCCACTCGGACACCCTTAGCGCCTCACAGGCCGCGCCAGCACGGAAAATGTAAATTTTAACATGACCGTTGTATCCACGCGACAAGCTGCCATTTTTCGCGGCCAGATTCTTTGCAGCGCCAAAGACCCTATGCTATAGTCAAGCGCAAAGCGCAATTTCCTCCGTGGGGCGCGCATAAGTTGCTGTTCCAGGTAAAAAGAAGCCGGTAAGCACGATAACTCACGCCAAAGGGGTAAAACTGATGAAACTTCGTCTGATCGCAACCATGGTGGCCGGTGCGGCTGCGGCTACCCTGTATTCCTCGGCGTTCGGCCAGGCTAATCCGCAGAACAGCGGGTATGTGTTGTTTGGTTACGGCCAGCCTAATGCCAACATCTGGCGAAGCGGCTCCTATGGCGGTCAAGCCGGCGTGAACGATACGCTGTGCTGGAGGACCGGCTACTGGACGCCGGCCATGGCAATCATCGAATGCGATCCGGATCTGGTGCCGAAGCCGGCGCCACCGGCGCCGCCCGCGGCTGCGCCCGCTCCGCCGCCGCCGCCGCCGCCGCCGCCACCGGCGCCAGGCGTGCAGAAGATCACGCTGGCAAGCAAGGCGCTGTTCGACTTCGACAAGGCCGTTCTGAAGCCTGAAGGCATGGCTGCGATTGACCGCGAAGTGATCAGCCGGTTGAAGGAAGTGAACAAGCTCGAGCTGGTACTGGTGACGGGTCATACCGACCGGATCGGTACGCAGGCCTACAACCAGGCCCTGTCCGAGCGTCGCGCCAACGCCGTTCGCGACTACCTCGTCTCGAAGGGCGTGCCGAAGGACAAGATCGAGACCCTCGGCATGGGCAAGACGCAGCCGGTTCCGGGCGTGGTTTGCAACCAGCCGTATCCGAAGGAGCGCAAGGCGCTGATCGAATGCCTGGCGCCGAACCGTCGCGTCGAGGTCGAAGTCAAGGGCGAGATCATCGTCAGGAAGTAATTCGACCCGCAGCACTGAAAAGGCCCCGCCTTCGCGCGGGGCCTTTTTTCTATGCACTAGTGGATCATGAAGGCGCCAGCACCGGTCGATCTGCGCATCGACGCGAGGTGGGTGATACCGGTCGAGCCCGACGTATCGCTGGCCCACCATAGCCTGATCGTCGATCGCGGCCGCATTGTCGCCGTGGCGCCGACCGGCGAAGTGGATTCGAACTTCCAGGCACGCGAGCAGGTAACGCTCTCAACGCACGCCGTGCTGCCGGGGTTGGTCAACGCGCACACGCACGCAGCGATGACGTTGCTGCGTGGCATCGCGGATGACACCGCATTACAAGCGTGGCTCGAGCAGCACATCTGGCCGCGCGAGCAACGCTTTCTGTCGCCGCAGTTCGTCCACGACGGCACGCTGCTCGCCGCAGCCGAGATGCTGCGCGGCGGGATCACCTGTTGCGCGGACCAATATTTCTTTCCGGATGCGGCGGCGCGAGCCTACCGCCAAAGCGGCATCCGCGCGCTCATCGGGTTGCCGGTACTCGATTTCCCGACGCCTTATGCGGCGGATTGCGACGCCTACCTTCAGGCGGGCCTCGCCGCGCGCGATGCGTGGAAGCAAGAGGCGAAATTTGCTTTTGCGCTGGCACCGCATGCCCCCTATACGGTCAGCGATGTCAGCTGGGAGAAGATCGTCGTCTACGCGCGGCAGCTCGACCTCCCGATCCAGACCCATCTCCAGGAAACGCGCGACGAGTTCGAGCGGAGCCGCGCTTCCATCGGAATGACGCCGCTCGCGCGGCTCGACCGACTCGGAGTCACCGGGCCGGCGTTCATCGCCGTTCATGCCGTGCACCTCGCAGACTCTGACATCGACTTGCTGGCGACACAGAGCTGCCAGGTCGTGCACTGCCCCGCATCGAACCTCAAGCTCGCGAGCGGGGTGGCCCCGGTGACGCAGCTCAAGGCGCGCGGGATAAATGTCGCCCTCGGCAGCGACGGAGCGGCGAGCAACAATCGACTCGACGTGCTTGCGGAAGCGAGGCTCGCGAGCCTCATCGCCAAGATGGCCACCGAGGATGCAGCTGCGCTGCCGGCGTCGGTAGCCCTGCGCATGGCGACCCTCGACGGGGCCGCCGCACTCGGACTCGATGGGGAAATCGGGTCGCTCGCGCCGGGCAAACAGGCCGACGCCGTCGCGGTGGACCTAGGTTCCTTCGAGCAGCTGCCCTGCTACGATCCGGTGTCGCAACTCCTGCACGCTGCCGGACGGGAGCGGGTGAGCGACGTGTGGATCGCGGGCGAGCGCCTGGTCGCGCAAGGGGCGCTCGTGCGACTCGATCCAAGCGAGCTCGCGGCCCTCGCGCGGTTGTGGCAGGATCGCCTTCAATGATGCAAGACGCGAACGCCGACGCGAAAGAACTGGCGCGATTCAGCGCGATCGCCCATCGCTGGTGGGATCCGGACGGCGAGTTCAAAGCACTGCACGACATCAATCCGCTGCGGCTCGACTACATTGCGCAGCGCTGCGGCGGCTTTGCCGGGAAGCAGGTCGTGGACGTCGGCTGCGGCGGAGGCATCCTTGCCGAGGCGATGGCGCAAGCCGGCGCGCACGTCACCGGCATCGACTTGGCAGACAAACCGCTGGCGGTCGCCAGGCTGCACCAGCTCGAGTCCGAAACCCAAGTACAGTATCGCCAGATTTCCGGGGAAGCGCTCGCCGCGGAATCGCCAGGCAGGTTCGATCTCGTGACCTGCCTGGAGCTCCTCGAGCACGTACCGAATCCCGCATCGACCGTTGCCGCGTGCGCCGCGCTGGTGAAACCGTCGGGGCTCGTCGTCTTCTCGACGATCAACCGCAACGCAAAAGCGTACCTGCTAGCCGTCATCGGCGCTGAATATGTTCTTCGGCTGCTGCCACGCGGGACGCACGACTACGCGAGATTCCTCAGGCCCGCGGAGCTGGCGCGCTGGGCGCGCGCCGCAGGGCTCGAGTCGGACGCCCTGGTCGGGATGAGCTACGACCCGCTGCGCAAGCGCTACAGCCTGGGATCGGACACGGCGGTCAACTACATCGCGAGCTTCCGCCGCGAAATCTGAGCAGCGGAGCACCGACGATGCCGCCGAACTCGCGAACACGAGCGCTGATGGTGCGCGCCGTGCTGTTCGATCTGGACGGCACGCTCGCCGACACCGCCGGTGACCTTGCGGCAGCACTCAACCGAGTGCGCGCCGATCGCGCGCTGCCGCCGCTGCCAGTACCTGTACTGCGGCCGCACGCCTCTGACGGGACGCGCGGCATGCTCGACGCTGGTCTCGGCGTCACCCGCGAGGATCCGCAGTTTGAGACGCTGAAGGAGGCCTTTCTCGCCTACTATGAGAGCGCGCTTTGCGAGCACACGCGGCTCTTCCCCGACGCAGAGCTCGTGCTCGCCGAGATCGAGCACCGCGGTCTGTTGTGGGGAATCGTCACCAACAAGGCGACGCGTTTCACGCTGCCGTTGCTCGATCGGCTGGCGCTCTCCGAGCGTGCCGGCGTGATCGTTTGCGGCGACACGACGGCGCAATCCAAGCCGCATCCGGCGCCGCTCTTGCACGCGGCTGCCAAGCTGGGCGTCGACGCGCCGCTGTGCGTCTATGTCGGCGATGCGGAGCGCGATGTGGTGGCGGCGCGCGCCGCGGGCATGAAGTCGATCGCTGCCACCTACGGGTACATGCACGCCGACGCGAAGCCCGAGTCCTGGTCCCCCGAAGGGCTCATCGCTTCGCTTTCGGCGCTGCTCGACTGGCTTCCGGAGCGGAACTGACCTCAGCGCGATGGCGGCTCAGGCAGCGGGACAGCTGCCGGCGTTGAGATAGAGCCACTGCTGGGGTTTGCCCTCGCGCGCGCCTAAGACCCACACCGGCTGGCTATTCGAAAGCGGCTTGAGCACGGCCGAAGTGATGTCGTCAGGAATCATCAGGGCGATGCCATTGGCGCGCTCGACGCGATCCCCGCTCTTGAGGCTCATCATCCCGGCGAATCCAGCCTCATCGCGCACGACGAGCGCCCCTCCCTCCGTCTGCACCAGACCCTTCCACGCCCCAGGCGTGTTGATCATCCCGCCGAGCAGCTCGGCATTGAGACGGACGATAGGCCCGCTGAAGCCTGCCGGCACGGCGCAGGCTGCAACCCGCGATGCCGAAGCGCCAGTCGCCGCCGGCTTGGCTTTAGGCACAGCAGCCGCCCGCAGGGCCATATCGCGCCGCGTGCCGCCTTCGAGAATCGTCACGCCGTCCGGCCGGACAGCCTCCACGCGAACCCCCGGCGCAACCTCTCCTCCTGCCGCTACGAGCACCGGCCCGCGTGAGCCCTGACGAAAGAGCGCATAGCCCTTATCCTCGGCCTGAGCGAGCACGCCGAGGAGCCGCAAGTCGCCGGTCGCGACCGGCTCGTTGGACCCTCGTGGCGTGCCGGCCGAAGCGCCAAACAGGTGCGCGGCAGCGATTTGCTCCAACGGCGCGCTCGCGGGCGGAACGGGCGCATGGAGCACCGGCACGGGCCCGAACCAGCGCCAGGCCCAGTGCGCCACGACCAGAGCGAGGAGCGCAAGCGCAGCGATCATGGCAACAGCGTCGAGCGCACGCGACGCGTAGGGCGGCGGAGGCGTCGAAGTGGTCACGTATAATCCTGCCGCGTTGAAGCCGGCCTTTGCACCGGTCGCGGCACAGTGGGCTCTAGCTGTGCCGCCTAACACGCCACGACTTCAGTTGAACCCGCAGCTCGCCCTTCTTCAGCCCTATCCTTTCGATCGGTTGCGACAGCTGCTCGCGGGTATCACGCCTCCCGCCGCGCTCGCACCGATCAATCTTTCGCTCGGCGAACCGAAACATCCGACGCCGCCGCTGATCCTGGAGGCGCTCGCTGCGGGCGGCAAAGGGCTTGCGAATTATCCCACAACCGCCGGCGCACTCCCTCTGCGCGAGGCGATCGCCGGCTGGCTGCGGCGCCGATACGGTCTCGCCGCTCTTGATGCAGCCACGCAAGTACTGCCCGTGCTCGGCAGCCGCGAAGCGCTGTTCGCCTTCGCGCAGGCCGTGATCGACCGCAGTCGACCGGGCGCAACCGTCGTCGTTCCCAATCCGTTCTACCAGATCTACGAGGGCGCGGCCCTGCTCGCCGGAGCGACGCCGCATTGCGTGAACAGCCTGGCGGAAAACGGCTTCGCGCCGCGCTGGGCAGACGTCCCCGACGAGGTGTGGGCGCGGACCCAGCTGCTCTACATCTGCTCGCCCGACAATCCGACGGGTCGCGTAGTCACGCACGACGAGTGGAAGCGACTCTTCGACCTCTCGGATCGTTTCAGCTTCGTCATCGCGGCCGACGAATGTTACTCGGAGGTGTATTTCGACGAGTTACAGCCACCGCTCGGAGCGCTCGCGGCCGCGCAGGCCCTCGATCGAGAAGGTTTTCCACGGCTCCTCTCCTTCGGCAGCTTATCGAAGCGCTCCAATGCCCCCGGGCTTCGTTCCGGTTACGTCGCGGGCGACGCGTCGCTCGTGCGGTCGTTTCTGCTCTACCGGACCTACCACGGCTCGGCGATGTCGCCCGCTGTGGCGGCGGCAAGCATCGCGGCGTGGAGCGACGAAGCGCACGTGCGCGAGAACCGTGCGCTTTACCGGGAGAAGTTCGATCGCCTTGCGCCGCTCGTTGCGGCCGCCTTCCCCGCGCCGCGCCCGGACGCAGCGTTCTATTTGTGGGCCGACGTGCATGGCGACGACGCGCACTTCGCCCGGCGCCTCTACGCCGAGCAGGCGGTCACCGTGTTGCCCGGAAGCTATCTCGCGCGGGAAGCCGGCGGCGTGAACCCCGGGCGCGGCCGCGTTCGCATCGCGCTCGTGGCGGACGTCGCCGAGTGCGCCGAGGCGGTCGCGCGGATCGTCCGCCTGGCGGGCCGCGGCTAAGGCGGTTCGCCTCGCCCCGGCATCGGGCGCTTTGTCGCACTCCAGTGCAGCCCGTCGCGAGAGCGAGACCTACCCCAGGCAGCGCGTAGAATCGGTGCTCATGATGACTTCCGCTGCATCGACGGACGCCCCCTCATCCCAACGGTGGGCGCCTCTCTTGGCAGGCTTCCGCTGCGTCTCTTGGCGATCCCTCGGCTTGATCGTGGCGATCAACACCGGCGTAGCCCTCCTCCTTTACACCGAAGAGACGCGGCCCTTCTGGCATCCCTTCATTACCGCGCAGGCCATCGGTCTTTCCATCGCTTACGCCGTTAATGCAGCCCGGCCCTGGGAGAGTACGCATCCGTTGCGGCGGCTGATCGTAGCGGTCGTCGGCGGCACCGTCTTGGGGATGGTGCTGCTGCTCACGATCAAGGGCTACGTCATCGGAGACCTTGAGTACCATCTTGGCAACCTTCATGGACACGCGTCACCCGGGATGATCGTCGGGACTGCAGTGTCGGCGCTGGTGATGGGTCTATGCGTCAGCCTTTTCTTTCTGCTCAAGATCCGCGACGGGCTAACCCGCGCGGCGATGCTTAAGGCAGAAGCCGATCGGAACATGCTGTCGAAGCAGGCGATCGAGGCCGAGCTGAAATTGATGCAGGCGCAAGTCGAGCCGCATTTTCTGTTCAACACCCTAGCCTCCGTGCAGTTCCTGACGGAGACCGATCCGACGAAGGCCGGCATGATGCTTGGCCATCTGCTGGCCTACCTGCGCGCCGCCCTGCCCCAGCTCCGCTCCAACAGCACGACCCTGGGACAGGAGCTCGCTCTTGCGGGCGCCTATCTTTCGATCATGCAAATGCGCATGGGGCCGCGGTTGTCGTTCAGCATCGACGTACCGGACGAGCTAAAGCCACATGGGTTTCCGCCGATGCTGCTCATGTCGCTGGTCGAGAACGCCGTCAAGCACGGCATCGAACCGCTCGCCGCGGGAGGGACGATACGGATCGAGGCACGACGCCGCGACGGACGGCTTTCCGTTGCGGTAAGCGACAACGGTCGCGGCCTCGCCAACACCATCGGCAACGGTGTCGGGCTCACCAACCTGCGCGAGCGCCTGCGTGCGCTGTATGCTGAGCGCGGGAAGTTCATGCTCGAGGAGCAGCCGCCGCACGGGGCGCGGGCGACGATCGAGATCCCGTACCAGGATGAGCACTAAGCAAGTCACGGCGCTGATCGCGGAGGACGAGCCGATGCTGCGTGCGCAGCTGCGCGCCCGGCTGGTGCAGGCGTGGCCGGAGCTCGCCATCGTTGCCGAAGCCGAGAACGGGGAGCAAGCGCTGGCGCTGCAGCGCGAGCTCGAGTCCGACATCGCGTTTCTGGACATCCGCATGCCGGTTCGATCCGGGCTGGAGGTGGCCGAAGAACTAGCGGGCACATGCCATGTGGTATTCGTGACCGCCTATGACGAGTATGCCGTGACGGCATTCGAGCAGGGCGCGGTCGACTACGTCCTGAAGCCGGTCACTCCGGAACGCATGGCCAAGGTTGTCGAACGCCTCAAGCAGCGCCTCGATCACCCGCCGGCGAGTCTTTCGTCCGTGCTGGCACAGCTCGAAGCGCGCGATTCTGCGGGCCCGCTGCGCTGGATCAAGGCGTCGCTCGGAGCCTCGATGCGGCTGATTCCGGTCGACGAGGTGCAGTACTTCCAAGCCGAGGACAAGTACACCAAGGTGGTCATGGCGGATGGAGAAGCGCTGATCCGGAAGACGATCAAGGAGCTGTTCGACGAGCTCGATGCCGAGTCGTTCTGGCAGGTGCATCGCGGCACGATCGTCAATCTGCGCGCCATCGCGCGCGTCGAGCGCGACTACCGCGATCAGCCGCTGATCATCCTCAAGCAGCGCCCCGAGAAACTGACCGTCAGCCGCACATTCGCGCATCTGTTCAAGGCCATGTAGCGGGCTCGCGGGAGCGCACGGGCGTGACCCCCGTCGCGTAAAATACGGTCTTTTGCCCGCGACCGGACCGCAAGTGTCCCTGCAAGCAACGATCGAAGCCGCCTGGGAGCGGCGAAGCGAACTGTCGCCAAGAAGTGCCCCGGCCGAGATGCGCGAAGCGGTCGACGCGGCGATCGCCGAACTGGATGCGGGTCGCCTGCGAGTGGCCGAGAAGACCGCCACAGGCTGGATCACTCACCAGTGGCTGAAGAAGGCCGTGCTGCTGTCGTTCAGACTGACCGAAAACGTTGCGATCGGGCTCGCCGCGCCGAACGCTCCCTTCCGCTTCTACGACAAGATCCAAACCAAATTCGCGCGCTTCGACGACGCGGCTTTCGAGCAGGCCGGCGTGCGCGTCGTGCCCCCCGCGGTCGCCCGGCGTGGGGCATATATCGCCCGCGACGTCGTTCTCATGCCCTCCTACGTCAACAT
>DASVFM010000229.1:0-4465 GCA_036380055.1 Casimicrobiaceae bacterium
CCTGGAAGAACCAGGCAAGCAGGAGCGACGCCCAGTCGTAACCGCGATAACCGGGGATAACCCGGCGCAGCGGCTTCACCGCCCAGTCGGTCAGGACCGTCACCGCTTGCCCTAGCGGATTTCTGAACGGCGCGCGCAGCCATTGCATCATGAAGCGCAGGAGCACCGAGTACACGAGAAGCCCGCACACGATGTTGAGCAGGAACCGCAGCGCTTCGTTGAGCATCAGGCCTCGCCGCCGAGAATGACGCCGAGCTCCTTCGCCCGCGCGGCAGCCGCCTTGACCGCGGTAACGATCGCGGCCTTGACCTGGGCCTCGTCGAGCGTGGCGATCGCGCGCTCGGTGGTACCGCCCTTCGAGGTCACCTGCGCCCGCAGCAACGCCACCTCGGAGTTGCTCTGCTCGGCGAGACGGATCGAACCGGAGAACGTCGAATAGGCCAGTCTGCGGGCCTCCGCAGAGTCGAGGCCCAGCTCACGCGCGGCCTGCTCCAGGGCTTCGAGAAAGTAGAAGACGTAGGCGGGGCCGCTGCCGCTGACCGCGGTCACCGCGTCGAGCTCCTCCTCGCGCTCGCACCAGAGAATGCCGCCGACCGATTCGAGCACCGCGGCGGCGCGCGCGCGCCCGTCACCGTCGACGCCGGCGAGCGCGTGCAGGCCAGCGATCCCGACCCCGATGAGCGCGGGCGTATTCGGCATCGCCCGCACCAGGCGGCGGTAGCCAAGCAGCCACCGCGACAGATCGGCGAGGCGGATGCCGGCGGCGATCGTGAGCACCACCTGGCGCTTGAGCAGGGTCGCGAGCTCGCGCGCGACGGCGCGAACCTGCTGCGGCTTGACGGCGATCACGATGACGTCGGCCTGTCTCACCGCGGCGGACTCGACCGTGGCGAAGGTCGCCACGCCGAAGCGTGCAGCGAGCGTCGTACGGGCCTCGGCATCGACGTCGACGACGGCGAACGCGCCCGAGGCATGGCCGCGGGCGATGAGACCGCCGAGCAGCGCCCGCGCCATGTTCCCGCCGCCGATGAAAGTAACGTTCATGCCGCTTCAACCTCCTCCCGGCGAGACCGCGGCCCGAAGAGCGCGGTGCCGATGCGCACCAGCGTTGCGCCCTCCGCGACAGCGGCTTCCAGATCCGCCGACATCCCCATCGACAGCGTATCGACATGGATTCCCTCGGCACGAGCCGCCTCGCACCGCTCGCGCAGCAGCGCGAACTGCGCGCGCTGGCGCGCCGCATCCTCCGTCGGCTCGGCGATGCCCATCAGCCCGCGCAGCGAGACGCGCGGCAGCGCCACGATCGAGCGCAGAAGCGGCAACGCTGCATCGGGCTCCACACCGCTCTTGCTCGACTCGCCGCTGATATTCACCTGGATGCAGACGTTCAGCGCGGGCATGCGCGCATCCCGTGCAGCCGAGAGGCGCTCGGCGATCTTCAACCGATCGATCGTTTCCACCCAGGCGAAGCGCTCTGCCACGAGGCGCGTCTTGTTGCTCTGTAGTGGACCGATCAGATGCCACTCGAGGTCGGGCAAATCGGCAAGCTGCTGCGCCTTGGCTTGCGCTTCCTGCACGTAATTCTCGCCAAAGGCGCGCTGGCCGAGCGCGTACAGTCCCCGGATCGCCTCCGCGCTCTGTCCCTTGCTCACCGCGAGAACGCGGATCGTCTTCGGGTCGCGGCCCGCCGCGTGCGCCGCCCGTGCGATCCGCTCCCGGACATCTTGCCACGCCTTCTCGTATAGGCTCATAATCGAATGACGCCGGCATAGCCGACCCGCGGATGTAATCCACAGGTCGCTAGGGCGGTGGGGTCCGCCCTCCGATCGCGCGGCAAATGCAGGCGCGGCGCGCGGCGGCCCGCAGAGATTATAAATGGACATTGCCGAACTCTTAGCGTTTGCGGTCAAGAACAAGGCCTCCGACCTGCATCTGTCGGCCGGCCTGCCGCCCATGATCCGCGTTCACGGCGACATCCGGCGCATCAACCTGCCGCCGATGGAGCACGAGGACGTGCACGCCATGGTGTACGACATCATGAGCGACGCGCAGCGCAAGACCTACGAGGAGATGCTCGAGTGCGACTTCTCCTTCGGCATCCCCAACCTCGCGCGCTTCCGGGTCAACGCGTTCAACCAGCAGCGCGGCGCGGCGGTCGCGTTCCGGACGATTCCCTCCAAGGTGCTGTCGCTCGAAGAGCTTGCGGCCCCGAGGATCTTCGCCGACCTCACCGAGCGCCCGCGCGGACTGATCATAGTCACCGGCCCGACAGGGTCGGGCAAGTCGACGACGCTGGCGGCGATGACCGACCACGTCAACGAGAACGAATACGGGCACATCCTCACCATCGAGGACCCGATCGAGTTCCTGCACGAGTCGAAGAAATGCCTGATCAACCAGCGCGAGGTCGGACCGCATACGCTGTCCTTCGCCAACGCGCTGCGTGCGGCACTGCGCGAAGACCCCGACTACATCCTGGTCGGCGAGATGCGCGACCTGGAGACGATTCGGCTCGCGCTGACTGCGGCCGAGACCGGCCACCTGGTCTTCGCCACGCTGCACACGAGTTCCGCAGCGAAGACGGTCGACCGCATCATCGACGTCTTCCCGGCGGCCGAAAAGGATATGGTGCGCGCCATGCTCTCCGAGTCGATCGTGGCGATCATCGCCCAGACGCTGCTCAAGACCAAGGACGGGCAGGGGCGACTCGCCGCGTGGGAGATCATGATCGGCACTCCGGCAATCCGCAACCTCATTCGCGAGAACAAGGTCGCGCAGATGTATTCCGCCATCCAGACCAGCCAGGCAATAGGGATGCAAACCCTCGATCAGTGCCTCACCGAGCTCGTGCGGCGCAACCAGATCAACATGGCGGAGGCGCGCACGCGAGCGGTGAACAAGGATCTGTTCGGGGGTTAGCGCGCCGTCAGGGGAGCCGTTCCATGGAACGCGAGACCGCAACCAAATTCATCCACGACCTGCTCGAGCTCCTGGTCAAGCAGAAGGGCTCGGACCTCTTCATCACCGCGGGCTTCCCGCCGGCGCTCAAGATCGACGGGAAGATCGGTCCCGTCTCGAAGACCTCTCTGACGCCGCAGCATACGATCGAGCTCACGCGCAGCGTGATGAACGACAAGCAGGCTGCCGAGTTCGAATCGTCCAAGGAGTGCAACTTCGCCATCAGCCCGCCGGGCATCGGACGCTTCCGCTGCAACGCCTTCGTGCAGCAGGGGCGCGTGGGCATGGCGATACGCACGATCAACGTTGTCATCCCGACCTTCGAGGAGCTGAACCTCCCGCCGGTGCTCAAGGACGTCTGCATGAGCAAGCGGGGGATCATGATGTTCATCGGCGCCACGGGCTGCGGCAAGTCGACGTCGATGGCGGCGCTGCTCGGCTACCGCAACGAGAACAGCTACGGCCACATCATCACCATCGAGGACCCGATCGAGTTCGTGCACGAGCACAAGAACTGCATCATGACCCAGCGCGAGGTCGGCGTGGACACCGACAACTGGGAGATCGCGCTGAAGAACTCGCTGCGCCAGGCGCCCGACGTGATCCTGATCGGCGAAGTGCGCGATCGCAACACGATGGACTATGCGATCGCGTTTGCCGAGACCGGTCACCTGTGCCTCGCCACGCTGCACGCCAACAGCACCAATCAGGCGCTCGACCGGATCATCAACTTCTTCCCCGAGGAGCGCCGGGCGCAGCTCCTGATGGACCTCTCGCTCAACGTCCGTGCCTTCGTGTCGCAACGGCTCATTGCGCGCCGCGACGGACGCGGCCGGGTACCTGCCGTCGAGGTGATGCTCAACTCGCCGCTCATCTCCGATCTCATCTTCAAGGGTGACATATCGGGGATCAAGGAGATCATGAAGAAGTCGCGCGAGCTCGGCATGCAGACCTTCGACCAGGCGCTGTTCGAACTGTACGAGTCGGGCATGATCAGCTACGAGGACGCGCTGCGCAATGCGGACTCGCTGAACGACCTGCGTCTCGAGATCAAGCTCCACGGCAAGGATGCCAAGGCCCGCAACATCATGGCCGGCATCGGCAACCTCGATATCGTCCAATAGCTTGGTTTGGCCGCGCGGTGCGCTGCGCCACGGCGGGCGGTCGGGGCTACAATTGCATCATGGCCGGCCTCGATTCGCGTACCCCGATCCCCACCGAGATCAAGCTCCACCAGGCCTCGCGCGTGCTGGAGCTGTCCTTCGCCGACGGGTCAAGCTTCAAGCTCCCGTACGAATTCCTGCGCGTTTATTCGCCTTCGGCCGAGGTCCGCGGACACGGCCCGGGCCAGGAGACTCTGCAGACCGGCAAGCGCGACGTGACCATCGCCGAAGTCGAGCAGGTCGGCCACTACGCGATCCGGCCGAAGTTCTCCGACGGACACGACACGGGAATCTATTCCTGGGACTACCTGTACGATCTGGGGGCGCGTCAGGAAGAGCTGTGG
>DASVFM010000230.1:0-14740 GCA_036380055.1 Casimicrobiaceae bacterium
CAACGTCGCAGTCGGCGTCGCGCACGCGCTCGCGCACGGGTTGGAGCGCGCGGCCGTCATCGACTTCGACGTGCATCACGGCAACGGCACCGAGCAGATCTTCGCCGGCGACGAGCGCGTAGTGATGGTTGGCACGTTCGAATATCCGCTGTATCCGTACTCCGGCGTCGACCCCGCCGGCCCGAACATGCACAACGTTCCTCTGCGCGCGGGAAGCGGCGGCGAGCAGTTCCGCGCGGCGATGACGGAAGTGTGTCTCCCTGCGCTCGAAGCGCACCGCCCGGAGATCGTCTTCATCTCCGCCGGCTTCGACGCTCACCGCGAGGATCCGCTAGCCAACCTGCAGTTCACCGAGGCCGACTATGCGTGGGTGACTGCCGAGCTCGTGGCGCTCGCGACCCGCCACGCGAAGGGGCGCATCGTTTCATCGCTCGAAGGCGGCTACGCACTCTCCGCGCTCGGGCGCAGCGTGACGGAGCACGTGCGGGCCCTCGGAGGCTGGTAGGCCCCTTACGTGCACAGACGCGACTTTCTCACCGGCTGCGGGGCCGCGATGGGAGCCCTCGGCATCGGCGCGTGGGCCGATGCGATGGCCTCGGCGCCACCGCGCCTTTATGAGCGCGCGCGGCTCGTCGACATCCACGGCGATCCGCTCAAGGCGAGCAGTCTCGTCGTCAACACGAACTACGTTTTCCAGTATCCGTTCGCGTCAACACCGTGCTTCCTGCTCGATCTCGGCCGGCCTGTCGCCGCGGAGCCGTCGCTGCTGCGCGCCGACGGGGCGACGTACGCGTGGAGCGGCGGCGTGGGGGCGAAGCGCTCGATCGTGGCCTTCTCCGCGATCTGCGCGCACAAGCTCGCCTATCCCACGCGTGAGATCAGCTTCATCCGCTTCCAGGCAATCCGCTCTCCCACTTCGGATGGCAACGTGATTCACTGCTGCGCCGATCACAGCGTGTACGATCCGGCCGCGGGCGCGCGCGTGCTGAGCGGCCCGGCGCCGCAGCCGCTGGCGGCGATCCTGCTCGAGTACGACGCCGCGCGCGATGAGCTCGCCGCCCTGGGCACCATCGGCGCGGAGCAGTTCGATGCGTTCTTCCGCAAGTACGAGTTCAGGCTCGTGCTCGACTACGGCCCCGACAAAGCCAAGCTGCCGGTCGGAGCGACGACCACCGTGCGCGAGATGAAGGAGTATTGCCGCCAGACGATTCAGTGCTAGTCGCTGTTAGTGCGTCACGCGAAGCGCGGCGCACTAGCTCGCCGCGTTCAACTCGGCGCTGCCGCGCCGGTTAATGCGGCAGGCTCCCTAACCGGGCATTCCGACGTAACCCGGCTGCGCCCGCACGCGAGCGAGCCAAGCCTGCACCGCGGGAAATCGCGCGAGGTCGAATCCGCCCTCATCCGCGACGTGAGTGTAGGCGTAGAGCGCGATGTCGGCGATGCTGTAGCTGCCGCCGACGAAGTAGGGGTTGCTCGCGAGGTGCTTTTCCATCACTTCGAGCGCGCGATAGCCGCCGGCCATCTTGCTTTCGGCGAGCGTCTTCTGCGATGCGGGATCCGGATGAAACCGGCGCAGGAAGCGCGCCACCGCGATGTACGGCTCGTGGCTGTACTGCTCGAAGAAAAGCCACTGCATGACTCGTGCGCGCGGCAAGCGCTCGGCCGGCAGCAGCGGTGTGCCTTCCGCCAGATAGCAGAGGATCGCATTCGACTCGGGAAGGTAGGTACCCGACTCGATCTCGAGCACCGGCGCCTTGCCGTTGGGGTTCATGGCGAGGAACTGTGCGCTTCGCGTGTCGCCCCGCACGGTGTCGGTTTCGGTCCACTCGTATGGCAGCCCGAGCGCCTCGAGCGCCATGCGCACCTTGTGGCAGTTGCCCGACGTCGACATTCCGTAGACCCGCATGCCAATCACCTTTGTTTAGCTCGCGGAAAGCGCAAACTGTACTCCCTGGCGCGCCTCGTTGCCGAGCCTGCCCTGGCGGACGTATCCTATGAAATATGCCCTGGCGACCGATCAGCAGCCTGATTCCCGGACAGCGGATCCTCACCGTGCCGAAGGAGACGACGGTACGCGAGGCGGCGCAGCGCATGCGCGACCTGAAAGTCGGCGCTGCGATGGTGGTCGCAAAGGAGAAGCTGATCGGCATCTTCACCGAGCGCGACGCGCTGTTTCGCGTGATCGCCGAGGGACGCGATCCCGCCACCACGCCGGTGGGCTCGGTCATGACGCGCAAGCCGCAGACCATCTCCCCCGACCGCCCGTTCGGTCACGCCCTGCACCTCATGTACGAGGGTGGGTTCAGACACGTGCCGGTGGTCGAGGACGGGCGCCCGATCGGCATGGTCTCGGCGCGCGATGCGCTCGGTCCCGAGCTCGAGGACTTCGAATCGGACCTCGAGCGCAAGACGCGGATCGGCGAGATCCTCGGCTAGCCACGTGAGCCCGCAGTGAGGGGCCTCCGGGCGTGTGTCGCGAGAAGGCTCGCGCTGAGTTGTCGGCCCATTGCGTTCGGCTCGGGTCGCCTCCACTCGCTCTCGCTCGCGGAGCCTCGCTCCGCCTCGCTGCCCGCCCCGCGCGCAGCGCGGGGATCGCGCGAGGCGAATCGTGGCTGCTGCCGACGCGGTACGCGGCATTTACTTGCGTCGGTCCAGGGAGGCAGCTAACTGGACTCGACGAGTATCGCGGCGGCGACCTTGCGTCCTTCCGCGGCGAGGATGTTGAAAGTGCGGCATGCGGCAGGCGTATCCATCACCTCGAGGCCGATCCCGACCGCGACCAGGGGACGCATGAGGCGAGGCTCAGGGAAGCGCAGGCTCGGCCCGGTGCCCAGCAGCGCAACCTCGGGCGCAAGTGCGGCAAGCGCTTCGAAGTCGCCCTCGGAGAGCCGATCGAAGCCTCCCGCCGCCCAACCGGTCACGATGCGCTCGGGCGTGACGAGCAGGTTCTCGCGGTATTCGACCACTCCGAGCCGGACGTAGCCGGTGCCGTAGCCGGTGAAGGTGTTTCCCTCGCCGGCGCTCAGATGGAACTTCATGCCTGAGGACGTGGGTCGCGGCGCATGGTGCGTTGCGGCAAGTCATTAACTCCGCTAGGATTATAGCTTCAACTCCTGCGGCGTCGCTCGGACGGTTCCGGGCGCTCACGCGCGCAGAAGGATCGGCATGGCTTCCGCATTGCAGACGCAGTTCGCGCGCCTCCAGCGCCTCCCGCCGTACGTCTTCAACATCACCGCCGAGCTCAAGATGGCCGCCCGCCGCCGCGGCGAGGACATCATCGACTTCGGAATGGGCAACCCCGACGGGCCGACGCCGAAGCATATCGTCGACAAGCTCATCGAGACGGTGCAGCGGCCCGACACGCACGGCTATTCCGTGTCGCGCGGCATCCCGCGCCTGCGGCGCGCGGTCTGCCAGTGGTATCGCCGGCGCTGGGACATCGAGTTCGATCCGGAGACCGAGGCGATCGTCACCATCGGGTCGAAGGAGGGCATCGCGCACTTGGCGCTCGCCACTCTCGGCCGCGGCGACACGGTGCTCGTGCCCAATCCGAGCTACCCGATCCACATCTACGGGCCGGTGATCGCCGGCGCCGACATCCGCCAGGTGCAGCTCACGCCGGACGTCGATTTCTTCGCCGAGCTCGAGCACACGATCAAGTTGAGCTTCCCCAAGCCGAAGATGCTGATCATCAATTTTCCGGCGAACCCGACCGCACAGTGCGTCGAGCTGCCGTTCTTCGAGAAGATCATCGCGCTCGCGCGCGAGCACGGCATCTACGTCGTGCACGATCTCGCTTATGCCGACATCTGCTTCGATGGCTGGAAGGCGCCGTCGATCATGCAGGTGCCGGGCGCGCGCGATGTGGCGGTCGAGTTCTTCACCCTGTCGAAGAGCTACAACATGGCGGGCTGGCGCATCGGCTTCATGGTCGGCAACAAGGACCTGGTGTACGCGCTCTCGCGAATCAAGGGTTATCACGACTACGGAACCTTCACGCCGATCCAGGTCGCATCCATCGCGGCGCTCGAGGGGTCGCAGGAATGCGTCTCCGAAATTGCGATGACGTATCAGAAGCGGCGGGACGTGCTGGTGAAGGGGCTGCACGAGGCCGGCTGGATGGTCGACGCGCCGAAAGCGTCGATGTACGTCTGGGCGAAGATCCCCGAGGCCTATCGCGAGATGGGATCGCTCGAATTCACCAAGAAACTGCTGGCGCAGGCGAAGGTGTCGGTGTCGCCGGGGATCGGCTTCGGCGAATTCGGCGACGGCCACGTGCGCTTCGCGATGATCGAGAACGAACCGAGAACGCGCCAGGCGATCCGCGGAATAAAGCAGATGTTCCGCGAGGATGGGCTGCTTTGAGCAAGTCCATGGCGAACGCGTCGCTCAAGCCGCTGCAGGTGGGGTTGCTCGGTATCGGGACCGTCGGCCTGGGGACCTGGACCGTGCTGCGCCGGAACGAGGAGGAGATCACGCGCCGCGCGGGACGGCCGATCCGCATCACCTGGATCGCCGACAAGGCGCTCGAGCGCGCGCGCGAAGTGACGCGCGGGGCAGAAGTCAACCTCACGGCCGATGCGTCGGCGGTGCTCGGCAATCCGGACATCGATATCGTGGTCGAGCTGATCGGCGGCCTCGAGCCGGCGCGAAGCTTCATCCTGCAGGCGATCGCGAACGGCAAGCACGTGGTCACCGCGAACAAGGCGCTGCTCGCGCGTCACGGCAACGAGATCTTCGCCGCTGCGCATGCGAAGGGCGTGATGGTCGCCTTCGAAGGCGCTGTGGCGGGTGGCATCCCGATCATCAAGGCGCTGCGCGAGGGACTCACCGCCAACCGCATCCAGTGGATCGCGGGAATCATCAACGGCACTTCGAACTTCATCCTGTCGGAGATGCGCGCGAAGAACGCGCCGTTCGAGGCCGTGCTCAAGGAGGCGCAGGCACGCGGCTACGCCGAGGCCGATCCCACCTTCGACATCGAGGGCATCGACGCCGCGCACAAGCTCACCATCATGTCGGCGATCGCCTTCGGCGTGCCGATGCAGTTCGACAGGGCGTACACCGAGGGCATCTCGGCGCTCACGCGCGAGGACATCCGCTACGCGGAGGAGCTCGGCTACCGCATCAAGCTGCTCGGCATCACGCAGCGCACGACCGCTGGGATCGAGCTGCGCGTGCACCCCACGCTCATCCCGGAGAAACGCCTCATCGCCAACGTCGAGGGCGTGATGAACGCCGTGCTGGTCAAGGGCGACGCGGTCGGGGCGACGATGTACTATGGCGCCGGAGCGGGCGCCGAGCCCACCGCGAGTGCGGTCATCGCCGACCTCGTCGACGTGACGCGCATGCATACTGCGGATCCCGAGCACCGCGTTCCGCATCTCGCATTCCAGCCCGAGCACCTGTCCGACATGCCGTTCCTTCCGATCGGCGAAGTCGTCACCAGCTACTACCTGCGCATGCGCGTGCTCGACCGGCCGGGCGTGCTCGCCGACATCGCGCGGATCCTCGCCGACCGCGACATCTCGATCGACGCCATGATCCAGAAAGAGCCTCCGGAAGGCGAGGAGCAGACCGACATCATCCTGCTCACGCATCGCTCGATCGAGCGTCAGGTGGTGGACGCCATTGCGCGCATCGAGGCGCTGCCCACGGTGAAGAAGAAGGTGGTGCGGATCCGCATGGAAGAGCTCAACTAGATTCGCCCGCGAACATGCCGATGCGCTACGTGAGCACCCGGGGTGGCATGCAACCGAAGCCGTTCTCGGCGATCCTGCTCGAAGGCCTCGCCCCCGACGGCGGGCTCGTCGTCCCGGAATCCTACCCGCGCTTCTCGGCCGCGGATCTCGCGCGCCTGCGCCCGCTGTCGTATCCCGAGCTCGCGTTCGCGATCCTCTCCCGCTACGCCGACGACATCGCGCCCGAGGAGCTCAAGGCGATCGTCGACCGGACCTACACCAGGGAGATTTTCGGCAGCGAGGAGATCACGCCGGTGCAGATGCTCGAGCCGGGCTTCTTCGTGCTGCACGCGGCCAACGGCCCGACGCTCGCCTTCAAGGACATCGCGCTGCAGCTCATCGGCAACCTGTTCGAGCACGTGCTCGCCCAGGGACAAGCGCGGCTCAACGTGCTCGGCGCGACCTCGGGCGACACCGGCTCCTCTGCCGAGCACGCCCTGCGCGGCAAACGCGGCGTGCGGGTCTTCATGCTCTCGCCGAAGGGGCGCATGAGTCCGTTCCAGACCGCGCAGATGTATTCGCTCACCGACGGCAACATCTTCAACCTCGCAATCGAGGGCGTATTCGACGACTGCCAGGACATCGTGAAGGCAACCACGGGAGACGGCGAGTTCAAGGCGCGATACCGCCTCGGGGCCGTGAACTCGATCAACTGGGCACGCATCGCCGCGCAGGTCGTCTATTACTTCAAGGGCTACTTCGCAGCCACGCGAGCAGACGGCGAGGAAGTGGCTTACGCGGTCCCTTCGGGAAATTTCGGCAACATCCTCGCCGGCCATGTGGCGCGCGAGATGGGGCTGCCGATCCGCAAGCTGATCCTCGCCACCAACGAGAACGACGTGCTCGACGAGTTCTTTCGCACCGGACACTACCGGATCCGAAACGCGGCGGAGACGCGCAGCACCTCGAGCCCCTCGATGGACATATCCAAGGCATCGAACTTCGAGCGCTACATCTTCGATGTCGCCGGCCGCGACCCAGCGGTTGTGCGCGAACTGTGGCAGCGCCTCGAGCACGACGGCGGGTTCGAGTTGCGAGGGACGCCGCACTGGGAGCGGGTGCTCGCCTCGGGCTTCGTCTCCGGAAAGAGTACCCATGCGGATCGCATCAGGACGATCCGGGGTATGTTCGGCCGCTACGAGCTCATCGTCGATCCGCACACGGCCGATGGCATCAAGGTCGGCCTCGAGCACCGCGAGCGCGACGTGCCGCTGATCTGCGTCGAGACGGCTCTGCCGGCGAAGTTCGCCGCCACGATCCTTGAGGCGCTCGGCCGGGGGCCGGAGCGCCCAGCGGGCTACGAGCATCTGGAGCGACTGCCGCAGCGCTGCGACGTGCTTCCCCCCGACGTTGCAGCCGTCAAGGCATACATTGCGGCGCGCGCCGGTGGCTAGGACTTCGGTGATGCGAGCATCAATGCTGCGCGCCTTTCTTAGCGATCTCGGGCGCAATCTCGCTTCGGGCGGGCTGATGGTTTTCGGCCAGCGCGTGACGCGACTCGCCTTCCGGATCAGCCTGCCGCAGCTGCTTGCGCTCTTCGTAGTCTCCGCCCTGCTCGACATCGGAGTCGATGCCGTGCGCCAGGAACCAGGGGCAATCTTCACGCTCTCCGGTCTCGTCTCGGAGGGCTTTTACGCCTCCGTCATCCTTCTGTTCGCCGCCGCGCTCGCGCTCGCGTTCAGGCAGCCGGGCTACGCGCTTGCGCTGCCCGTCGTCCTGCTTTCCGGCGAATGGCCCCTGCAGGTCGTGCGCATGGTCGTCGATTTCGCGCTGGGCGAAAACGCATCGCTCTCGGGATACGCGCTTCGCGCCGACCAGGTGCTGCTCGTGTGGACGCTGTTCTGGCTCTGGCGCGCCGCAGCGGTCAGCCTCTCCCCAAGGCGGCCGTATTTCTGGCTGCGATCGACAGTCGCCACGGCGCTGCTGGCCACCCCCATCTGGTTCGGCTCCATCCTCCTCCCCGGCGGACAGTGGTTCGGGACGCCCGAGGCGGTGATCGCCGGCAACCCCGACTATCCGAGTCCGGTCGCCGAGGAGGCGCTCATCAAGCAGCCGGAGCTCCTCTACGATGCCCTGAACAACCTGGACGATAGCGAGCCGGGAGAGCCGGGTCTCTACTTCGTGGGCTTCGCGTCGTTCGCCGCGGAGGATGTGTTTCGCAAGGACGTCGAGACCGCGCGCGACCTGTTCGACAGCCGCTTCGACACGGACGGCCGTTCGATTCTGCTGATCAACAATCCGCGCACGATCCTCGACGAGCCGCTCGCCACGGTAAGCAACCTGCGCGCGACGCTGTCGATGATCGGCGATCTCATCGACCGCGACCAGGACGTCGTGATGGTCTACCTCACGAGCCACGGCACGCGAGATCATCGCCTGTCGGTCGCCTTCCCGCCGTTGCAGCTCGACTCGCTCACCCCGGACGCGTTGAAGCAGATGCTCGACGACGCCGGCATCAAGTGGCGGATCATCGTGGTGTCGGCCTGCTACTCGGGCGGGTTCATCGACGCGCTCAAGGACGAGTACACGCTCATCATCACTGCATCGGCCGCGAATCGGACGTCCTTCGGCTGCGGCAACGGCAGCGCGTCGACTTATTTCGGCGACGCGCTCTTCGGGCACGCGCTGCGCTTCGAGGATTCGTTCGTGAAGGCGTTCGAGAACGCGCGCGAACGCATCGCGGCCCGCGAGAAGGCCGAGCACCGCAAGGCGTCGGAGCCGCAGCTCTACATCGGCACGGAGATGGCCGCGAAGCTCCCGAAACTCGAAGAAGAGCTCCGCGCGCGCCGCGCGGGGATGCTCATCTGATGGCATCGCAGGGCCCGCTCGTCGGGCTGAAGGTGCTCGAGCTGGGGCAACTCATCGCGGGCCCCTTCGCCGCGAAGGTGTTTGCCGAGTTCGGCGCCGAGGTGATCAAGATCGAGCCGCCCGGCGAGGGCAAGAGCGCCGGCGGAGATCCGCTGCGCCAGTGGCGCCTGCTGCACAACGGCACCTCGCTGTGGTGGTACGTGCAGGCGCGCAACAAGAAGTCGGTGACGGTGAACCTGCGCTCGGCCGAGGGACAGGAGGTCGTGCGCCGACTTGCGCGCGATGCCGACATCGTGATCGAGAACTTCCGCCCCGGGACGCTGGAGAAATGGGAGCTTTCCTACGAGGCGCTCGCCGCCTCGAATCCGGGACTGATCATGGTGCGCCTGTCGGGCTTCGGCCAGAGCGGCCCGTACCGCGACCAGCCCGGCTTCGGCGCGATCGGGGAATCCATGGGCGGAATGCGCCACGTGACGGGATTTCCCGACCAACCGCCGGTGCGCATGAACATCAGCATCGGCGATGCGCTCGCCGCTCTCCACGGCGTCATCGGTGCGTTGATGGCGCTGCACCACCGCGACCGGCACGGAGGCCGCGGCCAGGTCATCGACGTCGCCTTGTACGAGGCCGTCTTCAACATGATGGAGAGCCTGGTGCCCGACTACGATCTCTTCGGCGAAATCCGCGGGAGGATCGGCACGGGGCTGACCAACATCGTGCCGTCGAACACCTATGCCACCCGGGACGGTAAGAGCGTCGTGATCGGCGGCAACGCGGACAACATCTACAGGCGGCTCATGCACGCCATCGGTCGCGACGATCTGGGCAACGATCCCGCGCTCGCGAACAACGCCGGGCGCGTCAAGCGCACGGCCGAGATCGACGGCGCGATCGGAGCCTGGGCGGCGGCGCACGATCTGAATGACATCCTGGAGGCGCTCAAGGCCGCGGACGTGCCGCACGGGAAGATCTATACGGCAGCGGACATCGTGACCGATCCGCAATACCTGGCGCGAGAGATGATCCGCCAGATGAAGCTGCCGGACGGCACGCCGCTCAAGCTTCCGGGCATCGTGCCGAAGCTCTCGGCAACTCCTGGCGAGATGGAGTGGATCGGCCCGGAGCTCGGAGCGCACACGGAAGACGTGCTCCGGGCCGCGGGCTACAGCGGCGAGGAGATCGCACGGCTGCGCACGGCTGGTGCTATCTGAGGGCAGGGCGCGGCGAGCCGCCCCTTCGTTGACAGCGCGAGGGCCCCTGTGTGAGCATCGCCGCTCGATAGCGGACGGCGCGGACTGCGAGCCGTGCGAGGGAGACGCCGCGAAATTCACCGTTGGAGGAGAAGTGATGAAACCGTTCCGTCTGCTGGCCTGCGCATTCGCGTCGATGCTGCTGGCGCTGCCCTTCGCGGCGCAGGCACAGGGCAAGCTCGAGAAACCGAAAGTCAGCATCGCCGTCGGCGGCAAGGCTGCGTTCTACTACATCGCCCTCACCATCGCGGAGCGGCGTGGCTACTTCAAGGACGAAGGGCTGGATGTCGAGATCAGCGACTTCGCCGGCGGATCCAAGGCGCTGCAAGCGGTTGTCGGCGGCAGCTCCGATGTCGTGTCGGGCGCCTGGGAGAACACGATCGACCAACAGCCCAAGGGCCTCAACATGCAGGGCTTCGTCAAGATGGGCCGCTATCCGGCGATCACCGTCGGCGTGGTCAAGGCCAAGGCCGCTGGCTACAAGTCGCCCAAGGACCTGAAGGGAATGAAGGTCGGCGTGACGGCCCCCGGCTCGAGTACGAACCGCGTCGTGCAATGGCTGATGGCCGAGGGCGGGCTCAAGCCGGACGAGGCGTCCTTCATCGGGGTCGGCACTTCCTCCGGGGTCATCGCGGCCGTCAAGAGCGGCGAGATCGACGCCGTCTCGAACATCGATCCGGTCATCACGATGATGGAGAGGGCCGGCGATATCGTCGTCATCGCCGATACGCGCACGGAGGAGGGCACGCGGAAGCTCTTCGGCTTCTCCGACATCCCGGCTGCCGCGTTCTACGCGCCGATCGATTTCGTCAAGAAGAACCCCAACACGGTCCAGGCACTGACCAACGCAATGGTGCGCGCGCTGCTGTGGCTGCAGTCTGCGACGCCGGATCAGGTTGCCGACACGGTGCCGCCGGATTATCTGCTCGGCGACCGAGCGCTCTACGTTGCCGCCTTCGCCAAGTTCAAGCCTGCAATCTCGCCCGATGGCCTGTTCACCAAGGAAGGCGCGGACGACACGCTCAAATTCCTCATGGCGTTCAATCCAGCGATCAAGCCAGCCGAGATCAACCTCGGGCAGACGTACGACAACAGCTACGTGGAGAAGGCGCTGGCGAAGTACAGGAAATAGCGCTCGCCCCGCGCTTGAGCACGCCCGCGCTGTCGCTCGAAGGCATCACCTGCACGTTCGCCTCGCGCGAGCGGCAAGGCGAGGCCTACACCGCGGTCAAGGATACGACGCTCTCCGTCGGCACAGGAGAGTTCGTCTCCGTCGTCGGCCCGACGGGCTGCGGGAAGTCGACGCTGCTCAACGTTGCGGCAGGACTCCTGCAGCCTTCGTCGGGAGCCGTGCGCGTCCTGGGCGAACCTCTCACGGGCATCAATCGCCACGCGGGCTACATGTTCCAGGCCGAGTCGCTGATGCCATGGCGCAGCGCGCTCGACAACGTGACGGCGGGACTCGAGTTTGCGGGCGTCGGGCGCAGCGAAGCGAGGGCCCGAGCGCGAGAGTGGCTCGACCGGGTCGGTCTCACGGGTTTCGAGCGACGCTACCCGCACGAACTATCCGGAGGCATGCGCAAGCGCGTCGGGCTGGCGCAGATCCTGATCCTCGACCCGCGGCTGCTGCTGATGGACGAGCCGTTCTCCGCGCTCGACATGCAGACGCGGCAGTTGATGGAGAACGAGCTCCTCGAGCTGTGGTCCGCGGACCGCAAGTCGGTGCTGTTCATCACCCACGATCTCGAAGAGGCGATCGCCTTGTCCGATCGCGTGATCGTTTTGTCGGCTGGCCCCGCGACGCACGGTATCGGCGACTATGCGATCGACCTCCCGCGACCGCGCGACGTGAACGAGATCCGCCTGACGCCGCACTTCGTCGAGCTGCACACCGAGATCTGGCACAAGATGAAGGACGAGGTTCTGAAGAGCTATGCGCGGAGTCGACGACAATAGGAAGCCGGGGGCAAGGCACGACGCCGGATCTTCGCGCGGCAGGCTGGCGCTCTATCAGCTCCTGCTGCTCGGCGGCCTTCTTCTGTTCTGGTATGCGATGACCGAGCCTGGGCTCATCCCGCCGTTCTACTTCGACGATCCGAACCGCGCCAAATTCTTCTTCGGCCAGCCGGTCAAGGTGCTGGAGCGGATATGGATCTGGTTTGCCGGCGGCACGATCTATCTGCATCTTGCCGTGACGCTGCTCGAGACGCTGCTCGCGTTCGTGATCGGCACGGCGCTCGGGCTCGTGCTGGGCCTGTGGCTGGCGCTTTCCCCCACTGCATCGACGCTCGCCGATCCGTACATCAAGGCGATGAACGCCATGCCGCGGATCATCCTGGCGCCGATCTTCGCCGTGTGGTTCGGGCTCGGGATCATGTCGAAGGTGGTGTTCGGCATCACGCTCGTCTTCTTCGTCGTCTTCTTCAATGTGTACGAGGGCGTGAAGGAAGTGAGCCCCGTCGTGCTCGCCAACGCGCGCATGCTCGGCGCCACCGGCCGGCAGCTCCTGCGTTACGTGTACCTACCCTCGGCAACGAGCTGGGTGTTCTCGAGCCTCCACACCTCGGTGGGGCTCGCCTTCGTCGGGGCGGTGGTCGGCGAGTATCTCGGCTCGGCGCGAGGTGTGGGTTACCTCATTCACCAGGCCGAGGGCGTGTTCGACATCGATACCGTGTTCGCCGGCATCCTCGTGCTGACGATCTTTGCGTTGATCCTGGACATCATCGTCACGCAGGTTGAAAAACGACTTCTCGTCTGGCGCCCGAAGGCGGCGGAGACGGAGGTCGTCTAATTTAGGAGACTTGCCATGTCAGCGACAGCCGCAGGATTGCGCGTCATCGTAACCGCCGGAGCAGCCGGTATCGGCCTCGCGTTCGCCCGGACGTTTGCCGGTGCGGGAGCGAAGGTGTTCGTTTGCGATATCGATGCCAAGGCGCTCGACGCAACGAGACGCGAATTGCCCCAGGTCGGAGGCATTGTCGCCGATGTTTCCGACCCCGCGCAGGTCGACGCACTCTTCGCGGCGGCAGCACGGTACCTCGACGGCCTCGATGTGCTGATCAATAACGCGGGCATCGCCGGGCCGACCGCCCGTGTGGAGGACATCAGCATCGACGAGTGGAACCGCACGATCGCGGTCGATCTCAACGGGATGTTCTATTGCACCCGCCTCGCGGTGCCGATGTTGAAGAAGGCGGGGGGTGGCTCGATCATCAACCTTTCGTCGGTCGCCGGCCGGCTCGGGTACGCGATGCGAACGCCCTATTCGTCGGCGAAGTGGGCGGTCGTCGGTTTCACCAAGAGCCTCGCCAACGAGCTGGGCCCGTCGAACATCCGGGTCAATACCATCCAACCGGGGCTGGTCGACGGCGCACGCATACGCAACGTAATCCGCGCGAAGGCCAAGGCGCTGAACGTGACGGAAAAGGAATTGGAGGCCGAGCTCGTCTCGCGCGTGTCGCTGCGGCGGATGGTGAGCGAGCAGGACATCGCGAACATGGCGGTGTTCCTGGCCACTGCGGCCGGGGCCAACATTTCCGGGCAGGCTCTGTCGGTGTGCGGCAACGTCGAATCGATCGTTTGACCACAAAGGAGCAAGCATGGCAGCGCGTCGAGACAAGGTCATCATCACCTGTGCGGTCACGGGCGCGATCCATACGCCGACGATGACACCGTACCTGCCGATTACTCCGGAGGAGATCGCTGAAGGCGCGATCGGTGCATGGAAGGCCGGCGCCGCGATCATCCACTTGCATGCGCGGGACCCGAAGGATGGGCGGCCGACGCCGGACCCCAAGGTGTTCATGCAGTTCCTGCCGCGGATCAAGGCGGAGACCGATGCGGTGATCAACATCACGACCGGCGGTGGTCACAACATGACGGTGCAGCAGCGCCTGGAGGCGCCTCTCGCGGCGAAGCCGGAGATGTGCTCGCTCAACATGGGATCGATGAACTTCGGGTTGTTCCACCTGGTTCCGAAGTACAAGCAATGGAAGCATGATTGGGAGCCGCAATACCTGGAGAACACGCGCGACTTCATTTTCCGGAACACCTACAAGGATATCGAGTTCTCGCTCAAGCACCTCGGCGAGGAATGCGGCACCAGGTTCGAATTCGAGTGCTACGACGTCGGCCATCTCTACAATCTTGCCCATTTCGTCGATCGGGGGCTGGTCAAGCCACCGATGCTGATTCAGACCATCTTCGGCATCCTCGGCGGCATAGGGCCGGAGGCCGAAAACCTGATGCACATGCGGCGCATCGCCGACCATTTGTTCGGCGACAGTTTTCATTGGTCGATCCTCGGCGCGGGGCGGCATCAGATGGGCCTCATCACCATGGGGGCGATCATGGGCGGGCATTGCCGCGTCGGCCTCGAGGACAGCATCTACCTGCGCAAGGGAGAATTGGCCAAGAGCAATGCGGCGCAGGTCGCGAAGATCCGCAGCATTCTCAACGAACTCTCGCTTGAGATCGCGACCGCGGACGAGGCCCGCGCCATGCTCGCCCTCAAGGGCCGGAACAGCGTCGCCTTCTAGCGCACCCTTGAAGCATCCTTGGATGAAGTGGGGGCCGCGTGGTTTGACCCGCGACCGGTCGGCAGACTATAATTATCGACTCAATCGCGGGGTGGAGCAGTCTGGCAGCTCGTCGGGCTCATAACCCGAAGGTCGAAGGTTCAAATCCTTCCCCCGCAACCAAACAATCAAGGGCTTGCAAGCGTATGCGCTGCAGGCCCTTTTTCATTGGAGAGTCGTGTAGGCATTGTGTAGGTTTTCTAGGCCGGCTGGCAGTACGGCCTCAGGTTAGTGACTGCTCGCGTCTTGCCAGAACGACTGTCGCGCACCGGGTGGGGTGGGGGAAAACTACCCTGGGTTGAGATTGATGTAATAGTGCCTCCGACACTGATGCATAGTGCAACTTTCGCGAGAAACTTCTTTG
>DASVFM010000231.1:0-42321 GCA_036380055.1 Casimicrobiaceae bacterium
TTTCCGAGTCGTTCGATGTCGGTTGCGATCTCCTCCGGTGTGCGCGGGTCGGAGACGAAGACCGCGATGCCGAGCTCGCGCAGGCGCTCGGTTTGCGCGGGCGCGAGGTAAGGCCACGCGACGGCGAGGTCCGGCTTGAGCGCGAGGATGCGCTCGAGGTCGAGACCGTTCGCGTCGCCGACCCGCGGGAGCCGCGCAGCCTCCGGTGGCCAGTCTGCCGGGTCGAGCACGCCTACCACGTTTGCGCCCGCGCCGGCGGCGAAGAGAAGCTCCGTCGTATGCGGCGCGAGGCTCACGATACGATGCGCCGGGGCGGCGAGCGTCACGCGTGCGCCGTTGGCGTCCGTCGCTTCCACCGGCACCGCGAGCGCCTCGCCAGTACAGGCCGCCACGACGAGCGCCATCACCAAGGTCGATAGGAGACGCGTCTTCATTCAGTACCGATAGCGCAGGCCCGCGAACAGATTGGCGCCCGCCGTGTTGTAGTCGGCAGCCAGCTCGTAATGCTTGTCGAAGGCGTTGCCGAGCAGAGCATAGGCGCTCAAGTTTGGCGAAAGAGCGTATTCCGCGTTGAGGCTCACGATCGCGTACCCGCCCATGCGCCGCGTGTTGCTCGCGTCATCGTAGCGCGTAGACGCGGCGGCGAGTTGCACTCCGAGCTGGAGCGGACCGAGCGCCTGCGTGGCTTCGAACGCGCCGTAGCGGCGCGCCCGCCGCGGCAGGAGATTGCCGGTGGCATCGTCGTAAGGTCGCGCGAAATCCATGCTCGCCTTGAAGGTGGTGGCGGAGAACACGGCCTGGAACTCCAGGGTCACACCCTCCAGAGTCGCGCTGGCGACGTTCTGCGGCGCGCAGTTGAACTGCGCGTCGCACTCGAAGACGATGAGATTCTGGACCCGATTCCGGTAGGCCACCACGCCGGCGTTGATCTCGGATCCGGCATAGCGCAGCGCCGCCTCGAAATTGCGCGCCGTCTCCGGCTGCAGGTCTGGGTTCGAGAATCCGGGGTAGTAGAGATCGTTGAAGGTTGGCGCCTTGAACCCGGTGCCGTAGCTCGCGCTCACGCGCGTCTTGGGAAACAGCGTATAGGCGTAGGCGATTGCGCCGGAGGTCTGTCCGCCGTATTGCGAGCTCTGGTCGTGGCGAAGATTGGCTTGCAGGGCATGGGGTCCTTCGTACAACTGGTAGACGCCGACGACGGCATTGGTGTTGCGCGAGGTCACCGCAAACCCAGCATCGGTGTCGAGCCGCTCCTCGCGCCGCACGGCAGCGAGCGAGAGCGAGCCGAGCGGCAACGTGAAGCTGTTCTGCCAGAGATACTGGCGCTGCAGTGTGTCGAAGCGTCCCGGCCCGAAAGCCGTCTGCGAAGTGCTGTCGTCGCGCGAGGCGCCCGCCTCCAGCGTGCTCGACCAGAAAGACGTCAGTCGATTGTTGCTCGCGATCGCGTAGCTCTCGAGATCGGTGAACGTGCGGTCGTCGAAATTCGGTCCGGCGTCAAACTGCGTGTTGAGCCGGCTCTTGAAGAACTGCGCCGAGAGCTTCTGGTCCGGTGCGAACTCGTAGGCGAGGCTCGCACTGCCATTGTCGTTCGTGTAACCGTCGCGGTCGGGGTTGTAGCTGAAGTTGGCCGGATTCCAGATCGCATTGAAGCCTGCGCTCTGCCGATGCCCGGCCTCCAGCGCAAACCTCCACGCGCCGGCGGCACGCGACGCGCCGCCAGTGAAGAGGCTGGTGGCGTACGTGCCGTAACCGGCGTTCGCATTCGCAGCTAGACCGGCGCCGCCGCGCCGCGTGAACACCTGGATCACTCCGCCGATCGCGTCCGCCCCGTACAGGCTCGCGGCGGGACCGCGCAGAATCTCGATATGGTCGATCTGATCGAGCGGAATCGCCTCGAGGGGAGAAGTGCCGGTGCTCGAAGAGCTCACACGCAAGCCGTCGACCAGCACGAGCGTCTGATCGCTGTTCGCGCCGCGCAGGAAGGCGCCGGTGGTCGAGCCGGGTGGGCCGCTCACGACGATCTGCACCCCTGGCTGGCGCTGCAGCAGCTCGGCAAGACTTTGCGCCCCTGCGCGCACAATTTCGTCCGGCCCAATGTAGGTCACATCGCCGATCAGCTCCTGGAGGGACTGCGGCGAGCGCGTTGCCGTCACGAAAATCGGATCGAGCACGGAGGCTGCCGAGGGAGCCTGCGCACCGCCCGTCGCGGCGTGCGACAGCGCGAGGGCGCCGAGCAAGGCGCTGGTTTGCGCGCGAGAGAAAGCAGCCATGGAAGCTCTCCGCGTCACCGTGCATCCCCGCACGGAGGTCATTTCGAACGCCATTCCGGCGGCGCGCTCCGCTGCGCCTCGGTTGCAGGCCGGTCTCCGGACTCGTCAGCCGGGCGCGGATTGCGCCGGGGCCGCTCGCCTTCCCATCCGTGGCGGACAGTGGCGTCGAGAGCGGCCCTCGCTGAGTTACCGTTGCGGGGGCAGTGCCGGATTGACCGCGAGCGTTCTCGCGGCGCACCGGCTTCCCGTTTGACCCGTCGCGCATCGACCGCGCGCGGCGGGCACCTGCTGCGGCGGATTATAGCTTTGCGCCGGGCCGCAGGTCCGGCGTAAGGCAGCGCAACGCATCGCCCCTCGCGCTGCGCCGGCAAGGGCGCTCCTGCTATAATTCCCGCCCTTTTTTCGATTGCCCGGCCGCGCAGGCGCGCCGCGCCAAGTGACCCGCAAGCTTTACATCCGCAGCTTTGGTTGCCAGATGAACGAGTACGACTCGGCGAAGATGGCCGACGTGCTCCACGAAGCAGAGGGACTCGAGGCAACCGATCGTCCCGAACTCGCGGACGTCATCCTGTTCAACACTTGCTCAGTGCGCGAGAAGGCGCAGGAGCGGGTGTTTCACGACTTGGGACGCGTGCGCGCGCTCAAGAAAGCCAACCCCGAACTCATCATCGGCGTGGGCGGATGCGTGGCAAGCCAGGAAGGCGCGGCAATCGTGCGTCGGGCGCCATACGTCGACATCGTGTTCGGACCGCAGACGCTGCATCGGCTGCCGGATCTCATCGCTCGTCGGCGCGAGAGCGGGCGTCCCCAGGTCGACGTCTCGTTTCCCGCAATCGAGAAGTTCGACAATCTGCCGCCACCTCGCGTCGAGGGCGCGAGCGCCTTCGTCTCCATCATGGAAGGCTGCAGCAAGTACTGTAGCTTCTGCGTCGTTCCGTACACGCGCGGCGACGAGGTCTCGCGTTCGTTCGAGGACGTTCTGACGGAGGTGGCGGACCTTGCCGACCAGGGCGTGAAGGAAGTCACGCTGCTTGGCCAGAACGTCAACGCCTATCGCGGCACCCTCGGCTCCGGCGAAAGCGCCGACCTCGCGCTCCTCGTCGAGTATCTCGCCGAGGTCCCCGGATTGGAGCGCATCCGGTTCACGACGTCGCATCCGAAGGAGATGAGCGCCCGGCTGATCGCCGCATTCGAGACCGTGCCCAAGCTTGTCTCGCAGCTCCATCTCCCGGTGCAATCGGGCTCCGACCGCGTGCTCGCCGCCATGAAGCGCGGCTACACGGCGCTCGAGTACAAGGCCATCGTGCGCCGCCTGCGCGCGGCGCGTCCGAAGCTGTCGCTATCCTCGGATTTCATCGTGGGCTTCCCCGGCGAAACCGAGCGCGACTTCGAGCAGACCATGAAACTCGTCGCGGATATCGTCTTCGACGGAGCGTTCAGCTTCGGCTTCAGCGCGCGCCCGGGAACGCCCGCGGCGGACCTGCCGGAACAGGTTCCGAGCGCGGTCGCGCAGTCGCGCCTCGAGCGACTGCAGGCGCTGCTCGACGCGCAATACAAGTCGTACAGCGAGCGCATGGTCGGCGGCGTCGAGAGGGCTCTGGTCACGGGGCCTGCAGCACGGCGCGTCGGTGAGCTCGCCGCCCGGACGGAGAACAATCGCGTCGTCAACTTCCCGGGCGATGCCACGCTCAACGGGCGCTACGTCGACGTGCGCATTACTGCCGCGCAGCCGCACTCGCTGCGGGGTGAACTACTGAACAGCTAGATTGACTTCGCTGGCGCCGCGTCGCATGACGCTTCGCCCAAGGACACTGAGGTATCCAAGAGATGCTCGACCGATCCCGCTTCCCGGCGTCAGGTTTTGCCCGCCGGCAGCTTGGCGCCGCCATCGCCGCAAGCTTGATTTTCGCAGGTTGCGCGACAGTCCAGGATCCTAAGGCTCCCGAAGCGGCGGCTGCGCAGGCGGCTGCCGCGACCGCTGTTCAAGCGAGTGCAACGCCCGCTCCGAACCAGGCTGCGCCGGGTGCCGCGCCGCCGGCGAGCGCCCCAACGGTCGCAGCAGCGGCGGCCGCCGCAACCGCAGCGGCAAGCGCCGCGCAGTCCGCCAAACCCTTTGCCGACGTGATCAAGGACGCCAAAGAGCATCCGGGCATGTTTACCCTGTGGACGAAGGACGACAAGGTCTGGATCGAGCTCAAGCCTGAGCAGTTCGACAAGCCATACTTCTTCTCGGTGAATCTGAGCCGCGGCCTCGGCGAGAAGTTCATCTTCGGCGGCCTCATGGGCACGAGCCATGTGGTCGAGTTCCACAAGATCGGCACCAACGTGCAACTGCTGGCCAAGAACGTCGAGTACTTCGCGAGCTCCGGCAAGCCGCAGGAGCGCGCGGTGGCCGAAGCCTTCAGCGACAGCCTGCTCGCCGCCGTGCCTCTTGCGAGCCAGCCGCACCCCGAGCGCAAGAGTGTTCTTATCGAAGCGAACGCGCTGCTGCTCGCCGACATCCCGGGAGCCAACGGCCTGCTCGAGAGAACCTATCGCCAGACCTACAGCTTCGATCCACGCAACTCCAGCATCAGCAAGAGCCGGGCGACCGCTGATCTGGACGCCTTCGAAGTCAGCGCGCATTACTCTCTCGCCCGCGTGTCCCAGCCGCCCGTAGTGCCCGGCTCCAGTCCGTACACGCAGCCGCCGGCGACCATCCCGGACACCCGGAGCTTGTTCCTCGGCTTCTACTACAACTTCGCTGCACTGCCTGAAGTACCGATGCATCCGAGGAAGGCCGACGACCGGGTCGGCTACTTCACGGCCACGCGGTACGACTTCGCCGACGACAACAAGCTCTCGCCGCGCGTGAACTACATCCGGCGCTGGAGGCTGGAGAAGAAAGACCCGGCGGCTGAGCTCTCCGAACCGAAGCAGCCGATCGTCTTCTGGCTCGATCGCAACATTCCGGAAAAATACCGCTCCACCATCATTGCCGGCGTGCTCGAATGGAACAAGGCGTTCGAGAAAATCGGTTTCAAGAACGCGGTCGAGGCACGCATCCAGCCGGACGACGCCGACTTCGATACGCTCGACGCGCGGCATGCGTCGATCCGCTGGATGATCACCGCGCGGCCGATTTTCGGGGGTGTCGGGCCATCGCAGGTCGATCCGCGGACCGGCGAGATCCTCGACGCGGATATCGGCATCGATCCCGTGCGTCTTCGCAACCGTCGTTATCTGCGCGTCGAGCAGATCTCCGACCCGTCGACGGTGCCGGGCCTGCTCAATCACCCCGAGCTTCTCTGCCAGATGGCCGAGTTTGCGGCGCAGGAGCTCGACCTTGCGCTCGACGTACTGGAGGCGCGCGGAGAAATCGAGCCGGACAGTCCGGAAGCCGAGCAGTTCGTCCTCGACGATCTCAAGGAAGTCGTGATGCACGAGGTGGGGCACACGCTCGGGCTGCGCCACAATTTCCGCGCTTCGACGATCTACAATCAGAGCCAGCTAGACGATCCGGTCTTCACGGCCGCGAACGGCATCGCTGGGTCCGTAATGGAATACAACGCCGTGAATCTCGCCCTCAAGGGGGAACGCCAAGGCAGCTACGGTATGAAGACCCTCGGACCGTACGACTATTGGGCGATCGAATACGGCTACCGAGATCTGCCGCCTGACCAGGAGGAGGGCGAACTCAAGCGGATCGCAGCCAGAAGCAACGACCCGATGCTTGCCTACGCTACGGACGACGACGCCGCCTTTTCGATCGATCCCGAGGTCAATCAGGGCGACATCGGCAACGATCCCCTCGAGTTCGCGCGGCGCAGATTCATCCTCGTGCAGGAGATGTGGGGCCGCTGGCAATCGAGAACGCTCAAGTCGGGTGAGAGTTACGTGGTCTACCGTCGAATTGTCGAGCGCGGGCTGGTCGCCATGACGGGCGCATCGACCAATGTGGCGAAATACATCGGCGGCGTGACGACTCTGCGCGACCATGCAGGAAGTCCCCGCGCGCCGCTTACGCCGATCGATCCCGCGAGGCAGAAGGCCGCGCTCAAGATCATCGCCGACGGACTGTTCTCAGCCGACAGCTTCCGCTTCAAACCCGAGTTCATGCGGCGTGTCCAGGTCGATTGGCTCGACCGCAACGATATCTACGACCTCGGACTGTCCACGTCCGATGTCGACTACTCGCTCAACACTCAGGTGCTCAACGCCCAGCGCAAAGTCCTGAATCAGCTCATGAGCGATGCGGTGGCCCAGCGCATCCTGGACAGCGAGGTAAAGCTCGACGATCCACGCAAGGGACTGCGCCTTGCCGACGTATACGAGACGCTGCAGGTGGCGATATGGAGCGAGCTGCGCACCGGACGCGACATCTCCCCCCTGAGGCGCAATCTGCAGCGAGAGCACGTGGGCCGCGTGGCCGGAGCGCTCGTCAGGCCGAGCGCATCGATGCCCGCCGACGCGCGGGCGCTGCTGCGCGACGAAGCGAAGACGCTCCGGCGCGAAATAGCCGCTGCACAGACCAATGGCGGTTACTCGAAGGAGGCGCGAGCGCATCTCGCCGAGATGCTGGCGCAGCTCGACGAAGCGCTGAAAGCACCGATCATGCGGCAGGGCATCTGACGGGACCGAGCTTCGCGCAGAGCCATTACGGAGCCATCGCATGAGCATCACGCGCTCGCAGGCGACCGTCGTCTCACTCTCGCCGCTCGACAACCGCACGCTGGCGAACCTCTGCGGGCCGCTGGACGCGAACCTGCGTCAGATCGAGGCCGCTTACGATGTGGCCATTTCCCGGCGAGGCGCGAGCTTCACCGTGCGCGGAGCACGAGCGCAAACCGAGGCGGCCTCGGTCGCGCTGCAGCGCTTCTACGCGCAGGCGGGCGAGCCGCTCACGCTCGACGACATCCAGCTCGGGTTGATCGAGCTTGGCGCTCAGCGGGCTAGCACTCCGGCAGCAGAAGGGCAGACGGGCAACGAGGGGCCGTTGCTGCGCACGCGCCGCGCCGATCTGCATGGACGAACGCCGAACCAGATCGCCTACCTCAGACACATCCACGAGCACGACATCACGTTCGGCATCGGACCCGCCGGTACCGGCAAGACCTATCTCGCCGTAGCTTGCGCGGTCGATGCGTTGGAGCGCGATGCGGTCAAGCGGCTCGTGCTCGTGCGCCCCGCCGTCGAGGCGGGCGAGCGCCTCGGCTTCCTCCCCGGCGATTTCGCGCAGAAGGTAGACCCTTATCTGCGTCCCCTGTACGACGCTCTCTACGACTTGATGGGCTTCGACAAGACAGCCAAGTCCTTCGAGCGCAACACGATCGAGATCGCACCGCTTGCGTACATGCGCGGGCGCACGCTCAACCATTCGTTCATCATTCTCGACGAAGCGCAGAACACGACGCCGGAGCAGATGAAGATGTTCCTCACCCGCATCGGCTTCGGCACCAAGACGGTGATCACCGGGGATGTCACGCAGATCGATCTCGCGCGGGGGCAGAAGAGCGGACTGATCGAGGCGCGGCGGGTGCTCGCTGATGTGCGCGGAATCGCCTTCACGCACTTCACTAGCGCGGATGTCGTACGTCATCCGCTCGTCCAGAAGATCATCAGCGCGTACGAGAAGCACACCCGCAGCGAGCGCATCGACGCGCCTGGCTCCGACCGTCAGGGCAAGCGCTGAGCGGCGCTCGCGCGATGAAGACCCGGCGCCCGCGGCTGTCGTTGGCGGTGCAGTATGGCGTTCAAGACGACGCTCTTCCTAGGCGCGCGTCGCTGCGCCGCTGGGCGCGCGCCGCGCTCGTGCGCGACGCCGCGGTCACTCTGCGCTTCGTCGATGAGAGCGAAGGGCGCGCGCTCAACCGCCGCTACCGCCAGCGTGACCGCGCCACCAACGTCCTCGCGTTCGTGTACCATGAGGGGTCTGGCGCGCGACGCATCGATGGCGACATCGTGCTCTGCGTTCCCGTCATGCGGCGCGAAGCCGAGGAGCAGGGCAAGTTGCTGACGGCCCATAGCGCACACCTCGTGGTGCACGCCATCCTGCACCTCCAGGGTTACGACCACACTCGAGCCGCAGACGCAGCCCGCATGGAGGCGCGCGAAGCGGCGATCCTCGCGCGACTTGGGTTCGCCGACCCGTACCGCGCATCCCTCGCCCGCCCGCCTCGCCGGCGAGGCACCAGCCGATGAGCCACAACGCGACCGACGGGCGCTCGCCGCGGCCGAGGCTCCTCGACCGGCTCTCCGCGTTCCTGATCCGCGAGCCCGAAGATCGTGAGCAACTCCTCGCGGTGCTTCACGGCGCGTACGAGCACCGTCTTCTCGACGCCGACGCGCTTTCGATCATCGAGGGCGCGCTACAGGTCTCCGAGATGACGGTCCGCGACGTAATGATTCCGCGAGCACAGATGGACGTCGTTTCGATCGACGACGATCCGGCGCAGTTCATTCCGTTCGTCCTCGAGACGCGGCACTCGCGTTTTCCGGTGATCGGTGAAAACAAGGACGACGTCGTCGGGATTCTTCTCGCCAAGGAGCTGCTGAATTACTACGCGAGCCCCGAGTCGTTCAATCTGCGTGACACGCTGCGGCCGGCCGTGTTCGTGCCGGAATCCAAGCGGCTCAACGTCCTCCTGCGCGATTTCCGCGCCAACCGGAACCACATCGCGATTGTGGTCGACGAGTACGGCGGCGTGTCGGGGCTGGTGACGATCGAGGACGTGCTCGAGCAGATCGTGGGGGACATCGAGGACGAGTACGATTTCGACGAGGCGCAAGACAACATCATTCCGGAGGCGAACGGCCGCTTCCGGGTCAAGGCGCAGACGGAGATCACCGACTTCAACCGGGCACTGCAGGCGCAGTTCGCGCATGAGGAATTCCAGACCGTCGGAGGGCTCGTGCTGCAGGCCTTCGGCCGGCTGCCGAAGCGCGGCGAGGCGACCACGATCGAGAACTTCCGCTTTCGCATCCTGCGCGCCGACAGTCGCCGTATTTACACGCTCGAGGTCGAGCGCCTGGTGCCCACGCCCGAGGAAGAACCCGTTTCAGGCGCTGCCTGATGCGCCTTCTGCTCTCGGCTGGCGCGTCGCTGCTGCTTGGTGTCGCGACCGTTTTCGGATTCGCTCCGTTCGGCTTTTCCACCTTGCCCGTGCTGACAGTGGCGGCGCTGCTTCTTCTATGGCGCGGCTGCGCCTCGGCGCGTGAAGCGGCGTGGATCGGGTTCGCCTTCGGGGCAGGGCTGTTCGGGGTGGGCGCATCCTGGGTCTACATCGCGCTCGCCATGTTCGGCGGCATGGAGGGTGTCCTCGCGGGCTTGGCCACCGCCGCCTTTTGCGCCTACCTCGCGCTGTTCCCTGCGGGAGTCGGCTGGGCGAGCGCGCGGCTCGCCCCCGTAGGGTCGGGCGCCCGACTCGCCGCTGCCGCCGGGCTCTGGATCATCGCCGAATGGTTGCGCAGCTGGCTGCTCTCCGGCTTTCCCTGGCTTTCCGTGGGGTATGCGCAAGTACAGGGGCCGCTGGCGGGCTACGCGGCGGTGGGTGGGGTGTTTCTCGTCGGCCTCGCAGTCGCGGCATCGGCAGCGCTGCTCGCCCATGGCGTCGCGAGCGCGATGCTGCGCCGCGGGCGGTCGTCGCTCATCGCCGTGACCGGCCTTCTCGTGATATGGATCGTCGGCGCGGCATTGCGAACCATCGAGTGGAGTGCTCCTGCGGGCAATCCCGTGTCGGTGAGCCTCGTGCAGGGGAACGTCCCGCAGGACGTGAAATTCGAAGCGGCTTATCGCGACGAGACGCTCGAGACCTATGCCGCGCTCGTCGCGCAAACCAAGGGGCGTCTCATCGTTCTGCCGGAGTCTGCGCTGCCGATGTTCGCCGACGAGGTACCCGCAGACTACGTGGCGGCCTTGCGCAGCGTCGCACAGCAGCGCGACGGAGACCTTCTTCTCGGCCTCTTCTTCGTCGAGCCGCGCAATCCGGGCGAGGACGACGACCATTACTTCAACAGCGTCGTGAGCGTGGGCAGCGCCACGACGCAGAGGTACAACAAGCACCACCTGGTTCCTTTCGGCGAGACGATTCCGGCCAAACCCTTGGTCGGCTGGTTCATCCGCCGCGTGCTGCACATACCGCTCGCCGATCAGACGCCGGGGGCCGCCGACCAGGCGCCGTTCGAAGTCGCGGGCCAGCGCGTCGCGCTGAACATCTGCTACGAAGACGCGTTCGGCAGCGAGCTGCTGCACTACCTGCCCGAGGCTACCCTGCTGATCAACGTAACCAACGACGCGTGGTACGGGCGCTCCCTGGCAGCCGAACAGCACGAGCAGATAGCGGCGATGCGCGCACTCGAGACCTCGCGACCGATGCTGCGCGCCACGAATACCGGCATCACCTCGATCATCGACCATCGCGGCAGGGAGATGGCGCGGCTTCCGTGGTTCACGTCCGGAATCCTCGAGGGAAGCATCGCGGGCCGCAGCGGCACGACGCCCTACGTTCGGTATGGCGATGCGCTGGCCGTCGTTCTCGCTTTCGCGCTCGCCGCGACCGCGCTCGCCTACCTACGCAGCGTCCGCCGGAATTCATCCTGAGCGAGGATGCGGCGCTTCGGCGCCGCGGCGTTACGCCATCGCGTCGAAGGAGACCTGAGCTAGGTGGCGCCGTCCGTTCGTCTTCCAGTAAAATCAAGCCCTTCGCATCGCACCCGACCGTATGCTCACGTTTCAGCAGGTCATTGCTTCGCTCCAGCAATACTGGGGCAGGCAAGGCTGCGCCCTGCTGCAGCCCTACGATATCGAGGTAGGTGCCGGAACCTCGCACACCGCGACGTTCCTGCGCGCGCTGGGCCCTGAGCCCTGGCGCGCGGCTTATGTGCAGCCCTCCCGCCGACCGAAGGATGGCCGCTACGGCGAGAACCCGAACCGCCTCCTTCAGCACCACCAGTTCCAGGTCGTGCTCAAGCCTTCACCCTCGAACATCCTGGAGTTGTATCTCGGCTCGCTCGAAACGCTCGGACTCGACCCGAAGGTGAACGACGTTCGCTTCGTCGAGGACGACTGGGAGAATCCGACCCTGGGTGCCTGGGGTCTCGGCTGGGAAGTCTGGTTGAACGGCATGGAGATCACCCAGTTCACCTACTTCCAGCAGGTCGGCAGCCTCGACTGCGACCCGATCACAGGCGAGATCACCTACGGGCTCGAGCGCCTGTGCATGTATCTGCAGAATGTCGAGTCGGTATTCGATCTGCAGTACGTCGAGGGCATCACGTATCGCGACGTTTTCTTCCAGAACGAGGTAGAGCAATCGCGCTACGCATTCGACGAGTCGAACGTGGCGAAGCTCTTCGAGCAATTCGCGCTGTTCGAGGCCGAGGCGAAGCGGCTGCTCGAAGCGAAGCTCCCGCTGCCGGGCTACGAGATGATCCTCAAAGCCGCGCACACCTTCAACCTGCTCGACGCGCGGGGCAGCATCTCGGTTACCGAGCGCGCGGGCTACATCGGCCGGATCCGCACGCTGTCGCGACTCGTCGCGCAGGCGTACCTCGATTCGCGCGAAGCACTCGGCTTCCCGATGCTCCCGGACGCGCAGCGGAGAGCGGCGTGAGCCCGGCGTCGGCCACGCTGGTCGTCGAGATTCAAACCGAGGAGCTGCCGCCGAAGGCGCTCACGCGCCTTTCGAGCGCGTTCGCGGAGATAGTCGGCGCCGAGCTGCGAGCGGCAGGGTTTCTCGAGGCGGACAGCATGGCTACAGCCTACGCGACGCCGCGCCGACTCGGGGTCGCGATAAAAGCCGTGCGCTCCGTCGCACCCGACAGGCCGTTCACGGAGAAGCTCTTGCCGGCAAGCCTGGCTTTCGACGCTGAAGGGCGGCCCACGCCAGCGCTCCTCGGCAAGCTCAAGGCAAAGCAGCTCTCGCACGTCGATCCGAAGTCGCTGCGCCGCGAGCGCGATGGAAAGACGGAGGTGCTCGCCTACGCAGGCGTCGCCAAGGGTGGTCCCCTGGTGAATGCCCTGCAGACGGCGCTGGAGAACGCGATCGAGAAGCTCCCGATTCCTAAGGCGATGAGCTACGCCAGCGCCGGCAGCTATTACAACGACGTCAAGTTCATCCGGCCCGCGCACCAGCTCCTGGCGCTCCATGGTGCCGAGATCGTCCGGGTGTCGGCGCTGGGCCTCGAATCCGGCAGGATGACGTGCGGCCACCGCTTCCTCGCCAAGCAGGAGCTGGAGATCGGTACGGCGGACGCTTATGTCCCGACGCTGGAAGCCGAAGGCAAAGTGCAGCCGGATTTTGCAAAGCGCCGCGCGATGATCGTCGGCGAGCTGCTCACTGCGGCCGGCGGGGCGACGGTGCTCATGCCGGATGCGCTGCTCGAGGAGGTCACCGCGTTGGTCGAATGGCCCAAGGTCTACACCGGGGGCTTCGCCGCCTCGTTTCTCGAGGTGCCGCAGGAGTGCCTGATCCTCACCATGCAGCACAACCAGCGCTACTTCGCGCTGGCCGACGCCGATGGCAGGCTGCAGAACCGTTTCCTGCTCGTAAGCAACATCGACCCCCGCGACCCCGAGGCGATCATTCGCGGCAACGAGCGCGTGCTGCACGCGAGGCTCGCCGACGCCAAGTTCTTCTTCGACCAGGACCGAAGGCAGAGCCTCGAATCGCGCCTTCGGCAACTCGACGGCATCGTCTACCACCACCGCCTCGGTAGCCAGGGGCAACGAGTCGTGCGGTTGCGAGTGCTCGCACGGCGGATCGCTGAAGAGCTCGGCTCCGACCCGGCACTCGCCGAGCGCGCCGCAATGCTCGCCAAGGCCGACCTTGTGACCGAGATGGTGGGGGAGTTCCCGGAACTGCAGGGAACGATGGGACGCTATTACGCGCAGCACGACGGGGAAGCGCCCGCTGTGGCCGAAGCGATCGCCGAGCATTACTGGCCGCGCTACGCGGGCGACACGCTGCCTCAGGGTACAACCGCGCAGGCGCTAGCGCTGGCGGACAAGCTCGAGGCGCTCGCGGGGCTGTTCGGCATTGGCCAAGCGCCGAGCGGAGACAAGGACCCCTTCGGACTGCGCCGCGCGGCGATCGGCATCGTCCGCATCCTGACCGAGAAGAAGCTCGATGTCTCGCTGCCCAAACTGGTCGCGCTCGCCTTCGACGTCTTCTCGGGAACTCCGGCAGTGCAGAGCGCTCATGCGGATGTCGAGAGCTTCATCTACGAGCGGCTTAGGGTGTATCTGCGCGAGCTGGGCTATACGGCAAACCAGGTCGCTTCGGTTGTCGATTCCCGACCTGCGGCGATTCACGCCACGCCGGCGCGCCTGGAGGCGGTGAAAGCCTTCGAACAGCTCCCCGAAGCCGAGGCACTGGCGGCCGCCAACAAGCGGGTGGTGAACATCCTGCGCAAAGCCGAGAGCGAGGCCGCCGCGGCCGTGGATCGCTCTTTGCTCGGCGACGGGGCCGAGCACGATCTGTACGCCAAGGTGCAGGCGCTCCTGCCGGTCGTGCATGCGCACGTCGAGTGCGGAGAGTATGCCCAAGCACTGTGCGCGCTCGCATCGGCCAAGACTAGCGTCGACCGCTTCTTCGACGACGTGCTGGTGATGGACCAGGATTCCGCCCTGCGGGCGAACCGGCTCGCCCTGCTGCGCGGCCTCGCCGAAGTGATGAACGGCGTGGCCGACATCTCCAAGCTCGCGGTCTGAGGAGAAAGCCGTGGTCCAGTTCGCCTCCGAGCCCGTACCGCATACGCGCCAGATGAAGCTCATCATCCTGGACCGCGATGGCGTCATCAATTACGACAGCAACGAGTACATCAAATCTCCGGAGGAATGGCGGCCGATCCCCGGCAGCCTGGAGGCGATCGCCCGGCTCAACCACGCCGGCTTCCGCGTCGTCGTTGCGACCAACCAGTCGGGCCTGGGGCGCGGGCTCTTCGACATGGCAGCGATGATCGCGATCAACGAGAAGCTGCACCGGGCGCTCGCCCATGTCGGCGGACGCGTCGACGCTGTCTTCTACTGCCCGCACACCGCGGACTCCGACTGCAACTGCCGCAAGCCGAAGCCGGGGCTGCTCGTGGAGATCGGCCAACGCTTCGGTGTCGAGCTGACCGGCGTGCCGTGCGTAGGCGACTCGCAGCGCGACTTGCAAGCCGCACAGGCGGTCGGCGCCCAGCCGATCCTCGTGCTGTCGGGCAAGGGCGAGCAAACCCTGCGCCAGGGAAACTTCCCCACCAACACGGTGATCTTTCCCGATCTCGCCTTCGCCGCCGCAGCGCTGCTGGCCGGAGACTGACTGAACCGCCCGATGCCGGCGCTGCGCTCGCTGCTGTTCGCACTCTTCCAACTCGTCGTCACGCCGATCTACGCTCTGCTGGTCCTGCTCGCCTTCTGGGTCCCGGCCCTGCCACGCTTCAGATTCATCACCGGCTGGTGCTGGCTCAATCTCTTCGCCGCGCGCTGGATCTGCGGCATTCGGCATCGGCTCGTCGGTGCCGAGAACATTCCCCCGCGCAACGTCCCTCACATCGTCATGTCGAAGCATTCGTCGACCTGGGAGACCCTCGCGCTGAATTTCATCTTTCCCCCGCTGGCATTCGTCGCCAAAAAGGAACTGCTGTCGATCCCCTTCTTCGGCTGGGCGTTCATGCTCGCCTCGCCCATCACGATCGATCGCAAGGCGGGCAGGGACGCGATGGAGCAGATCGTCGAACAGGGGCGCGAGCGGATTCGCGATGGTTTCTGGATCGTCGTCTATCCGGAGGGAACGCGGATTCCGGTCCACAAGCGGGCACATTACAAGACCGGTGGCGCGCGGCTCGCGCTCGCGCTCGGCCTGCCGATCGTGCCCGTAGCCCATAATGCGGGCTACCTGTGGCCGAAGGGCGTCCGCGGCAAGCGGCCTGGAACGGTGACCGTCTCGATCGGCGTCCCGATCCAGCCGGCCGGCAAGGACATGCAGCGGTTGACGAGCGAGGTCGAGACTTGGATCGAGGGCGAGGTCGCGCGACTGGGCAACCCCCTCGAAGAGGCAGCGGCGTCGCCCGACTGAGCCGGCGGGGCGCGGCGATGGACGCAGGCAGCCTCCGCCATCTGGCACTCGGCAACCGCGTCGTCGACTATCGACTCATTCGCTATCGCTGTCGCTCGATCAACATGCGTATCGACCACCGCGGCCTGATCGTTCGTGCTCCGCGCTGGGTGACGCTCCGCGACATCGAGTCGGCGCTGGGCGAGCGTGCCGAATGGATCGTCAAAACGCTGGCGCAGTGGCGGGATGGGAATCGCTCATCCTTGCCGGCCGAGTGGCGCACCGGCGCTACGTTGCTCTACCAGGGTCGCTCGCTGACGCTGCTCCTGGTCCCGGGACGACGCGGCTCGATCGCGGCCGATCTGCTGGACCTCGTCGTAGTGCATCCTGCGCCAGCGGACGCTGCGCAGGTCGGCGCCTTCATCGCTCGCTGGCTGAAAGAACAGGCGCTCGCTCAGCTCACGGCCCGCGTTCTGCACTTCGCACAGCGCCTTGATGTCGCGCCGCCGAGCGTCAAGCTCTCCGAAGCGAGGACGCAGTGGGGCAGCTGCAGTCGCCGCGGCACGATCCGTCTGAGCTGGCGGTTGGTTCAACTGCCTTCCCGGCTCGCTGACTATGTTGTAGCGCACGAGGTGGCCCATCTTGCAGAGCTCAATCATTCGCGCCGCTTCTGGGCGTTGGTGGAAGTGCTTCTGCCCGGCCACGCCGACGCTCGCCGGGAACTCGACGCGCTCACCCCGCTCCTCGCCTGAGCGGAGTCGCGGCGCGGCAGCTCGCTAGGCTGCCGGGAGGGTCCCGAAGCCGATGGCGGCACTGCCCTGCAGCTGCAGCAGCCGGGTCAGCGCTGCCGTCAGCTCCTCGCCGCTGCGCGAGTCGCGCCACGCCGCGCCATCACTGCGGAAGTGATAGCCGCCCGAGCGCGCGGCCACCCACAGCTCCCGGTTGGGCAGATGCCGGTTCACGATGAGGCGGCTGCCGTCAGGGCATTCGATGGTGAGCACACCGTCGTTCTCCGACCAGTCGAGCTCCTCGCCGCTCCCGTCGAGCGCGCGGCCGATCGCCTCGAGAACGCGCTCGGTCAGTGCAATGAACTCGGATTCACTCATGCCGGGTGCGCTGCGCGAGCGTGATAGACTTTGCCGAACCGGTCTCTTCGCGATCTGCAGCGATGGTACGCCGTTCTCTCACCGCTTTCATCGTCTGCGCGAGCCTGCTCTCGACGGCGGCCTGCGGTATCAAGGGACCGCTCAAGCCGCCGGCGGGCGCCGCGCCTCCGCCCTTGACCGGCGCACCACCGGGAGTGATTCCGCCTTCGACGCCCGACTCTTCGCTCGTGCCCGGGAGCGCCGCGACATCCGAGGCAGGGAAGGAAAAATAGGACTGATGCTCGCGTCGAGACGCGACGGCGTTCTTCGCGTCGAGGATGTTTCGCTCGCCGACATCGCGGCGCGCTACGGCACGCCCTGCTATGTGTACTCGCGGGCGGCGCTCGAGGGCGCTTTCGGCGAATTCGATGGGGCGTTCGCGGGGGCGCGGCACCTCACCTGCTACGCCCTGAAGGCCAACGCGAACCTGGCCGTGCTCGACGTGTTCGCGCGGCTTGGCAGTGGCTTCGACGTCGTGTCCGGCGGAGAGCTTGCGCGCGCGATCGCCGCCGGCGGCAAGGCGGAGCGAATCGTCTTCTCCGGCGTCGGCAAGACCGAGGAGGAGCTTCGCCAGGGCCTCGAGCTCGGCATCCTGTGCTTCAACGTCGAATCGTCGAGCGAGCTCGAGCACATCGACCGGGTCGCGGGCCGGATGGGCAAGACGGCGCCGATCAGCCTCCGCGTGAATCCCGACGTCGATCCGCGCACGCATCCGCATGTCTCCACCGGGCTTAAGGAGAGCAAGTTCGGCGTTGCCCTCGACGATGCGCTGCCGCTTTACCTTCGCGCGGCAGCGCTGCCCAATGTGCGGATTCGCGGCATCGACATGCACATCGGCTCGCAGCTCACCGAGCTCGCGCCCTTCCGGGAAGCCGCCGCGAGGCTGTTGACCCTGGTCGGCAAGCTGGGCGACGCGGGAATCGTTCTCGAGCACATCGATCTGGGCGGCGGCCTTGGTATACGCTACAAGGACGAGACTCCGCCGTCGCTTCCCGACTACGCGGCGATGATCCGCGAGCTCATGCGGGGGCGGCGCGAGTCCGTGCTCCTCGAGCCAGGTCGCAGTCTTACCGGCAACGCCGGGCTCCTGCTGACGCGCGTCACCTATCTCAAGCCCGGCCGGGAGCGCAATTTCGCGATCGTCGACGCGGCGATGAATGACCTCCTTCGCCCTGCCCTCTACGACGCGTGGCACGAAGTCCGGCCCGTGATGGCGCGCCGCGAGTCATCGCGTCGATGGCAGATCGTCGGTCCGGTATGCGAGAGTGCCGATTACCTCGCCCGCGATCGCGACTTGGCGCTCGCAGAAGGTGACCTTTTGGCTGTGCTTTCGGCAGGAGCCTACGCCATGAGCATGAGCTCAAACTATAACTCGCGCCCACGCGCAGCCGAGGTTCTCGTGGACGGCGCGACTTCGCAACTGGTCCGCGCCCGGGAAACGATCGCGGATCTCTTCGCGCACGAATCGCGTCTCGTCGCCGGAAAGTAGCTTGGCGCAGCGCTCCTGTTTGCGCGCAAAACGATGCCTTCGTGACCTGCGCGCAGCATTCGAATCGTGATTTGCGAAATCGCAACAGTGACGCTGCGCGTCACCCCAAAGCGCACTCGCATCTTGTAATTCAAGAAAAAATGGCTAGAATTCATCCAGCAGGTAGCAAAGGATTTGTCAAGAGGGTCGAGCAGAGCAGCGCGAGACTCGGTGACCGAAGCCAGCGCCACCTGCGATGAAGCAAACGCAGTAATAACAGCATTCGGCAACTCAGACAGGAGAATTGAAGATGGCTGACATGATGACCATGGCGTCTCCAACGATGCCGCCAGCGCCGAAGAGGGCCGCTAAGAAGAAGAAAGCGGCGAAGAAGAAGAAAGCCGCCCCGAAGAAGGCTGCGAAGAAGAAAGCGAAGAAGAAAGCCAAGAAGACCGCGAAGAAGAAAAGCAAGAAGCGCAGGGCGGCGAAGAAGAAGCCCGCGAAGCGGAAAGCGGCCAAGAAGAGGAAGGCCGCGAAGCGGAAACCGGCCAAGAAGAAAGCCCGCAAGGCGAAGAAGTAGCTTCCTTGGTCCGATGGCCGTCCCGAGAAAGAGACGGCCTCCCAAGACAGGCGGCGCGAGAGCGTCGCCTGTTTTGCTTTGGGGGCGTCGCAAGCGGGGGATCGGACCCGCTCGGCTTCAGCGCGGGTGCCAGATCAGCCCGCGGTTTGACGAAGCGCCTTCAGGGGCGTCGGATGGTGCGCTTGCGGGGTCGACTGGGTTGTGTCGCTTGCTTGGATCGGGTGGCGCTCGCCGTCAACTTTGCGGGCGTTGCCGGGCTCGGGCGGTGGCGCTTCGATTTCTTGCCGGCGGCTGGCGCCACGTCGCTCACGACGCGCAGCCGTTGCCCCGCAACAAGTGCCGCTCCCGCTTCCTTGTTCCACGCCTTCAGCTGCTGCGGCGTGACATCGTAGCGGGCTGCAATCGAGGCCAGGGTCTCGCCCTTGCGGACGCGATGATAGAAGCTGCGGCCGCTCGGGATCGCGGTGAAGACGGTGTTCTGCAGGCTCGCGATGGTTGCATCGGAAGGCGCCTGCGACGGCACGAGCAAGGCGTGGCCTACAGGCACCTTCGCGCGCGCTCCGATACCGTTGACAGTGCGTAAGGTTTCGAGCGGGAGGCCGAAGCGTGCTGCAACCTGCGGCAGCGTCTCGTTGGCCTTGAGACGGTACGCCTGCCAAGTAACCGTGGGCTGATCCATGAGCTCGAGCTTGGCGGCGAAAAGTTCCGCCTTGTCGTAGGGCAGCAGGATCGTCGCCTCATCTGCTCCCGCGATCACGGGACGGTTGTGCTGGGGATTGAGCGAGAGAAAGTCATCGAGCGGCATCTCCGCCAGCTCCGCCGCCAGCTTGACGTCGATCTTCTTCTTGGTATGGACGACGGTAAAGTAGGGGGCATCGGGTATCTCGCCCAACTCCAGGTCGTAGCGGCCGGGGTCGCGAACGATATTCTTGATCGCCTGCAGCTTGGGCACGTAACTCTTGGTCTCGGCCGGCATCTTCAGGCTCAGGTAATCGGTGGGCTTGTGGCGCTTCTCATTGGCCGCTATCGCCCGATGGACCGCCCCCTCGCCCCAGTTGTAGGCGGCGAGCGCCAGATACCAATCTCCGAACTCGGCGTAGAGCTTCTCCAGGTAGTCGAGTGCGCCCTCGGTCGCGGCGACGACATCGCGGCGCTCGTCGAGCCACCAGTTCTGCTTGAGGCCGTAGAGCTTTCCGGTCGACGGAATGAACTGCCATATGCCCGAGGCGCGACTGCGTGAATACGCCATCGGGTTGTAGGCGCTCTCGATCATCGGCAGCAGAGCGATTTCGAGAGGCATGTGCCGTCGCTCGACTTCGACGACGATGTAATACAAATAGCGCCGGCTGCGTTCGATCATGCGCGCCACGTAGTCGGGACGCGCGGAGTACCAAGCTTCCGCCTTTTCCACCAGTGGACCATCGATGTCGTCGAGCACGAAGCCCTGCTGGATTCGCACCCAGAGATCCCCGTACTCGGAGCGAAGCTCCGGCATTGCGTCGAGTTCAGAATCCCCGCTGGCTGCCAGCTGCGGCTCGGGCGCGGGCGATTCCTCGGCGATGAACCACGGCTGCTCGCCGGGGTAGTCTTCAGGCGTCGGCAGGAAGCTCGCTTCGGGATGAGGCGTCCGGGTGGTCACCGGCGCAGTTGCGCAAGCGGCGAGCCCGAGACAACACACCGCAGCGATGAGTGCGTAAAGGCGAGTCGCTAGGCGCGAGGCGAGTTTATGCAAAATGGCGCGATGGTATGGGCCGCTCGCGGCAGCGTCAAGCCGGGCTCTGCCTGCCGGGACTGTTGTTCCGGGCTCTAAGTCCACGCAGAGCGGCACGCGGTCGGGACGCAATCCCGCGTGCTGCGGCGCAATGTTCCGCTTTTCGACCCCGCCCCCTTACGAAGGTTCGCCCGCGGCTCACCCGGCCGTGGTTGTCGCTGAATGCAGGGATGGGGATAATCCGGCCATGGCAGAATCTTTGGCAGCGCCCGTAGCCGCACCGACGGGAACGCTTGCCGAGTGGTTTGCGACGCCGCTCGGCCGCTATCTGCTCGAGCGCGAGCAACGCTATTTCGACCAGACGCTGGCCGACATCTTCGGCTTTCACGCTCTCCAGGTCGGCTTGCCGGAGTATGCGCTGTTGCGGGCGTCGCGAATCACGACCCGCCTCACGGTCGATCTGGAAGAGCCAGCGCAGGTGCTCGCCGACCCGCACTGGCTGCCCTTCGCCGAGAACGGCGTCGACCTCGTCGTGCTCCCGCATGTGCTGGAGTTCACCGACCAGCCGCATCAGCTGCTGCGCGAGATCCACCGCGTCATCCGGCCCGAGGGCCAGGTGATCATCGCCGGCTTCAATCCGTACAGCCTGTTCGGTGTAAAGCGGTATTTCGGCCGCGAGCAGACGATGCCGTGGACCGGCAACTTCATCTCGCTGTACCGGCTGAAAGACTGGCTGTCGCTGCTCGGCTTCGAGGTCGCTGGCGGGCGACTCGACGCCTATGCTCCGCCGTTCCGACAGGAGCGTTGGTTGCGCCGGTCCCATTTCTTCGAGAAGGCGGGCGATCGCTGGTGGCCGGTCGCCGGTGGCGTCTATTTCCTGCGCGCCACCAAGCGAATTTTAGGCATGCGGGTGATCACGCCTGCATGGTCGCGACGCGTGCGCAAGAAAGCTCTTGCCGCCGCCGCCCGGCAGGTCCGTGAATGCGCCGACGTTCGCGAATGAGCGAATGACGGCGCGGGTCGCGATCTACACCGACGGCGCTTGCAAGGGAAACCCCGGGCCCGGCGGGTGGGGAGCGTTGCTGCAGTACGAGGAGAGCGAGCGGGAGCTCTACGGCGGGGAGGCGGCCACCACCAACAACCGCATGGAGCTCACGGCCGTCATCCGGGCGCTCGAGACCCTGAAGCGCCGGGCAGCCGTCGCGATCTACACCGACTCGCAATACGTCAAGAACGGCATCGAGACCTGGATCCACGGCTGGAAGCGCAACGGCTGGAAGACGCGCGACCGCAAGCCGGTCAAGAATGCGGATCTCTGGGTTGAGCTCGATCGTCTGCGCGACAAGCACGACATCGTCTGGCACTGGGTCAAGGCGCACGCGGATACCGAAGGCAATCACCGCGCCGACGCGCTCGCCAATCGCGGCGTAGACAGCATTCGGCCGCAGGCGCAGGCCTAGAGCTGCATCGGCAGGATCACCATCTGCATGCCGTTAAGATGCAGCTGACGCTGCAGCGCGAGCGCCGTTTGGTTGTGCAGCAGGCGCGTCACCCAGTTCTCGTTGCGGAACACCAGTTTGCTGGTGAAGAAGACGCAGTTCGAAAAGTCCTTCTGCACCCCCTCTGCAAGCTTGACGAGTTCCTCGACCCGGTCGGTGCCGAGCGAGAAGCGAGCAGCCGAAGCGAGTCCGTTCGCGTGACAGTAGTCGACGTAGAAGGCAAGCGATCGCTCCAGAGTCGCTCGCAGCTGCCCGATCTGCTCCGCACCGCCGTAGCTGTGCGCGTCAACGGCCTTGGCGCTGATGAAGATGAAATTCTTGAAGTGGTTGGGAAACAAGCGTTGCACCCACAGGACGGTGTGAATGCCTCCGCCGCGGCTCGAGCCGACCATGAACGCCGCGGTGGGTGCTTCGGGATCGAGCCGCGGCGGATTCTCGCACTTCGGGCAGGGCGCGGCGCTGAAGATCTCGTCGACCTCCTTCAGCCTCGCCTTCACGCCCTCGTAATGCCGGTGAATGGCGAAGCACATCGCGATGACCAGCGAGGTGATGACGACGGTAACCCACCCGCCCTCGCCGAACTTCTCGACAACCGTCACGACCAGGATGCCGCCAGTCACGACGAACCCGATCGAGGACAGGACCAGCCGGTAGTGCCAGCGCCGATCCTTAGTCCGCGCCCGCCACCAGTAGATACACAGCCCGAGCAGCGAGAGCGAGAAGGTGAGAAACACGTTGATCGAGTACAAGACCACCAGCAGGTCGACGCTGCCGCGGCTCCACAGCAGAATCATGAGCGCCGCGAGGCCCATGATTACGATGCCGTTCTGCGTGACCAGCCGCGTGGAGAGGTGGCGGAACTGGTGCGGCAACCAGGAGTCCGCCGCCATGTTCGAGAGCACCGAGGGGCCGCCCAGGAATCCCGTATTCGCGGCCACGAAGAGCAGCCCGGCCTCGCTCGCCAGCACGATCAGCAAGGCCGTCTGATTGAAACCGCTGCCGAAGCCGAAGCTCTCGATGATGGTGCCGAAGACGACCGCGTTGAGCGTCTGTCCCTCAACCGGCCGCGCGTTCCAGAGCAGATAGAGCAGGATGATCCCGCCCGCGGTAAAGGCGAGCGACGCCGCCATGTAGAACATGGTGATCTTGCCCGTGCGTACCCGCGGCTCGCGCAGCGTGTGCACGTTGTTGGACACGGCCTCGATCCCGGTGTACGTTCCGCCGCCGAGCGAATACGCGCGCAGGAAGAGCGAGAGTGCGGCGACCCACCCGATCTCGTGGGTAAGCTTGCGTGTTTCCTCGATCGTTTCCGGAACGACCAGGCCGAGACCTTGCGCGTGCCCCGCGATCCCATAGGCGATGAGCAGCACGTGGGTGATGAAAAAACCGAGGAAGATGGGCAGCAAGATTCGAATCGACTCCTTCATCCCGCGCAGGTTGAGCACGAGCAGCGCTGCGGTCAGCGCGAGCTCGGTGCCGAGCTTGAACACTCCGGCTGCAGCCGGGAGCAGGCTGAAAAGTGCGTCCACGCCGCTCGCGATCGAGATCGCTATCGTCAGCACGTAGTCGACGATCAGGGCGGCGCCGGAGACCAGCCCCGCGCGCGGACCGATGAGGCTCGAGGCCACGCGATAGCCGCCGCCGCCGGTCGGGAAGAGCTCGATGACCTGGTTGTAGCCGATCGCGATGATGAACACCGTGGCCGCCGTCACGATGGCCATGTAGAGGCCGAGGTGCGTGTGCGCACCGAGCGCGCGGAACGCCTCCTCCGGACCGTACGCAGAAGACGACAGTCCGTCTGCGCCCAGACCGACCCACGCTAGGAATGCCGCGAGCGCGATGTGCTGGCGCGTGCTCGCGCTCAACGGATCGAGCGGCTTGCCAATGACGATCTTGCGGATCTTCTGGTAGGTGGTCATCGTCTGCGGCGTCGATCGTCAGCGACGGCACAGGGTGCAGAATGGGGCGAGCGTAGGTGCGGGGATTGGACTATGCGGAACACGGCTTCAGGAGTGAGCCGACTGCTGCATTGCAGCAATCGAGCACCCTACTCCTGCGCGCGCTGCCTGGCAAGGCGACGCACGAATACTTCCATCTCCTTCATCGCCTGCTTGTCGCCCTTGCGGTTGGCAGCCGCAATGCCGTCGCGCCAGGCGGCGAGTGCGTCGTTCTCCCGCCCTGCGGCAAGCAGCGCTTTGCCCAGCACTTTCCACGCTGCAGAGTAGTCGGGTTCGATGGCGACGGCCCGCTGCAGATGCTCTGCCGCTTTCCGTGCATCGCCGCCCTTGAGATATTCGTTGCCGAGGCCGAAGCGCAGCAACGCCCCGTCCTTGCCGGACGCAAGCATGCGTTCGAGGTTTTCGATTGCGCTCGACACGGACCGGATCCGTCTTCCGTGGCAGCTTCACTCGCGCAGCGCGGCACCCGTGCGGCAGTCTACGTGTTGCATGGGGTAGGTGACCTCCTTTGAGTCGTTGCCCACTTTGCCCGTGACTTGCGCGTAGAGCCACCCGTCGCTGCCGCGCATGTAGACGATCCGCTGCGGGAATTCGTCGCGCAGATTCGCAAATGGATACGTCGTGCGACCCATGGTGTCGCCGACCGTGCCGAGCTTGAACGTGGTCTCCTTCTCTCCGGAGGGCACCACCACGTAGTACACGCCGTCGGGACGGGCCTCGAGGCGCAGGTACTCGTAGTCCTGGGTCCGCGGCCCCGTTCCGCGCCGAGGCTCCTGCACGATCGTCTGACTGATTCCGACCATCATTCCGCCGCGAGGTGGCAGCCACGTCTCCATGAACTCGCGCCGCTCAACCTTGCCGGACCAGCATCCGCGCAACCAGCTCAGCTGCTCGAGCGGCGAGGAGCCGCTCCCCTGTGCCGCGCTCGCGGGAGCGTCGCCGCGGGCACCCGCTGGCGCCGCGGGAGCTGCGGCAGGTGCAGGAGGCGCGGACGGTGCCGGGGTCTGAGCGCTGGCGCCAGCGCAAAGGCACGCGGCGGCAACGACGATAGCCATCCGCACCACAGCGCGGTATCCGGATTGATTCATTTGCATCCTCTCTTCATTGCCGCTCCGACAACGGCAGGTTCAACAGCAGGTTTTGCGGCTTGAGCCTTAGCCGCTGCTCCGCATCCATCGCCATGGCGAGATAGACGGGGCGCCCCGCAATCGAGGGTCGCATCGCCGCCGGATCGGCGAAGGACAGTTCGAACAGGCAAAGCAACCGTCCCATGCGCTCCTCGCTCACCTCCGTGCGATTGTACAAGTCGTTTAGCAGCGCGCTCGCTTCGGCGTCGAGGCCCACGTGCCAGACCCACCGCGCGTCGGCAATCTCCCTCTGCGGCCGGATCGCGACCTCCACCGAGAGAAAATGGGCGATCCAGCGCTCGAGAACGCGGCACAGCGCGCCGAGGAGGCGGCCGCCGCGGTTCAGGCTGATCGCAAAGTCGTGCCGTTCGCTGCGTTCCCAGTAGGTCTCGGCGTTATCCTCGGACAGCACGTCGAGATCGATCGTTCGCGCTGGAATGCGGCTCTGCGCGAGAAGCTCGCCGAGGCTGCCGAACGTGTTGGTGGTAGCGTAGATCTCGACCATCTCGAGGTCGGCGGCCATGACGGCGCCGTCCTCCTGCAGCGTCACCATTTGCGTCCGAAAGAGGAGCTCGGCGGCCCGCGCGTGGAGCGGGCTCGCGTCCTCGCCGAGCATGTGGCGCAGCAGAATCTGGGTAAGCTGGTGCACGAAGAGAGGCGGCACATCGACACCCTCGCCGCGGAAGAGCGCCGCGTAGGCGGACTCGAGATCGGCCGCGTCGAGCAGCCGCTCGCGGAACCGCAGCCAGATGCGGTAGTTCTCGCGCGCGTCGGCATCGGGCACTGCGGCGATCTCGCCCGGCGCGACCGACCGCCGCGGCTCCCTGAGCAGCCGCTCGTGCAGAGCCAGTTCGGCGGCGTCCGACTCGGGCACCGGCGCGAGCTCCGGCCGCAGCAGGTAGCTGCGCAGGAAATCGTCGGTGACGACAAGGTGGCCGATCGCGCTCGGTTTGAGCAGACGGTAGCCGCAAGACGGCCAGAAGTCGGGCATCGCGTCGATCAAGCACCGCCCGTCTAGCAACTCGTGGCGATGTGCGCACTCATGATGCCTATGGCGAGGACCGCGGCTTTGTGCACGAGAAGTAAGGTCGATGACATGAGTCCGGAGGGTGGATCGCAACCCGGCACGGGCGTAGCAATACGTGCGCCGGGACGAAAGCGGCGCGCCCGGTCAGTCCCGCGGGCGCGCCGCGCTTTGCTGCGAGAGTTGCGCGACGGAGAGCCGAGGGTTCAGAAACTCCAGGTCGCCTGGAGCGAAAAGATCCAAATGTTATTGTTATAGTTGCCGCTCACGTACCCGTACTGGGCGACCGTAGCCGGATCCGTGCTGATTTGCGCGATCGAACCGTTCTGCATCCAGATGTAGGCCGCCCCGGCGTCGAACTTGAGCGCGGGGCTCCACTTGTACTGAACACCGCCGGCGAGCCAATAGCGATCCGTGTCAGGCAACCGCGGCGTGCGGTACTGGTTCTGCACTGGTGTCTGATCCCACGCTAATCCGCCACGGAACGTCCATTGGTCGGTATATCGATAGCTGGCACCCGCCGAAAGTCGCCAAGCGTCTTTCCAGTGCTCCGGGGTACTCTGGAGGTTAGTCCCGGAGAGCGGTCCGGAGGTGCGCACGAACGTCAGGTCCTGGATCGTGCTCCAGTCCGTCCACTGGATGTCCCCCATGAAGTCCCATTTGTCGTTCAGCGTGGTGTAGAAGAACGACAGGTTGGCAACGCCAGGCAATTTGATGTTGGTGCTGATGTTAACGTTCTGAAGGCGCGGGTCGGAGGCGACAAGACCTGCCGCCTGCGCGTAGTAGGGCGCGAGATTTGCCGGCAAATTGGCGGGCGCCGACGGGAACGAAAAGGTTGCAGTGCCAGAAGCGTTGTACTTGAGTGCTGAGCGGTACGCCGCGCCGATACGGCTGCGGCTGTCGCTGCCCCTTACGTTCCACTCGACGCCGATATTCCAGCCCCACGCATCGTCGCTGACCTCCACCTTGCCGAGGCCATCGAGTCCGGCGGTCGCACCGATGAACGGCAGCAGCGTCTGCGGCGGCATCACGCCCGCGTTGACCAAGCCCTGGGCCGCTGTCGCGAGCGCTCCGGAATAATTGACCGCCTGCGTGAAATCGCTGTTGTGGAGCCGTTGCCAGTTCGCGCCGACGCCCACTGCGAAGTCGCCGAACTTGTACGAGATCGCCGGATTGACGTTGATCGTCTCGATCTTCGACTCGATCGCCTGGTAGCGCCCGATCCACGTACTGTCGTACTCGGTCTTGAGTCCGAACGGGGCGTTGACGCCGACACCGATCGCCCACTGTTGGTTGATCGGCACGACGAGATAGAGGTTTGGCACGACATTCGTGCCGCCAGCGTCGCCGCCGTTTCCGCCGAGCGGCTGCGCCGGTCCAGCATTTAGTGACCCGCCGTCATTGCTGAATTTCAGCGACGGGGTGATGAAATTGACCGCGGCAGCGAGCTGGTTGGTCTTCAGCCGCGACATGCCGGCGGGATTGGTCCAGATCGTGTCGGCATCCTCGGAGGCGGCGGCCCCGCCCGCGTACGCGTTGCCAAGACCGCTGCCGGAGTTTTCCTGCAGGATGAAGCCGGCGCCGAAGGTTTGGCCCGCGCCCAGCCCAAGTGCGAGGCCGGCGATGGCAGTGGCGATCAGGGTGCGAACAAATGGGGTGGTCATGTCAGGTGTCTCCTTGTTTAGACTTCCACGGCACCCGCTACGCCGGCCGGGCGTAGATCCTGTCACTATGATCCGCTGGCGTCGCCGGAAGCGTCTTCGGTACCCGCGTCTCCTCGATAATGACTATACACTTGGGGGCGTACTCTCCCCTGCCAACGTCGGTTGCGCCGCTGTCGCCCGTGGCAACGGTTGTTGTTTTTTGGTCACCGTCGCTGGCTCGATCCCTATTCCGGGGGCAGTGCCCGCGGACGCCGATCCGTCCCCACCGCAACATAAGTGAGACTAGCCTCGGTTACTTTGACGCAGATCATCTTCCCCGGATTGCGCTGCGCGTAGACCTGAACGTCGACGGTCACCGACGTGCGTCCGGCGCGCATGATCTCCACGTAGAAGCTCACGACGTCGCCGACGAGCACCGGCTGTTTGAACACGAAGGCATTGACCGCGACGGTTGCAACCCGCCCCCGCGCCCGCCGCGCCGCCACGACGCCTCCGGCGATGTCGACCTGAGACATCACCCAGCCGCCGAAGATGTCTCCGTGCTGATTGGCGTCGGCCGGCATCGGCACCACGCGCAGCGTCGGATCGCCGCTGGGAAGCGCTACGTTGTCTTCCATGAGATTAGGGCGCCTTTCTCCTTGCCTCGTCGCGAAGCTCGCGCCGAAGGATCTTGCCGACGTTCGATTTCGGCAGCTCGCGTCGAAACTCGACCTCGCGGGGGCATTTGTAGCCGGTGAGATGCGCGCGGCAATGCGCGAGGAGTTGCTCCCCGGACAGGTTCTCGTCTCGCTTCACGACGAATAGCTTCACGGCTTCTCCCGATTTCGCGTCCGGGACGCCGATCGCGGCGCATTCGAGCACGCCGGCGTGCGTGACCGCAACCGCCTCGATCTCGTTGGGGTAGACGTTGAAACCGGACACCAGGATCATGTCCTTCTTGCGGTCGACGATGCGCACGAAACCGCGTTCGTCCATCACCCCTATGTCGCCGGTGGCTAGCCACCCGTTCTGATCGAGCACCTTGGCCGTCTCGTCGGGCCGGTGCCAGTAGCCCGCCATGACCTGCGGGCCCTTGACGCAGATTTCGCCCCGCTCGCCGAGAGGCACATCGCGCCCCGCGTCGTCGCGCAGCACGATGTCGGTCGAAGGAATGGGAAGCCCGATCGAGCCGTTGTAATCGGGCAGGTCCAGCGGATTTATCGTCGCCGCCGGCGAGGTCTCGGTCAATCCGTAGGCCTCGATCAGGGGAATGCCCGTCACCTTCTTCCAGCGCTCCGCGACCGCCTGCTGCACCGCCATGCCGCCGCCGAGCGTCATGCGCAGCGAGGAGAAGTCGAGCTTCGCGAAGTCGGCGTTGTTGAGCAGGGCATTGAACAGGGTGTTCACGCCGGTGAAAGCCGTGAAGCGGTGCCGTCCCATCTCCGCGACGAAGCGCGGGATGTCGCGAGGGTTGGGGATCAGGACGTTCTCCGCGCCGAGCGTCATGAACACCAGGCAGTTCGCGGTGAGCGAGAAGATGTGATAGAGCGGCAGCGGCGTGATCACCACATGGCGGACATCGCCGAGGACCGGTCGAACCCACGCACCGGCCTGCAGGATGTTGGCGATGATGTTCCGATGCAGCAGCATCGCGCCCTTGGCCACACCGGTCGTCCCGCCGGTGTACTGGAGGAAGGCGATGTCCTCGTGCGCGATGGGCCGTCGCTCGAAGCGGTGCGCAGCGCCCTCGGCGAGCGCGGCCGAGAGCTTCATCGCGCCAGGCAGACTCCACTTCGGGACCATCTTCTTGACCCGCCGCAGCACCAGGTCGACCAGCTTCCCCTTGAGCCCGAGCAGCTCGCCGATGCTGGTCACCACCACGTGCTTTACCGCCGTGCGCGAGATGACTTCCTGCAGCGTGTGCGCGAAGTTTTCGACGACGACGATCACTTCGGCCCCGCTGTCCGCCAACTGATGCTCGAGCTCGCGCGCGGTGTAGAGCGGGTTCACGTTCACCACCGTGCAACCCGCATTGAGGATGCCGAACAAGCACACCGGATACTGCAGCACGTTGGGCATCATCAGCGCGACGCGCGAGCCCTTGGCGAGCCCCCGTCCCTGCAGGAAGGCTCCGAACGCCGTCGCGCTCGCGCCCAGCGCGGCGAAGCTGATCGACTTGCCCATGCAGGTATAGGCCGGTCGCGCACCGTAGTGGGCGACCGCTTCTTCGACGATGTCGCGTATCGACGTGTAGCGGTTGACGTCGATTTCTGCCGGCACGCCCTTGGGGTACGACTTCAACCAAACCCGTTCCACGCGCTCCTCCCGACTGCCGTCCCGCTGCGGCTTTTCCGGCCCTCGAATACTAGCAAGCCTCGCTCACGCGCCGGAAGCCGCCGCGTAGGTAAGCGGCCCGCCGCGGAACGGCGCGAAACCGGTGCCGAAGATCGCGCCCGCATCGACGAGATCCGCATCGGCGACGATTCCGGCAGCGAGCGCCACCTTCGCCTCGTTCACGAACGGCTCGATGAGGCGTCGAGTGAGACCCGCGGGGGCCGTCCCCGGCGGACTCTTCGCGGCCTTGCCGCTCGACCAGTCGTAGAAGCCGCGCTTGGTCTTGCGCCCCAGCTTGCCCGCGGCGATCAGCTCCGAGAGCTTACGCGGCGGCTCGGCTCCGTCGCCCAGCATCTTTCCGACCGCCAGGCAGATATCCAGGCCGACCGTATCGGCCAGCTCGACCGGGCCCACGGGCATCCCGAACGCAAGCGCCGCCTCGTCGACCGTTTCCGGGGCGATACCTTCGTCCACGCAGCGCATCGCCTCCATGAGATAGGGTGCGAGGAGACGATTGACGAGGAAGCCGGGAGCGCTCTTCACCGGCAACGGCAGCTTGTCGATCTGGCGGACGAAGGCGGCGGCGCGCGGAACGAGCTCCCGACGGGTGCCCGCCCCGACGACGATCTCCACGAGCATCATGCGAGCGACCGGATTGAAGAAGTGCAGGCCGATGAGCCGGCTCGGATCCTTGAGCGGCGCGCCGATCTGCTCGAGCGGAATGCTCGACGTATTGGTCGCGAGCAGTGCCGCAGGATTCGCCTTCGCTTCGAGCGCGGCGAAGAGCTGTCGCTTCGCCTCCAGGTCCTCGAAGATCGCCTCGATGATCACGTCCGCGCGCGCGACGCCGTCGCCGGCGATGTCAGGCATCAGGCGGTCGCGAGCGTCGCGCACGCGCCGCGGATCCTTCAGGCGATCGGTGAACAGCTTGCCCGCGCGCTGCATCGCCGGCTTGAGCCGCTCGGTATTCTGATCCTGCAGCGTCACCGTGAGGCCCCGCATCGCGCACCAGGCGGCGATATCTCCGCCCATGGTCCCGGCTCCCACGACGTGCACGTGCGCCACGGGCGCCGCGTCGTCGCGGCCGAATGCCTTGAGGCGCTCCTGCAGGCGGAACACGCGGATGAGGTTCATCGCCGTGGGCGTGGCGAGGAGGTTCGCGATCGACGCGGGGTCCGACGCCGGCACCGCAAGCGCATCGCCGTCGTGCTTGACCCAGATCTCGAGGATCGCGTACGGGGCGGGATAGTGCTCGCGCCTCGCGCGCGAGGCGACCTGCTTGCGCGCCTGCGCGGCGATGACCGGCCGCACGAGGGGATTGAGCGTCAGCGCGAGCGGCAGCGGGAGCTTGCGTGGCGGCGGCAGCGTCAGCTGCATCCCTCGTGCCGTGTTCATCATGATGCGCGGCGGCACGCACTCGTCCGCGATACCGAGCTTCTTCGCCCGCCGGGCGTCGACAGTACGCCCTGAAAGCAGCAGATCGAGCGCGGCAGGCGCCCCTGTGACTCGAGGCAGGCGCCGCATGCCGCCCCACGCAGGAACGATCCCGAGCATGACCTCGGGCAGGCCCAGGCGCGTGTCCGGTTCATCGACCACCACTCGATAACGGCACGCGAGCGCGAGCTCCAGGCCGCCGCCGAGGCAAAAACCCCGTATGAGTGCGAGCGTAGGGTAGGGCACCGCTGCGAGCTGGTTGAAGACGTCCCAACCGCGCTTGATCAACGCGGTGGCGTCCTCCACGGTCTTGAGCCGCGTGAACTGCTCGATGTCGGCGCCGGCGATGAAACCGTTCTCCTTGCCGGAGCGGATCACCAGCCCTTTGGGCGGAGACTCGGCAAGCTCCGCGAGCACCACCTGCAGCTCGTCGAACACTTCGCCCGAGAGCGTGTTCGTTGATGCTCCCGCTTTGTCGAACACGAGCCAGCCAATGCCGTCGGCGTCGCGTTCGAGCCTGAAGTGCCTGAAGGCCGTCATCCCTGTCCGCGGCCGGCCTCGACCAGCATTGCGCCTCCCAGGCCGCCGCCGATGCAGATAGCCGCGACCCCGCGCTTGCCGCCGCTTCGCTTGAGCACGTTGAGCAGGTGCAGCACGATGCGGGCCCCCGATGCACCTACCGGATGCCCGAGAGCGATCGCGCCTCCGTCTACGTTGAGCTTGGTCTCGTCGAGCTTGCCGAGCGCGCGCTCCAACCCCAGCTCGGTGCGGCAATACTCATCATCGGCCCAAGCGCGCAGGCAGCCGAGCACCTGTGCGGCAAACGCTTCGTTGATCTCCCAGGCATCGATGTCCTCGAGCACGAGACCGTGCCGGCGCAACAGTGGTGTGGCGGCGTGTACCGGGCCGAGTCCCATCTGCGCCGGGTCGAGCCCGGCCCATTCGCTGTCGAGAATGCGGCCCAGCACAGGCAGCCTGTACTTGTAGACCGCGTCGGCGGAAGCGAGGACGAGCCACGCCGCCCCGTCGGTGACCTGGGAGCTGTTGCCGGCGGTGACGTTACCGTATTTGCGGTCGAAGAACGGCTTCAGTTTGGCGAGATTCTCCGGCGTCGAGTCCTCCCGCACGCCATCGTCGCTTTCGTAAAGGTTCCCCTCGGGGTCGAACAGCGAGGTGATCTCGCCTGCGAAGCGACCTTCCTTTTGCGCTGCGAGTACCCGCTGATGGCTGCGCGCAGCGTACTCATCCATCTCGCGCCGGGTGATGCCGAAGCGATAGGCGACATTCTCGGCGGTCTGCCCCATCAGCAGGCCCACCATCGGATCGGTCAGCCCTTTCATGATGCCGATGATCGGGCTGAGCGCAGCGGCGGGGTTGAGCTTGAGAAAGGCCGCGGCTTTGGCACCCGCGCTCTTGGCGCTGCTCAGGCTCGCGAACCAGAGGACCATCTTTTCCGAGTAGAGAATCGGCGCACGAGAGAGCGCGTCTACGCCGCCGGCGAGAACCAGGTGCGAACGCGCGCCGCGGATGTTGGCGATCGCCGAGTCGAGCGCCTGCATGCCGGAGGCGCAGTTGCGCATCACCGTCCAGCCCGGCACCTTCTTCCCGCAGCCCATGCGCAGCGCGGCCACGCGTCCGATGTTGACTTCGTCGGCAGACGGACTCGCGCAGCCAAGGATCACCTCGTCCAGCTCCGTCGGCGCGAACGGCTGGCGCAGCAGTAGCGCGCGTCCGGCCTGCACCGCAAGGTCGGATGCCGAGAAAGGCCCCGGCCTGTTTCGCGCCTTGAGAAACGGCGTCCGCGCGCCATCGACGACATAGACTGGCTCGCCCATGCTCACCTCGCTGTTCGTGAATTGCTCGAGCTCAGGCCGCCTCGCGGCGCGCGGTCGCGGCGGGCGCGGCCGTGCCTGTGCCGACGGGCCGTGCCTCCGAAGCGCCGAGATCCTGCGCGAAATCGTCGACGCGTACGACCTGCTCGAGCAGGCGCCAGGCGCGCCGCACGCTCGCGAGCTCCTCGGCGTTGATGATGCCGGCCGAATGCGCCGCCGCGGGGCGGTCCTCGCCGACCGTGACGCTGAGGCGGCCCGCCTTCTGGGCCTCGCGAATGCGCGCCTCGATCGGTTCGGCGCTGATCGTGGCCGCCATCGCCGCCTCGATCATGCCAAGCACGTCAGTCTCCGATTTGGGGAGATACATGCCAGCCGTGAGCCGATCGCGCGTAGCCGAAGGCTCGATCAGCAACCGCGCCACCTCGTGCCCTAGACGGTCGGAGGGCACGACGTACGGCCTTCCGAGCGGAAACACCGTGCGACGCATGAGCGCCGCGACGATGCGATTCGGAAAATTCGAGATCACGCCTTCGAGCGCGGTCTGCGCCTTGAACATCGCATCCCAAATCGCCCAGTGCATGAGCGGGGCATCGGCCTGCTGCCGGCCCTCATCCTCGTAGCGCTTGAGCACCGTCGAGCACAGGAACAGATAGGAAAGCACATCGCCCAGCCTCGCCGAGAGTTTCTCCTTGCGTTTGAGCGCTCCCCCGAGGACGCCCATCGACACATCGGCGAGAAACGCCAGCGCCGCCGAGAAGCGCGTGAGTTGCTGGTAGTAGCGGAGCGTCTCCGGCGCCGCATCCGGAGCCGGCGCGGTGTGCGAGCCGGTCAGGCCGAGCACGAGCGTGCGGGCAAAGTTCGACAGCGCGAAGCCGACGTGGCCGAAGAACGCTTCGTCGAACGCGATCGAGGCCCGTTCCCGGTCCTCGTCGCGCGCTGCGGCGATCTCCTTCAGGACGTAGGGGTGGCAGCGGATGGCGCCTTGGCCGAAGATGATCAGGCTGCGCGTGAGGATGTTGGCGCCCTCCACCGTGATCGACACCGGGACTTGCATGTACGCGGCGCCGAGGAAATTTGACGGCCCCATGCAGATGCCCTTGCCACCAGCGACGTCCATCGCATCGTTGATGATCGACCGCCCGCGCTCCGTGAGATGGTATTTGGCGATGGCCGAGATCACGGCGGGTTTTTCTCCTCGGTCCACCGCGCTCGCCACGCGCTGGTGCAACGCGTCCATCGAATAGAGATAGCCGCCCATGCGTGCCAGCGGCTCTTCGATGCCCTCGAACTTGCCGATCGGCATCTTGAATTGGCTGCGCACGCGCGCGTATCCGCCGGTGGCGCGCACGACCATCTTGGCCATGCCGGTGGACAGTGAAGGCAGGGAGATCGAGCGTCCGGCAGCGAGGCTTTCCATCAACATCCGCCAACCTTTGCCGATCATCGGCCTGCCGCCGATCACCCAGTCGAGCGGAATGAAGACGTTCTTGCCGAAGTTGGGGCCGTTCTGGAAGACAGCGTTGAGCGGCATGTGGCGGCGACCGATGATCACGCCCGGATGTCCCGTCGGGATCAGCGCGCAGGTAATGCCGAGATCCTCCACTTCGCCGAGCAGGTGCCCGGGATCGAAAGCGCGGAAGGCGAGCCCGAGCAGGGTCGCGACCGGTCCGAGCGTGATGTAGCGCTTCTCCCACGTCAGACGCAGACCGAGCACCTGCTTGCCCTGGTGCTCGCCCATGCAGACCACCCCGACATCCGGAATCGCGGCGGCATCCGATCCCGCGTAAGGGTTGGTAAGCGCGAAGCAGGGTATCTCCAGCCCCTTCGCGAGACGTGGCAGGTAGTAGCGCTTCTGCTCATCCGTCCCATAGTGAAGCAGCAGTTCGCCCGGACCCAGCGAATTGGGCACCATCACCGTCACCACCGTCGCGCCGCAGCGCGACGCGAGCTTGGCGATGATCTGCGCGTGCGCGTAGGCCGAGAAGCCGAGCCCGCCGTACTCGCGGGGAATGATCATGCCCAGAAAACCCTTGTCCTTGATGTACTGCCAGACCGCGGGCGGCAGGTCACGGTAGATGTGCGTGGTCTCCCAGTCGCTCACCATGCCGCACAGCACCTCGCATTCCTCATCGAGAAAACGCTTCTCCTCCGCGCTGAGGCTCGAGGTGGACGCGGCGAGCCACTTCGCCCAATCGGGACGGCCCGAGAACAGATCGCCGTCCCAGCCGACGGTGCCTGCCTCGATCGCCTCGCGCTCGGTAGCCGTCATCTGCGGCAGGATCCTTCGGAAGACGCCGAGCACGCCGTCGCTCACGAGTCTGCGGCGAAGGGCGGGAACGTTGAGCGGGATCCCCAGCACCACGAGGCCGACCCCGAAGAGCAGCGCGAGCGCGGACGGGATGACGTGAATGCTCCAGCCGAGCCCGATGACCAGGGCGATGCCGAGGCTCCACAGCCATCCTACGGCATCGATATAGGCCAGCGCGAAGAACCCGGCCACGACGACGACGAGCCAGACGAAGGTCAGCATGCACAACGCTCCTATCGCGAGCCGAGACCTCCCGTCCGGCCACCGTCCATCTCACTCAGCTCGGAGATGTCGGGCAGCGGCGCGCGCAGTCCTGCGATCAGAAACGGGGCGAGCCGCCGGAGCAACAGCTCGTCGTTATCCGCCTCGCCGGGTGAGAGCTCGGCGATGAGCTTGAGCGTATCGGTCCCCGCCAAGGTGTAAGACAGCGCGCCCATGATGAAGTGCAGCCGCCACGTGAGCTCCTTCTTCGGCAGTTGCGGCAGTGCACGGCGGAAGGCCGCCTTGAAGCGGGCGATCATCACCGCATACTGATCGGACAGAAAGTGCCGGATGAACGGCGCCGGATCGGCGTAGGCGCGACCGAGCAGGCGCAGGAAGTTCTTGCCTCCTCGCTCGCGGTCGCGGGCCAGCCTGAGCGCCGGAATGAACATCGCAGCGAGAATCTTTTCGCAGGAAAGTGGTTGTGGCGCCGCTGCGTGCTCGTAGCGATTGAGCAGCGCGACCCGCTCCTGGTTCATCGGATCGAGCCTGCGCGTGAGGACAGCCTCGAAAAGATCCTCCTTGCTGCCGAAGTGATAGTGAACGGCGGCGAGGTTCACCTTGGCGGCGGCGGTGATCTGCCGCAGCGAGGTCGCCTCGAATCCGTGCTCCATGAACAGCTCTTCGGCCGCATCGAGGATTCTCTCCTTGGTCGCCGAGCTGCGCGGGGCGTCGAATGGAATGACTCTTCCTCCCATCGGATGTTCCCTCCCTGAAGTTCGCCGCGGACGCTCGTGTACGGTCACGAGTCGGTATCAGTTAAACGTTTGTTTGAATTCTAGGCGAGCCCCCGAACCCTGTCAACGGACCTCGCGGATCAAGCTAGGCTTTGGCGTCCGCCGCGTAGACGGCGTTCAGCGCGTCCTTGAACTTGGCGAGCACCAGCGGCCGCTTCAGCTTCAGCGTAGGTGTGAGCAGGCCGTTCTCTATGCTCCACGGATCACGCGTCGCGAGGCAGTGCCGGATACGGACCCAGCGCGGAAAGTCGTGCAGCCTTTCGTTGGCACGCGCGATGAGCTTCTGCTCGTCGGTCTCCTGGGTAACCGCGAGCAGCGTGAGGAAGGGACGGCCCTCACCGACGAGCATCACCTGCTCGAAGACCGGGTCATGCAGCAGGGCGAACTCGACGTCCTGCGGCGGCAGCTTCTCTCCGTTGGACATCACGAGGATGTCCTTGACGCGCCCACGGATGTAGATGCGTCCGTCGTGGATCTGCGCGATGTCCCCGGTGTGCAGCCAGCCCTGCGCATCGACCGCCGCCCGCGTCGCGTCCTCGTTGCGCCAATAGCCGCGCATCACGTTGCCGCCGCGTGCGAGCAGCTCCCCGGTCGAGTCCACCTCGACCTCGACGCCAGGGAGCGCCGGGCCGACCGAGTCCGGATCGTTGTCATCGTCGCGATTGACCGAGATCACTGGTGAGGCCTCGGTCATGCCATAACCCTGGAGCATCGGCAGGCCGAGCCCGATGAAGGCGTGCGCTATGACCGGGTCGAGCGCCGCGCCGCCGACGACGGTCAGCCGCATCCGGCCGCCGAGCCGCGCCAGGATCGGCTTCGCCACCAGTCGGCGCAACGCGGGAGTGACCATCGCGTCGATCGCGCTGCCTTGGCGGCTTTCCAGACGCCAGCCCCGCCCCGCGCACTGCGCGAAGAGCCAGCGCTTGAGCGCAGATTCAGAGAGCGTCTGATCGATGCGCGCCATGAACTTCTCGAAGATCCTCGGCACGGCGAACATGACGGTCGGGCCCTGGGAAGCGAGATCATCGGCAAGCTGCGCGACGCCGCGCGCATAGACGACCTTCGCGCCGATCGACAAGGGTAGATAGTAGCCGCCCGTGCGCTCGAACATGTGCGACAGCGGCAGGATGGACAGGAAGACGTCGGTGGGCCGCGCCATTCGGCATTCCTGGCAGGACTGCACGTTGGCGATGATGTTACCGTGGGAGAGCATGACGCCCTTCGGGCGGCCGGAGGTGCCCGAGGTGTAGCAGATCGTCGCCAGCGCCTCGCCTGAGAGGTCGCGAAACTCGGGCGCATCAGCAGCGGCCGGCAGGAGCTTCGCGATCGAGGCGCTCTCGTCACCGGCCTCCGGGTGCAGCACATAGGTTCGAGGCAAGGCGCGACCGGTCGCCTTGAAAGCCGCCGCGATGCGCGCGTTCTCGACGATGAGCAGCTTCGCTTCCGCGTTGACCGCGCACCATGCAGCACTGTCCGGGTTGTCCTCGACGTAGAGCGGCACGACGACCAGGCCGAGGCCGAGCGCCGCGAGATCGAGCGCAACCCAGTTGATCCCGTTGCGAAGGCAGACAGCGATGTGGTCGCCCTGCTCGAGGTCCAAGTCGCCGAGCGCGGCCTGCCAGCGGCCAACAAGCGAAGCCAGGTCGCCAACGCTGACGTCGCGCCAGACGTCGCCCTCAGCGTACCGATAAAGGACCTTCTCCGGCGTGGCGAGGTGCTGCCGGAAGTACTCGCCTATGTTCGCCAAAATACGCCTCTTCGAGCGCTGCGACGGGGGATGAGAATTCTGACGCCTTTGCAGGGACAGGTCCACTCGCCCACCCGCACGCAGTCGCCCCGGCGGCGCATTGGTTATACTCGACGCGAGTCCCCGAGAAAGCCGAACCCGTGCCGAGCATTTCGATCAGGCGGCGCCACAAGCTCTCCCACAAGAAGGCGAAGGCTGCCGCCGAGGAAATCGCCCTCGATCTTGAGAAGCGTTTCGACCTCGCCCACGAGTGGGACGGGGATCGCATCGCCTTCGAGCGCCCGGGCTTGTCCGGCACGCTGCACGTTGGCAAGACGGAGCTTCGCCTCGATGTCGAGCTCTCGCTCCTGCTGCTCGCGCTCAAGGGTCCGATCGAGCGGGAGATCCACAAGCAGCTCGACGCCGTGCTCGGCAAAAGCTGACCCCCCGTCCGCGGCGGGAGAGCGATGCGCGCTCAAGCCCCACGTAGGGGCGCAGGCTCGGCGAACGCCGTGCGCTCTCCGCTGAAGATCGCGTTCATCAGCGCGGTCTCGCGCACCTGGATCGTCGTGAGGAATTCCGCGGCCCCGTGCATGTCCCGAAATGCAGCGGCGCCGCGCTCGAGGAAAGTCTGCAGAGCGCCGAACCCCGCAGCGCGCGCGGGGTGGCGCATCGCAGCGAGCGCGGCACCCACCCACGGCTTCGCGATGTGGCGATCGAGCGCTCGGCCCACCTCGACGATGAGTCCGATCTGACGCTCGCGCTGCGTTCGATTCGCGAGCGCGCGGTACGCGTCGCAATAGACTTCCACTGAAAGAGGCGCGACAGGATCGAGCTGCGCGAGCATCCGGCGGTCGAGCTCCTGTGAGAGCACCGATAGTTCCATCGCTCGAGCGACGGCGCAGATCAGCGCCTCGGGCAGCGCGCGAGCCATGAGCGGTACGATCCGCGCCAGATCGGCGTCGCGCCGACTGAAGTCGCCCGGGCCGTAGAGGTCCGACTGAAAGAACGCGATCGCGTTCGCATAGCGCGGCTGCCGCGCGAGGTCGGCATATGTGGCACCGAGCCGACGTGACTGCCAGGCCGCGAGGCGGTCCAGACGCGTCGCGAGCGCCGGGTCAGCCGCTCGCGACGCGTGCAGAGCGCGGGCGCGCTCGAGGTGGCGTACGAGCTCGGCAGCAAATTCGGACATGACGATGCAAGGGTAACGTCTTCCTGCCAGACGCGCATCGCCGAGCGCAACGGCATTAGGTTGTTTTCTCTAAACACGCAGACTACAGTGCTCTCGGGCAGCGATCTGCCCGACGTCCGCAACGCACGCCTTGTCGAGCTTCGATCCAACCTCCCTCAGGATGACCCGCCGCACCCTGCTCAAGGCGGGCATTGCCGGCGGCGCGCTTCTCCTGCTAGCGCGCGCGCTCCGTGCACCAGCGGCCGCGGCTGCGAGTCCGGGCGCGGGTGAATCTGCGCTCGATTCCGATGCGCGCACGGTGCTCGCTGCAGTCATTCCCGTGGTCCTCGAAGGGGCGCTGCCGACGGAACCAGGCGCGGCGCAGTCACGTGACGAAGCGCTCGCTGGCGCGGCCCGAGTGATTGCGGGATTGCCTCCCTCGGCGCGGCGCGAGCTCGATCAGCTCTTCGCGCTGCTAGCCTTTGCGCCGACGCGAGCGATCGTGGCAGGCGTCTGGTCGCCATGGCCAGAGGCGAGCCGCGAGTCGATCGCCGCGTTTCTGGTTCGCTGGCGCGACAGCCGTTTCTCGCTGCTGCGCTCCGCCTACGACGCGCTGCATCAGATCATCCTCGGAGCGTGGTACGGCAACGAGCGCGCGTGGCCGGCGATCGGCTACGCCGGGCCGCCAGCGCTTTCGCTCGAATGAAATGATGGCTGCGCTCCAAAGACAGCCCGGCCAGCCGAACCCTTTTCAGGAAGATTCCGCGAGCGGCTGGAGAATTATCGACGCTTCCACGCTGGCGGAAGACATGACCCTCGAGGCCGATGTCGTCATAGTCGGCACCGGGGCAGGCGGCGGCACGGCCGCGGAGATACTCACGCAAGCCGGCCTGACCGTCGCGATGATCGAGGAGGGGGCACTCGTCACGTCGGCGGACTTCCACATGCGCGAAGCCGACGCTTACCCGCAGCTCTACCAGGAGTCCGCCGCGCGAAAGTCGAAGGACAAGGCGATCAACATCCTGCAGGGGCGTTGCGTCGGCGGCAGCACGACCGTGAACTGGACTTCGAGCTTTCGCACGCCGCCCTCGACGCTCGAGCACTGGGCACGCGAGTACGGCCTCACCGGGTTCAGCGAGACCGATCTCGCGCCGTGGTTCGAGCGGATGGAGCGACGGCTGAGCATCGCGCCCTGGGTCGTGGCCCCGAACGAGAACAACGCAGCGCTGAGCCGCGGCGCACGGGCATTGGGCATTAGCGCGGCCACGATCAGCCGCAACGTCAAGAGCTGCTGGAATCTCGGCTACTGCGGGATGGGCTGCCCGACCAATGCCAAGCAGTCGATGCTGGTGACGACCATCCCGGCGGCGCTCGCTCGCGGCGCAACGCTCGTCACTCGCGCGCGGGCCTGGCAGCTCGAGCACTCGAGCGGAAGGATCCGCTCTCTCGTCTGCGTCGGGCTCGACAGCCGCGGAACAGACCCTACGCCGCGGCGCATTCACGTGCGTGCCAAGACGTTCATTGCGGCCGGCGGAGCGATCGGCACGCCAGCGCTGCTGTTGCGAAGCAAGCTTCCCGACCCTCACGGCGTGGTCGGCAAGCGGACGTTTCTTCACCCGACGGTCCTTTCCGGCGCGAGGATGCCCGAGCGCGTAGATGGATTTTCCGGCGCGCCGCAGAGTATCTACTCCGATCACTTCCTCGATTCGGTTCCATTCGACGGTCCGATCGGCTACAAGCTCGAGGCCCCGCCGATCCACCCCGTGCTCTCCGCGACGAGCCTGCCCGGGTTCGGGCAGATTCATGCCGCGTGGATGCGGGAGCTCCCCTACATACAGGTCGTGATTGCGCTCATGCGCGACGGATTCCATCGGAGCAGCCCCGGAGGCAAGGTCGAGCTGCGCAGCGACGGCACTCCGGTGCTCGACTATCCACTCAACGACTACTTCTGGGATGGCGCGCGGCGCGCTCTGGCGACGATGGCTGAGATCCAGTTCGCGGCCGGCGCCCGGAGCGTGATTCCCGGTCGCCCCGCCGCGACAAGCTATTCAAGCTGGCGTGAGGCGCGAGAGGCTATCTCCGCCCTCAAGCTCGGACCCCAGACCGCCGTCGTCGTCAGCGCGCACGTCATGGGCGGCTGCGCGATCGGGCCCGACCCGCGGCGCGCGGCAGTCGACGCATCCGGTCAGTACCGGGATATGGACAATCTCTACGTCTTCGACGGCTCTGTCTTCCCCACGAGCATAGGCGCCAATCCGCAGTTGTCGGTCTACGCGATCGTCGCCAAGCTCGCAACGTCGCTCGCGCAAAAGCTCGGCCGAGCCTGACGCAGCTCTTCCGGCGCACCCGACTCTTGCGCCGATCACAAGATTAGTGTGATTGCTCTAACGCAGAGCGCTAGAGTGTGACTTATGCATGGAGAATCTTCATTCTTTCCAGAGGAGCAAACAATGGTGAAGCAGATTGCAGGAAACCTCGCCTCCGGCCGCTACGCGGATGCGGCATTCGCCGTGCCGCGCCAGGTCTGGCTCGCCGGCCTGGGTGCCGCCGTGATCACACGCGACTGGGCGCGCAACGAGGCTGGGCAGGCGTTCCGCGCGCTGGTTCGCGAAGGCTCCACGGTCGAGTCGCGTGCGATGCGGGTGATCGGGACGCAGATCAATGCCTCGATCGCGATGACCCGGCATGCGCTCAACAAGAGCAGAAACACTACACTCGCCACCGTCAATGGCCTCGTCGACTCCGCCGTCGCCATGTTTCCCAGGCTCCGCGTCGCAGTTGCGGCGAAGGGGCCGGCGCCGGTGAAGGCCAAGGGCGCGAAGCGGCGCGTCGCACGCAAGTCGAGGCGCGGCACGCGTCTCGCGAGCAAGGTCTAGAGAAGCTGTAGTACCATCGCGGCCACGGTGCGAAACCAACCGGGCCGCGAGAACAACTTCAGTCCCCTCGCCGCGAGCCGCTCGATGGCAGCCGCGCGCCTGCGCCGGCGGTCGAACGGCGACGTCGGTCGTTCGGGGCGGAGTGCCCGCCCGCGCATCGGCCTCGCTCTGGCCGGCGGCGGGCCGCTCGGCGCGATCTAC
>DASVFM010000232.1:0-2838 GCA_036380055.1 Casimicrobiaceae bacterium
GCACGCCAGTGCGACGCTCGTGCCGTGGGACGCGACACCCGGCGCATGGAACGACGCGCTCCTCAGAGCCGGCCAAGGCAGTCGCGTGGAGCCGCCACGCCCTGCAACAGCGAAGCTCGCCGTGTCATGACCGACATCGAGACCTATCTCGAGCGCTATCTCGCCCCCCTGCCGAAGCGCCCGCGAGTGGCAGGGGCATTCGTCTCTCTGCCGCCGATCGAAGCCAGGCAGTTCTACCCGCCGGATCCGCAAGGCGAAGCGCAGGGGCTCTCCCTCCAGCACCTTTACATTGCGGGCGTCGACTGCGGCCACGGCGAGGCACGGGCGGAGCTCAAGCGCCGTGTCGCTCTCGTCGACGCTCAGCTCCGTTCGGCCAAGCGCGAGGAACTCGCCGCGCAGTCGCGGGCGGAGCAGCTCGAGACGATGGTCGAGGCCGCGCGAGCGCGGGTCGCCGAGCTGGAGTCGAGCACCACGTGGCGTGCGACGGCTCCTATTCGGCGCGTCGGGCATCGCGTCAAGATCGCTGCGGCGCTTTTTCGCGCCGGGTGGGTGACGGCGCGACAGGCGCCGCGCTATGTCTCGCTGGCCGCTACCGTGTTGCGCAATGAAGGGCCACGCGCGCTGGGACGGCGCGTCCGACGCCGGCTTGCACACACCCGCTTCGGGCCGCCTGGAAGCGAAACGTTTCTCCCCGAAACCGAGATCCGACCGCTCGCGTTTGCCGAGAGCAACGATCCTCGAATCTCGATCATCGTGCCGATGTACGGCAAGGCGCTCCTCACCTACACCTGCCTGAAGAGCATCCACGCGAATTCGGCTCCGGGCTCATACGAGGTGCTCGTCATGGACGACGGGTCGCCGGATACCGCCGCGAATTCGCTCGCCGCCGTGACGGGCGTGCGCTTCATTCGCAACGAAACCAATATGGGATTCGTCCGCAGCTGCAATCGGGCCGCGGCGCTTGCTTGCGGCGCGGTCCTAGTGTTTCTCAACAACGATACGATTGTCACGCCCGGCTGGCTCGAGGCGCTGACCGCCGTGCTGCGCGATCGCCCCGACGCGGGACTGGTGGGCGCCAAGCTCGTCTACGCCGACGGACGACTGCAGGAGGCGGGCGGCCTGGTATGGCGCGACGCATCGGCGTGGAACTACGGCCGGGGCGATGACCCGAACAAGCCCGAATACAACTATCTGCGCGAGGTCGATTATTGTTCGGGCGCATGTATCGCAGTTGATCGCGCCCTGTTCGATGAGATCGGGGGCTTCGACGTGCGCTTCGCCCCGGCCTACTGCGAAGACGCCGACCTGGCCTTTGCCGTGCGGCGGGCCGGACGCAAGGCGTACTATCAACCGCTCGCCAAGGTCGTGCACTTCGAAGGCTCGACCTCGGGGACCAATGTCGCGACCGGCGTCAAGCGCCACCAGGCGATCAATCAGAGCGCCTTGCGCGCCAAGTGGGAGAACGCTCTCGCGCTGCACCGACCGAACGGGCTCGCACCCGAGCTGGAGCGCGACCGCTGGGCCACGCGTCGCGTCCTGACGATCGACGCGTGCATGCTTACACCGGACCGGGACTCGGGATCGCAGCGCACGCAACGCGTGCTCGAGCTTCTGGTCGGGCTCGGTTGCAAAGTCACGTTCATCGCGGACAATCTGGAGTATCGCGAGCCGTACGTGACCATGCTGCAGCAGGCCGGCATCGAGGTGCAGTTCCATCCCTACGTGCGCTCGATACCGGAATTTCTCGGCCAGCACGGCGGCGAGTTCGATGTCGTCATGATCGCGCGGCATTACATCGCGGCGAAGCATATCGAGGCGGTGCGCAGCTTCGCGCCGAAAGCTCTGGTCGTCTTCGATACGCACGATCTGCACTTTCTGCGCGAGGAAAGGCTCGCCGCGCTGGGGGGCGGCGGGGATCCGCCAGCGGCCGTCAGGAGCTCCCGGGAAGCAGAGCTCGCGCTGATCCGGAAGGCTGACATTACGCTGGTCGTGAGCCCGGTGGAGAAGGATCTGCTCGACAAGCTCGTGCCGGAGTCCAGTGTCATAGTCCAGACCAACATCCACGAGCTGCAACCCCGGGGCAAGCGGTTTGCCGAGCGCGACGGATTGCTTTTCATCGGTGGGTTCCGCCATCCACCGAATACCGACGGCGTGCTCTGGTACGCAAACGAGATCCTGCCAAGGCTGCGCAAGAGGCTGCCCGGGGTCAGAACCTATATCGTCGGCAGCGATGTCCCAGCAAGCATCGAGAAGCTTGCCGCCACGGACTTCATCGTGACCGGTTATGTGCCGGACGTGAGCCCGTATTTCACGGGGTGCCGCGTATCCATATCACCGCTGCGCTACGGCGCCGGTGTCAAAGGCAAGATCAACCTCGCGATGAGCTATGGTGTGCCGGTCGTCGCGACAACCTCGTCGATCGAGGGGATGCACCTGACACCGGGCCTCGACGTCCTGGTGGGCGACGACCCGGAGGCGTTCGCTGCTGCCGTCGCGCGCGTCTACACGGACGAGCGGTTGTGGCAGACCCTGGCCGAGGGTGGGCGCGAGAACGTTCGTGCGCACTTCTCGCGCGAGGCCGCGCTGAGCGCGCTCACGCGCATGCTCGAGTCCTCATACGACCGCCGGTCGAGCTAGAGCGGAAGATCGATGGGCGCGCTGATCTCCAAGGCGCTCGTGCTCTCTGTGTTGCGCCCCAGCGTCGACGTCAGCCGCTTCGAGCTGCCGCCGTGCGCGCCCGGCCTCGAAGCTGCGACGAGGGACCAGTTGCTCGAGTGGTACTGGCGTTCTCATCCCCGGTTCGGCTTTTTCAAGGGCGCGCCTTCGAACGCTTGCGTT
>DASVFM010000233.1:0-15509 GCA_036380055.1 Casimicrobiaceae bacterium
GCCGTTCGCTCGACGAAGTGAAGAATCTTCGAGAACCCGCTGATGCCGGCGGCGGCGAGCGTCTTGATCGGGCCCGCCGAGATCGCATTCACGCGGATTCCCTCCGGACCGAGACTTTGCGCGAGGTAGCGGACGTTCGCCTCGAGACTCGCCTTGGCCAACCCCATCACGTTGTAGTTCTGGATCGCGCGCTCCGCTCCCAGGTAAGTGAGCGTGAGCAGCGCGCCCCGCCGGCCCGCCATCAGCGGCCGCGCTCCCTTGGCGAGCGCCGCGAAGCTGTACGAGCTTATATCGTGCGCGGTCGCGAATGCGGCCCGCGTAAGACCATTCAGAAAATCCCCGGCAAGTGCATCGCGCGGCGCGAAGGCGATCGAATGCACCAGCCCGTCGAGCGCGCCCCATTCGCGGCCGAGCGAATCGAACAGCGCGACGATCTGCTCGTCGCTGGTCACATCGCAGGGAAAGATCGGAGCGCCTCCCAACTCCGCGGCGAGCTTGGCGACGCGCTCCTTCAGCTCCTCGTTGACGAAGGTGAATGCAAGCACCGCGCCCTCGCGCCGGCACGCCTGCGCGATCCCATAGGCGATCGAGCGGTTCGACAACAGACCGGTGATCAGTATCTTCTTGTCGGCGAGGAAGCCCATGCTAGCCGCGGCGCGATGATTAGCGTGGCAGACTGAAGCGCCGAATCAGAGCAAGTCCCTGAGCGTCGGGCCGTTGTTGAGCTGGATGACTCCGCAGGCGATCCAGCCGTTGCGCTCCCCGAACACCGGTCTGGGATCGGGATCGACGCTCGCATGGATGACCACCGAATGGCCGATCACGTCGTCCGGACGTCCGGTGCCCACCGAGATGCCCGAGACGGTGGTCGACAGGTCCGCGCGTCCTTCCGATCCCGCGACCACCTGCGGCAAGTCTCCGGTGCGCTTGCGTGCGTCACCCGCGATGTTCCAGACCGGGCCGGCACTGGCTGCATTGGGCGAACTGCAGTTGCCCACCTCGTGAATGTAGAGGCTGTGCGGACCCGGAAAGAGTTCGAAGAATTGCGCCGCGACGACGACCCGGTTGCCGCGCTGAGCGAACGCGATCACGCCACGCACCGTACTTCCGCTTTTGGGGCTGAGGTTGGCCACCGCGGTAGCCTCCTTCGCGGCGGCGGGCTCCTCCTTTGCGGGCGCGCCGCCGCAGGCCGCCGCGCACAGCGCCACGACTACCGCGAACCCGCGCAGCAGCGGCGTTTGAGGCCCGTTCGCTCTTGCGCCGCAACGATCCATGCCGTCAAGACTTCGAAATCACGCCACAGGCGAGACGCGCGCCGGAGTTGCCTGTTGGCTGCGTCTTGTAGTCGTCGGCGTCTTTGTGCACGATCACCGACTTGCCGACGATGTCGGCGGACCCGGCGCCGATGCTCACACCGCTAAGCTCTGCCGTGAGGCTCGCATTGCCGCTTGCGTCGGCCTGCAGCATCGGCATGTCGCCCGCGTGATGATCGGGCGAATCGGGGTTGCCGTGCGCCTTGCCTGTCGGGTTGAAGTGACCGCCCGCGCTCATCCCGTCCGGCGCTCTGCAGTCGCCCTTCTCGTGTATGTGAAAACCGTGCCCTCCCGGTGAGAGCCCGCTGATCTTCGCTGTGACCGTAACCTTGTCGCCCTTCTGCGCGAAGGTGACGCTGCCCGCGGCGGTGTTGCCCGCCGTCGGCGCGAGGGTGGCCATCGCGGTTTGCGCTTGAACGGCGGCCGCGAGGCAGCCCGCGACGAGCCCGCTCCACAATCGTACCGCGGTAGAAATCATCATCTGCTTCCTCAACCTGTCGCGCTGTGCGCTGCGGCCATGTCGTCCTCTGCCGCGATCGTCTGCGCATGATAAGGGCAATGCGCGCGCGTTGCCAAACCCGCCTAGCCCAGGCTGCGCATCGGGCGATTGGCCGGGGTGCGCGATGCGCGCTCAAGCGTTCCGCTACGCGCGCCGGATGCGCGATAGAATTCCACGCGATGCGGCGCCAGCCGCGGCGGCAACGTGAGACACAATCCGGGAGAGCGCATGAAGATCAGGCGATTCGGCGGCATGGCAGCGGTTGCGACCATGCTCCTCTTTGCGGCAGGCGAAGTGTCCGGCTATGACGGTCCGGTGGAGAAAAAGGTCTTCACGCTCGCCTCATACACGACGGCAGGCGGCAGGACGATCAAGAACGTGCGTGTCGGCTACGAGACCTACGGCACGCTCAACGCCGCCGGCGACAACGCGATCTTCGTTCCGCATTTCTTCACCGGCACCTCGCACGCCGCAGGCAGGTACAAGACCACCGATGCCGCACCTGGTTACTGGGATCCGATCATCGGTACGGGCAAGCCGCTTGATACCGACAAGTACTTCGTCGTCAGCGCCGATACGCTCGTCAACCTGAACACGAAGGACCCGAACGTCACGACGACCGGCCCCGCGAGCGTCAATCCGGACACCGGCAAGCCGTATGCGATGTCGTTTCCAGTCGTCTCGTACGAAGACAGCGTTCGCGTGCACAAAGCGCTGCTCGACTCGCTGGGCGTGAAGAAGCTGCAGGCGGTCGCCGGCGCTTCCGGAGGCTCGATCCAGGCGATGCTGTGGGCGGCGCTTTACCCCGACTTCGTCGCGCGCGTCGTCCACGTGGTCGGACCCGGGTTCGATATCTCGCCGTACGTCCTCCAGATGCTCGACGTGTGGACGCTGCCGATCAAGGTCGATCCGAAATGGAACAACGGGGACTACTACGGCCGGGAAGAACCGGCCGCGGGTGTCGCGCAGGCTCTGATGATCGTGACCCTCACGGCACGCGCCAACGGCTGGGCGGAGAAGACTTACGGCTACAAGTGGGCCGATGCAGCCAAGAACCCCGCCGCCGACATGGGCAACCAGTTCGCGATCGAGGACGCGCTCAGCAAGGCAGGCACGGCGCGCGCCGCGACGACCGACGCCAATTCGATGATCTATACGGCAAAGGCCAATCAGCTCTACAACCTCGGCGAGAATGTGAAGAAAATACAGGCGAAAATCCTTTTCGTGCCCGCGAAATCCGACCTTCTCTTCCCGCCCGAGCTGGCGCAGCGCGCGGCCGAGCGCTACCGCGCGCAAGGCGGCATGGCCGAAGTCGTGGTGATCGATGGCGACGGCGGCCACCTCGACGGCATCCTGAACGTGGCGAGACAGGGAGACGCAATCCGCGCTTTCCTAGCGCGGTAAGCTGCAGTGATCGGGGTAGAATACGGCGGCCGCCCTCCCATGGGCGGCCGTTTTCTTTTTCTCGACCGCGCTCCCCGCCATGTCGTTCATCATGACGCCCTCCGAGATCGTGCACGAGCTGAACAAGAACATCGTCGGTCAGGACGCGGCGAAGCGCGCGGTGGCGATCGCGCTGCGCAACCGCTGGCGCCGCCAGCAGGTGGCTGAGCCGCTGCGCCAGGAGATCACACCCAAGAACATCCTCATGATCGGACCCACCGGCGTCGGCAAGACCGAGATCGCGCGCCGGCTTGCCAAACTCGCCGACGCGCCGTTCATCAAGGTGGAAGCAACGAAGTTCACCGAGGTCGGCTACGTCGGCCGCGATGTGGACACCATCATCCGCGACCTCGCAGAGACCGCAATCAAGCAGACGCGCGAGAGCGAGACGCGCAAAGTGCGCGACCGCGCCGCCGAGGGCGCCGAAGAGCGCGTCCTCGACGCGCTGCTGCCGCCGGTACGCGAGGTCAACTTCGAGGACATGAAACCGACGGACTCGGGAACGCGGCAGAAGTTTCGCAAGATGCTGCGCGAGGGGAAGCTCGACGAAAAGGAGATCGACGTCGAGCTCTCGGTGCTGCCGGCGCAGATGGAGATACTCGCCCCGCCAGGCATGGAGGATCTCACCAGCCAGATCCAGGGCATGTTCCAGCAGATGTCCGGCGGGCGGCGCAAGACGAAGAGGATGAAGGTCGCCGATGCGATGAAGGCACTCATCGACGAGGAAGCGACGAAGCTCGTCAACGACGACGAGCTCAAGGCGAAGGCGCTCGCCAACGTAGAGCAGAACGGCATCGTCTTTCTCGACGAGATCGACAAGATCGCCAGCCGCCAGGAGACGATGGGCGCCGACGTGTCGCGGCAAGGGGTGCAGCGCGATCTCCTGCCACTGGTCGAGGGCACGACGGTGGCCACCAAGTACGGAATGATCAAGACCGATCACATCCTGTTCATCGCCAGCGGCGCCTTCCACCTCGCCAAGCCTTCCGACCTCATTCCCGAGCTGCAGGGACGCTTCCCGATACGCGTCGAGCTCTCCTCGCTATCGGTGAAGGACTTCGAGCAGATTCTTACCGCCACGGACGCCTGCCTCACGCGCCAGTATCAGGCGCTGCTTGCGACCGAGCGGGTCGAGCTGGACTTCCAGCCCGAGGGTATCCGGCGCCTTGCGGAGATAGCCTTCGCCGTGAACGAGAAGCAGGAGAACATCGGGGCGCGGCGTCTGTACACCGTAATGGAGCGCCTACTCGAAGAGGTGTCGTTCGATGCGGCGAAGCTCGACGGCAAGATCATCGTGATCGATGCCCGCTACGTCGAAGCGCGACTGTCCGGCATCGCGAAGGACGACAACCTGTCGCAGTTCATTCTGTAGGCGGCCGATCGCTCCGCCGACTGAAGGGCATTATTCTCGCGTGATCGACATCCTGTTCAAGAACGCATTGGTCTTCGACGGCACCGGCGCCGCGCCCTCGATAAGCGACGTCGCAGTCGAAGACGGTAAGATCCAGGCCGTAGGTCGGAATCTTTCGGCCTCGGCCCGTCGTGTCATCGCTACCGACGGATTGGCGTTGATGCCGGGCATCATCGACAGTCATACCCACTTCGACGCGCAGATCACCTGGGACCCGTACGTGCGCCCGTCTCCTGCGATGGGCGTCACGACGGCGGTAATCGGAAACTGCGGATTCACCATCGCTCCGTGCAAGCCGCAGGACCGGGAGCTAACGATGCGCAACCTCACACAGGTCGAGGGCATGTCGTTGGAGGTCCTCCGCCAAGGCATCGCCTGGGACTTCGAGACCTTTCCGGAGTATCTGGCTCAGCTTCGTCGCCATGGCAGCGCGGTCAACATCGCCGCCTACGTCGGCCACAGCAGCGTGCGTACCTTCGTCATGGGCACCGATGCGCCAAAGCGCACCGCCAGTGATGACGAGATCGGGCAGATGCAGGCGATCGTTCGCGAAGCCATGCGAGCCGGTGCGATCGGATTCGCGACCAGCACCTCGCCGGCCCACAACGGGGAGAGCGGGCTGCCGATGCCGTCGCGCCTTGCCGACGATCGCGAGATGCGGGCGCTGGTGGGGGCCATGGGCGAGTCGGGTCACGGCGTCTACATGCTGACCAAGGGCGGGCATACGTCGATGTCGTTCCTGGAATCGCTGGCCGCCGAAAGCGGCCGTCCGGTTCTGGTCGCCGCGTTGCTGCACAACGGCACGAACCCTCGAGGCGTATTCGACGATCTCGACGCGATCGCGTCGGCCAATCGCCGCGGCCACAAGCTCATCGGTCAGGTCTCGTGCTGCCCGCTGACCATGGACTTCACGATGCTGTCGCCGTATCCGGTGGAAGGCTTGCAGAGCTGGAAGGGGGCGCTGGGGCTGCACGGTGACCCCCTCAAGGTGGTGCTTGCGAGCCGGGCTTTTCGCGACGGTGTGCGCGCCGAACTCGCTTCCTCGGCAGCGTTTCGACTGTTCAACGGCGAGTGGGACAAGGTGCAAGTCGTCGAGACGGCACGCGCGGTCAATGCACGCTACGAGCAGCAAAGCATCGGGGAGATCGCTCAGGCCGAGAACCGCGAGCCGCTCGACGTCATGCTCGACCTCGCGCTCGCCGAAGATCTTCGAACCGTATTCACGGCGCAGCTACTCAATTCCGACGAAGGTGCAGTGGGCCGCATGCTCAATCATCCGCACAGCCTGGTGTCCCTGAGCGACGCGGGTGCGCACCTTACGTTCTTCAACGATGCGGGGTTCGGCTTGCATCTGCTGGGCCATTGGGCACGCGAGCTCGAGGCCATGCCGCTGAGCGAGGCGGTGCGGCGGCTGACGCAGCAACCCGCTCAGGTGTTCGGCATGCGCAACCGCGGCGTCATCCGCGAGGGCTGCGCCGCGGATCTGCTGCTGTTCGACCCCGCCACGGTGGCACGCGGTCCGAAGCATCGCGTGTTCGATCTGCCCGCTGGAGCACCGCGGCTGACAACCGACGCCATCGGCGTGCACGGCGTCTGGGTCAACGGACAGCAGGTCGCCGACGCTTCTGGACTGGCCGACTCGGCACCACTCGCAGGGGAGCTGCTGACAAGCTTCGCGGCCTGATCGTCCGGCCCGAGCGAAACGACTGCGGCCGACGATTCCGCCGCGAAGGAGCGTGTCAGCGCCGGCGATTCACCCGCGCGGTCGCGGCGAGGGTGCCGTTTCGACTTCCGGCAGAGCAGCGGCGGGCAGAGCCCACGCGGTCTCGAGCTCGACCGCGTCCTGCGCGCTGATGTGCGGATTGCGCATACCCTGCAGAATCTGCACTGCGAATACTTCCTCCACGATGCCGGAGAAGCGCAGGAAGGCGACCGTCTTCCCGGTGTCGATGTTCACCACCCAGACGCCGCTCGCGCGATCGGGATTCTCTTCGGTGACAGGAATGTCGACGAAGGTGTTCGAGGCGCGCACCTGCGAGAGTCCGACGAAGGCAAGCGAGCCCAGGAAATCCAGTCCGCGCGTAAATCCGGGCAACCGGATCACCGTCTCGACCTTGCTGCTGGCGAGATCGACGGTGGCGAGACTCCCCTTGCCCGATTCAAGGATCCACAGCCGGTCGCGGTAGAGCCGCGGCGAATGCGGCATCGACAAACCGCGAAGCGCGACTTCGCCGGTGTCGACGTCGATCAGCACCCCGCCGTCGCGCTTCGTTGAACGCCAGCCCTCGACCTCGTTGCTCGCGCCCAGCGCCGTGACGAACTTCGGGCGCCCGTTCTCCAGTGCGAGGCCGTTGAGATGGCAGCGATCGCCGGGGGCATACCCGGTGATGAACCGCGGGCGCCAGCGCGGGATGAAGCTGTGCTCCTGATCGAGCGTGCAAAGGCATGAGAATCGCGTGCTGACGCACCAGCACTCGCCTCCGGCGAACGCCATCTCGTGGATATCGATCGCGCCCGTGACGTGCACGTTGCGCATCAGGTACACGGCATCGTGCCCGTCGAGTTCCGGCAATCGCGAGGTGAGCGTTGGCATGTTGCGGAAATCGTAGACCCGGTCCCAGGCGCCGACGAGAACGCGCCGCGCATCCGCCGCGATCCCCATCGGGCGCTTCAGCGCGACGTGCTCGGTATGCAGCGCCTCGCCGTCACTGTGCACGACGAACAGAACCCGTGCCCTTTCCGTCGTGCTGACGAGCAGCGAGCTCGCCGATTGCTGGAGCAACCGCGCGAAGCTGCGCGTGTGGACGCTGCCAAGAGCGTTGGCCGAGCTGGCGGCGGATTCGGTCACTTTATCGCGCTCCGGGCGCGTGAAAACCGGCCCGGATTGTATCAATAAGCCCCGCTCGCGCGCCGCGCGAGATATTCCATCAGCGCCCGCGTGCCGAAGGTCCACGGTGCTATCCGATCCGATCGGTTGACGCGATTGACCAGCGCGCCGAGGCGCGGAGTAGCCACCGTAACGATGTCGCCGATAGCATGGGTGAACCCCTGGCCCGGCTTGAACCGATCCTGCGTGGGCGCGAACATCGTACCCAGGAACAGCATCATGCCGTCAGGATACTGGTGGTTGGGGCCGATCGCCTGTCCGACCAGCTCGAGCGGGTCGCGGCTGATCAACGCCATTGAGCTCGCGCCGGTGAGCACGAAACCCTCGGGGCCGTCGATGCGCATGCTGAGCTCGCAGGCGCGCACATCGTCGATCGTGAATGCGTCGTCGAAAAGTCGTATCAGTGGACCGATCGCGCAGGATGCGTTGTTGTCCTTCGCCTTGCCCAGCAGGAGCGCGCTGCGTCCCTCGAAATCGCGCAGATTGACGTCGTTGCCGAGCGTGGCTCCGAGGCAGCGGCCGCGGCTGTCTACGGCGAGAACTATCTCGGGCTCGGGGTTGTTCCATTCCGACCGGGGGTGAATGCCAATCTCGGCGCCGATGCCGACCGCGGACATCGGTTGCGACTTGCTGAAGATCTCGGCGTCCGGCCCGATGCCGACCTCGAGATACTGCGACCACGCGCCCTGCTGGACGAGAACCTCCTTGAGGCGTGCGGCCTCGGGCGAGCCGGGGCGCACCGCGGCCAGATCCTCGCCGATCACCGCGACGATCGCCCGCCGCACGGCTTCCGCCTTCGCCGGATCGCCGCGTGCCTGCTCCTCGATCACGCGCTCGAGCAGGCTCGATACGAACGTGACACCGCTCGCTTTGATCGCCTGCAGGTCGCAGGGCGCGAGAAACCACGGCAGGCTCTCCTCGTGCGCGTTCCAGCGAGAGTTGGCGAGCGTTTCTTCCAGGCCGGCAAGCCGCGGCAAGGAGCCCCCGCCCAGGAGAGCTGCGGGATCGTCGAGCTCGAGCAGGCCGCTCGCCGTGGCGGCAAGCGCGGAGAGATCGTAGAGCCCGTCGCGCCGCACCTGCACCAGCACCGGTCCGTCCAACCGCGATACCCAGACGCGACCGACGAGGGTCGCCCGGTCGAGATCCTCGGGCATGCAGGCGGAGAGGGTCAGATTCTCGTTCATGCGCGCGTTCGCGGACGGGTCCTATCGCGCGCATTCTAGCAACGGCTGGCGACGGCGCCCGCGCGCACGGACTCTTCTTGGGCAAGGCGTGGGGCACGCGTATCATCGGCTGCCTCTGCGCAGCCCATAAACTCCCGCCCATACGTGAGCATCCTGTCCGAGCTGCAACGCGACGAGGCTGCGCGGCTCCTGCTCGCGGCGCGCGGCTCCAGGCAACCGGGAAGCCGGCTGCCCGAGTCCTGCCGCCCGCAAACGCCTGAAGATGCGCTGGCCATTCAGCGCCGCGTCCAGGCCGCGCTCCAGGCAGAGACGGGTGGTTGGAAGTGCTCGCTGCCGACAGCGGAGCGCCCCGTCGCCTGCGCCCCGATCTTCGCCTCGACCATCCGGCGCGACTCGCCTTGCGCTGTGCTGGCGCACGGGCCAACGGTCAGGATCGAGCCGGAAATCGCTTTCGTGCTCGGTCGCGATTTGCCGCCGCGCGCCGCGCACTACGGCGAGAGCGAAGTCCGAGCCGCGATCGCAGAGACGCGGCTCGTTCTCGAGCTGCTCGATTCCCGCTACGCCGACGCCGCAGCAGCTCCTTTTGTCGAGCAGCTCGCGGATCAGATCAACAACCAGGGGCTGTTCGTCGGACCGGTTCTCGCCGACGGTCTCGCTGCGCCGCTCGAAGGTTTTCGCGTCGTCGTCGAAGGCGCCGGCCGCACGCTGCACGCGCTGGATGGACGCCACCCCGACGGACATCCGCTGCGGCCGCTCGTGTGGCTCGCGAGCTTCCTCGCTTCGCGCGGCGAGGCGCTCGCGGCCGGTCAGATCGTGACCACGGGTTCGTACGCGGGCGCGCTGGAAGTACCGCTCGCTACACCGCTGCAGGTGCGCTTCGGGGAGCTGGGAGGCCTCGCGGTTGAGCTGCGTGCCGGGCAGCGCTAGTCGAGCGTGCCGCGGAAGAATCGCACGCCCACGACGATCCCCAGCAGCATGAAAAGGGCGATCGGCCACGCCTCCGGCAGGACCTCGGCCACGCCGTTGCCCTTGAGAAGGACCCCGCGCACGATGCGCAGGAAATGGGTTAGCGGCAACGCCTCGCCGACGTACTGCGCCCACTGCGGCATGCCGCGGAACGGGAACATGAACCCCGAGAGCAGTATCGACGGCAGAAAGAAGAAAAAGGTCATCTGCACGGCCTGGAGCTGGTTCTGCGCCAGCGCCGAGAAGGTGAGGCCGAGCGTCAGGTTGGCTGCGATGAACAGCAGCACGGCGACGTAGAGGATTGCGATGTTGCCCAGCATGGGGACGTTAAAGAGCCAGTTGGCCAACGTCAGAACGATGGAGATCTGCAGCAGGCCGATCGCGATGTAGGGAACGATCTTACCGGTCATCACTTCGAGCGCGGTCGCAGGAGTCGCGAGCAGGTTCTCCATCGTCCCACGCTCGCGCTCGCGCGTGATGGCGAGCCCTGTCATCATCACCATGGTCATCGTCAGGATGACGCCCATCAGCCCCGGCACGATGTTGTATTGGGTGACGGCCTCCGGGTTGTAGCGCGGATGGATGCGCACTTCGAACGCGCCCGGCTGGGTGGCGAGCGGGGCGAGCGGCCCCGTGAGGTCGCGGGTGAGCACGGTCTGGGCGAGCTGCTGCACCGCCGAGAGCGCGTTGCCGGTTGCGACGGGATCGGTCGCATCGGCCTCGACCAGCACGGCGGGCCGTTCGCCACGCACGAGCCGCTTGGAGAAATCGGCCGGAATGCTGACTACGAATTGGGCTTTACCGGTTGCGAGCATCCGGTCGGCGTCGGCTTCGTCGCGCGCCTCGCCGACGAAGGCGAAGTAGTCGCTGTTCCGGAGGCCGACCAGGATGCTGCGCGAGAATTCGCTCCGGTCCGCGATAAGCGCGGCGGTAGGCAGGTGCTTCGGATCGGAGTTGATCGCGAAGCCGAACAGGATCAGTTGCAGCACCGGGATGCCGACGATCATGCCGAAGGTGAGCCGGTCGCGCTTGAGCTGGATGAACTCCTTGCCGACGATGCCGAGCCAGCGCGAGATCGAAAACCAGTCGCTCATTTGCGGGCCCGCGGCGCGGACTTCTCACCGGCGCCGCGCATCAGATGAATAAAAACGTCCTCTAGGCCCGGCGGGATCTCGGTCCACTGGCGCCCGGGCTCGGCCATGAAGGGTGCGAGCGCTCGCCGCATGGCTTCGCGGTCCGTGCCGGTGACGTGCAGTGCGGTACCGAAGGGTGCCACCTGCTCGACCTCCGGCGCGGAGCGCAGCCGTTGCTCGAGCGCCGCGAGATCGCCTCCCGTGACGGACCAGGCGAACAGCGACTGGCTCGCGATCACCTCCTGCTCGGTGCCTTGCGCCAGCAGCTCTCCGTACAGGATGTAGGCGAGCTTGTGGCAGCGCTCAGCCTCGTCCATGTAGTGCGTGCTGACCAGCACGGTGACTCCGCGAGCGGCGAGCGCGTGCAGCTCGTCCCAGAACTCGCGCCGCGCCTTGGGGTCCACGCCCGCGGTCGGCTCGTCGAGGAGAAGAAGCTGCGGCTCATGCAGCAGACAGGCGGCGAGCGCAAGCCGCTGCTTCCACCCGCCCGAAAGCGTTCCCGCGAGCTGGTTCGTGCGCTCGGAGAGTCCGAGCTCGGCGATTGCCTCGTCCACGCGACTCGTCCTCTCCGCCATGCCGTACATGCGCGCGACGAAGCGCAGGTTCTCGCGGATGGTTAGATCCTCCCAGAACGAGAAGCGCTGGGTCATGTAACCGACCTCGCGCTTGATCGCTTTGGTCTCACGCAGGATGTCGTGGCCGAGGCACGTGCCCTCACCGCTGTCCGGCGTCAGCAGCCCGCAGAGCATGCGGATCGATGTTGTCTTGCCGCTGCCGTTCGGTCCCAGGAAACCGAAGATCTCGCCACGGTGCACCTTGAGCGCGAGATCCTTGACCGCGTGGTTGTCGCCGAAGCGCTTGTTCAGCCCGCGGACATCGATGACGATGTCGCGATCGCGGCCGGCTGCGCTCGTCATCGCGGCAGGCTGACGTCGACCGGCTGTCCCGGGTTGAGCTTTACCGCAATCGCCGGCGCGATTTTCGCTTCCACCAGGAACACGAGCTTCGCCCGATTCTCTTTCGAGAACAGCACCGGCGGCGTGAACTCGGCGCGATCGGCGATGAACGAGATCGTGGCAGTCATCGCAGGGCTACAACCGTCGCAGGCGAAGCTCACCGACTGTCCCGGCCTCAAGCCGCCTACCATCGGCTCGGGCGCGTAGAAGCGGATCTTCACGTTGGCGGGCGGGAGGAGGCTCACGACCGGGCTGCCCGCCGGCACGAAATCGCCAACCACATAGTAAGTATCGTTCACGCGTCCCGCGAGGGGCGCGGTGATCGACCGCTGCGAGAGCTTCCAGTCGGCCTGTGCCAGCGCCTCGCGCGCGGCTTTCGCATCGCCCTCCGCAGCGCGGATCTCGTCGGGCCGACCGGGCAGGTTCGCCGTGGCCAGCGTGGCGCGCAGCTCGGCGACCCGCGCCTCGTCGGTGCGCAGCCGGGTGCGAGCGTCGTCGAGCGTCGAGCTGCTGACGAACCCGGCCCTGAACAACGATTCTTGTCGTTTGAGATTGACCTCCGACAGATCCCGCGCCGCGACAGCCTGCCGGAGCTGCTCGCTGACCGTCTCGACCTCGGGCGGCCTCTTGCCGGTCTTCAGGTTGGCGAGGCGCGCCTCCGCGGCCTGCAGCTGCTGCTCGGCCTGCCGCCGGGCCGCAAGCTCGTTCTCCTGCTCGAGGCCGAACAACGGTGCGCCGAGCGCGACCTGGTCTCCGCGCTGGACGGCGAGCTTTTCCAGCGTCCCCGCGAACGGCGCGCCGACGCGCACGTATTCCCCCTCGACGTAGCCCTGCAGGAGCTGATCGCGAGACGAGCCGCAAGCGGAGGCGAGCAGCGCCAGGGCCGCCGCGCCCAACACGATTGCCTCGCCACGGCGATCAGCCATTCACCTCGCAGCCCGCCTGGGCTGATTTTCGCTGCGAGCGCAGGTGCGTAGCCTGTCCGCTCAGTAATCGATCGAGCAGCCGTAGGGCGTCGTGTCGGCCGTCGTTATCGCCATCCCGGCCGTTGCCTGCGTCAGCGCGGTGCGCACGTAGTTCTTGGCCGCAGGCGGGTCATTGGGTCGCGTCGACGGACGATCATCGATCGCACCGGCATAGACGATTTGCCCCTCGGGATTGATCACGAACATGTGCGGCGTCGTCTTGGCGCGGTAGAGTTTCGCGACTTCGCTCTCGCCGTCGACGAGCAGCGCTTGCTGCGCTGCTCCCTGCTTGCGCATCCAGGCGTCCAGCTTGGCGGGGGGCATGTAGCTCCAGCTCGACTTGTTCGAAGAGTCGATCGACAGCCACACCACGCCGCGCGGCCCCCACGCGCTCTGCAGTGCCTGCATGTTGCGCGTGTCGTAATGGTTGCGCACGAACGGGCAGCTTGGATTCGTCCATTCGAGCACGACGTAGCGACCCTTGAAGTCCGACAGCTGTACTTGCCCGCCTTCGGTGTCGGTGAGCGTGAAATTGGGCGCCGGCTGCCCCGCGTTGGCACCCAGGGCGGGCAGCGCCGCAACCGACAGCAACGCGGCGAGAAGAACCTTCCAGTTCATACCTGACTCCTCGATCAATGCCTACAATGTGGCGAGCGCATCCGCAATCGTGCTCTTCTGGAGGACCTCGGGCAACAGCAGCGGCTCGCGGCCCGGCCGGTAAAGCACATAGACCGGGATGCCGTTGCGCCCGAGCGCGGCGAGCGCCTGACCGATGACCGGGTCGCGGCGCGTCCAGTCGGCGCGCAGGAGCGCCACGTTGCTCTGCGCGAAAGCGCTTTGCACCGACTCCGTGTTGAGCACGAGGCGCTTGTTGACTTGGCAGGTGACGCACCACGCGGCCGTGAAATCGACGAACACCGCACGGCCCGAGGCGGTCAGCTCGCCCAGACGCTCCGGCGTGAAGGCCTGCCATGGTCCGTTCTCCGCAGCGAGCGCCTTGGGCGCCGGCGGATTCCCCGCCACCACGGCGACCGCCACGGGCCAGCCGATGAGAGCCGCTGCAACGAGGCCCCCGAGCGCCGCGGCACCCCACCGGCGCGCTCCGCCTTCGCGCATCGCCTGCCACGCCCAGAGCGCGAAGGCGATCGCAAGAAGCGTCGCGAGCAGGCGCGCGACCGCGTCGCCATCGAGCTGCATGCTAAGCACCCAGGCGAGCCAGATCACCGTGCCGTACAGCGGAAAAGCGAGGGCCTGCCGCAGGCGCAGCATCCATGGTCCCGGCCTGGGAAGCTTGTTTCTCCATGCAGGAAAGAACGCGAGCAGCAAATACGGCAGTGCCATACCCACGCCGAGTGCAGCGAAGACGGTGAGGGTCGAGACGCTGTTCTCGCCCAGCGCATAACCGAGCGCAGCACCCATGAACGGAGCGGAGCAGGGCGAGGCGACCAAGACCGCGAGCACGCCCGAGAGCACGTCGTTGGCGTAGCTGTTGCGTGCTGTCCAGCCGGCCAAGGAGGATGGGAGCAGCTGTCCCACCTCGAACACGCCGGAGAGGTTGAGCGCCAGCACGAAGAAGAGGACGGCGAGCCCCACGATGATCGCCGGCGACTGCAACTGGAAGCCCCACCCGAGCTGCTGCCCCGCCTCTCGCAATCCGATCAGCAGCGCCGCAAGCAGCACGAACGAGGCCACGACGCCGCCCGCGAACACGAGACCGTGCGCGCGCATTCCTGCGGTTCCGCCGCCGTGCGATGCGAAGCCCAGTACCTTCAGCGAGAGCACGGGGAACACGCACGGCATCAGATTGAGCAGCACGCCGCCGACGAATGCGAAGAGGAGCGCCAGGCCGAGCGAAAGCGACGACTGTCCCTCCGCTCCGGGCGCGAGCGCCAGCGCTGCCGCCGCGCCCGCAGGCCGGGCCCCGGCGATCACCTTGCCGGAGAGCGGAACGTCGATGCTGGCCGCGGCGTGGCCGTCGATTCCCCTGCTCGCGGTCAGCACGCCTGCGACGCGGTTGAATTCACCGACGCGCTGGCTCGCGACCGGCAGTGTGAGCGTGAGCGCCGAGTCGGCACGCAAGATCGTCTGACGCCCTGCCGCTTCGATCTTGCCTTCGCTGTACGGGAAGAAATGAACCTCGCCGAGGTCCGCCCCGGCGCCCCGAGCTTGCAGCGTAAGCCTCACCTCCGCGCCCTGACCCGCCGCGCTGACGCTCCATCCGGCGAGAGGCTGCGGCAGCGAGGCGCGCGCGCTCGCGATCGCGCCGCTCCAGCGCGCGTCCGGCGTGGCGCTCGGCGCGATCGGCATCTGCAGCGTGAGATCGGCGCCTTCGGGAATGCAGATCTCCCTGCACACGAGCCAGTCGGCGCGAGCGGCGATCGAGGCAGCGGACCCGGCAAGGGTTTGCGGAGCACTGACCTCCGTGAGCAGGAACACTTCGTTCTCGTAGCCGTAGTTGACGAGCGGCCCCACGGGCAGCGCTCGAGGCGCCGGCCAGAGGATCGGCCCGGCGGTCAGCCCGGCAGGAAGCTTCCACGCGATCGTGGTAGGCAGTCCCGAATCGCCCGGATTGAGCCAGTAGGTGTGCCAGCCAGGATCCATCTTGAGCCGGAGCGCGACCGTCGAAACCGACCCCGGCACCATGGCCGTCTGCGCCGCGACGAGCTCGGCCTCCACGTGCGCCGTGCGCACGGGCGCGGCGGCGGCCGCCGCGCAGAGCGCGGCGGAAGCGGCGATGAACAGTCGAAGCAGG
>DASVFM010000234.1:0-28193 GCA_036380055.1 Casimicrobiaceae bacterium
CAGCTCGGCACGCGCCACGCGGACGAGCATGTCGTGCTCCAGCTCGCGACTGCGCTGGAGGAGACCATGCCGTGGAAGGGACGCACGCCGGAACTTCACGTTTCGCGCGTTGCCTGAAGACGATCAAGCATCAGCTTCGCCGAGCACCAACCTTACGTCACTCGGTGAGCCTGTCGGCTAGCGCGAGTGCGACCCGGCGGCGAGACTTCATCGGCTCGAGCATACCGGCGTCCGCAAGATCGCCCGAGCGCTAGTCAGGCTTGTGCTCGCCGGCGTCGATGGCAGAGGTCGAGCGACTGCTCTGAGGCTCCGTCGCGAACTTCGACGACGCGATCTGGACCACGAGCACCGCCAGCGTCAGCACGAAGATGGATCCTGTCACCGCGAGCACGCTCGGGATGGAGAGGTCCTTGATGTCGATCGCCAGGAAGCGGGTCAACGCGGTGATGGCGACATAGAGCAGGAACAGCACCGGCAGGCGATCGGTCCTGAAATAGATCCCGACAATCGTTCCCAGCTCGAGGTAGATGAAGAGCAGCAGGATGTCGTCAAGGCCGGCGCGCCCGGCCTGGATCATCTTCAAGTAGTCGTGCCCCGCCGACCAGACGATCGTCGCGCCGATCACGAACAGGGCGACGACCTGGAAGCCGCTCACCAGGGCATTTCCCACCCGGTCGAACTTGTTCCTGATATCTTCTTTCGCCATGGCCCGATCCCTTGCGGACCCATGAAGACCCCCGAGTGGCGGGGGCATGGTCCTCCCTCGCGAATGATACCCGTGCTCGGGGATAATGGAGCTTTGGCCCATCGACCCGACGGATGATCGAAGCATCGTCACCCCGGCCGACCGCAGCCGTCTCCATGCGCGCGAAGAGCGAAATCGGCGAATGGATCGTGAACGCGGCGCTCTCCGGCCACGAGGAGGTCGACATCCTCGCCGGCATATGCGAGCGCCTGATCGGCGCGGGCGTTTCGCTCATGCGCGCTTCCGTCGCAAACAACCTGCTCGATCCTACCTTCGACGCCCGCGGCGTGCGCTGGCTCCGCTCGCGCGGAACCGTCGAGGAGGGGTTCGTGCGCACCGACGATGCCTCGGCCGAGGAAGACTGGCGGCGCAGTCCTTTCTTCAGGCTGGTCGAAGGCAGAGAGACGATGCTCAGACGACGGCTCGACGCGACCTACTGCCGCGGCGAATTCCCCATACTCGACGGGTTGCAGGACGAGGGCGCCACGGACTACGTGGCCTTCGCCTCGCGGATTGGACAGAGCGTACGCCTGGGCGAAGCGGAAGGGATCGTGGTGTCCTGGACGACGGATGCCCCTGAGGGATTCACCGAGGCGCAGATCGCGCTCCTTGCCGGGATACTGCCTTCGCTCGCGCTGGCGATGATCCTGCGCACCACGCATCGCGCCGCGCGCACGCTGATCACGACGTACCTCGGAAGCGACGCCGCCGAACGCGTGCTCGCGGGCAACATCGTGCGCGGTCGCGCCGAGCCGATCTGGGCCGTCGTCTGGCACAGCGATCTCGTCGGTTTCACGCGCATCGCCGACACCACGAGCGCGGCGGACGTTCTGGCGCTTCTCAACGATTACGCCGAAGCCCAGGTCGAGGAGATCGAAGCGCAGAGCGGGCACGTCCTGAAGTTCATCGGCGACGGCATCCTCGCGATCTTTCCCGGTGACGACCCCGCATCGGCCTGCAAGCGCGCGCTCGACGCCGCAGCCGCGCTGCGGTCCCGGATCAAGGCGCTGAACCTGCGCCGAGCCGGCTCAGGGCTGCCCGTGACCGATACGCACGTGGCGCTCCACCTGGGCGAGCTTCTCTACGGGAATCTGGGCAGTGCGCGCCGACTCGATTTCACGGTTCTCGGGCCTGCGGTCAACGAGGCTGCGCGGATCGAGGCGCTTTGCGCGTCGCTCGAGCAGAGCATCATCGTTTCCTCGGCTTTCGCCGAGGCCTCGGGCGAAGCCAGGAATCGGCTCGTCAGTCTCGGTCGCTACGCGATGAAGGGCGTGGGGCGCCCGCAGGAGCTGTTCACGCTGGATCTCGGCTAGCAGCCCTGAATCTCGCCCGGCAGCCGCCACGCGCGGCTTGTCGAAGCGCATCATCCCTCGCATAGCAAGGCAAAGTGCTCCGCGACGGGTGGCGCGGCGAAATAGGGACTGACAAACGCTCGCCACTGCTGGAACGCGGGCGATTGGCGGAAATCCACCGTGTGATTCTCGACGGTGTCCCAGTGGATCATCAGCAGGTAGCGCTCGGGCGACTCGATCCCCTTCTGTACCTTGTAGCCTCGATAACCCTTCGCCTTCGCGATGACGGTTTCGACGCCGCGCTTGATCGCCGCGTCGAAATCGGCTTGCGTGCCGGGCTTGATGCGAAACTCGGCGACTTCGAGAATCATGATCCTCCTTTCAGGATGCGTTTCGTGCTGCCGCGCCCGGCGATGCGCCGGGCACCGGACCGAACTCACGTGCGTGGCCCGACGCCCTCCTGCTGCAGATCCGGCCAGGGGTGCTCGGACTTGCCATTGAAGATCGCGTTCGCTTCAGCGGGCGCGAGGGTCCAGTCGCCGCGAGCGATCTCGGCCTCGAGCTGGCCCGGTCCCCAGCCCGAGTAGCCCACCAAGATCCGCAAGCCCTCCATCGGCTTGTCACGCTCGAGCAGCCTGCCGAGCAACTCCCGGTCGCTGCTGAGGTATACGCCGTCGAGCACCTGGATCGCGTGCTCCGGGGGCGTATCGGCACGAACGAGAAACGACACCGACTCCAGCGCGACCGGGCCACCGAAGTACAGCTTGTCGGCGAGCCGCGCGAGGTGCTCCACCTCGGGAAAGAGGTGTGAGACTTCTACTCGCGTCGGGCGGTTGACGATGAACCCGATCGGAGCGGAACCAAGGTTGTTCATCACGAGCACGACCGAGTCCTTGAAGTTGGAGTCGTGCAGTTCGGGGCGAGCGACGAGCAGGATCGCGGTGAGGGGCTTCGCATCTTTCGCGTCTTTCGCGCCTTTCGTGTCGTCGGCGAAAGTCGGCCACGAAACCATGCATAGGAGGAGTACCGCGCCGAGGGCACGGACCACGCGACGGGAACGTCCGGATGCCGCGCCTGCGGAGCGCGTCTCCCCCTTCACTGCTTGAGGGTCTTGCTTCGCCGCGACTGTTGTGTTGTCCATGAGAGCCTGTTCCCGCGCCGGCTCACCGGGAATTATGCGCGCGAAGCATTTGCCGCCGTATTCCCGAGTTGTGCCATGTTGGCGGGATACTTGTGGACGGTCGGCTGGTAGAGCGGGCGGTTCTGCGTATCGTGGTGGGCGAGCAACTGCATGTCGGAGCGTCGGGCACGGGAAGCTACGCGCTCGCGAACACGTCCGATGCGAATCGAGCTGTTGTTGCAAGTGACCTGCGCGTAACACCGGCGAAGGTACGCTACCGGCTAACCACGCGCAATACGTACGATACAACTCCGAGCTGTTTCTTGACACTGCCTTTCCGCACTTATGAAGGGGCTCCAAAGAACCCTTTGTGCAACCGGATATTGCGGTAACGTGAACGACCTTGGACCGACTCCGGGCAGTGCTTGAGATTGCACACAGTAATCGATTGTTTGTGCGGCACAATGTTACCGTCCACAGTTCTTGCCTGTTCAGGCTACTCCTCGGGTGGCCTCGGTTTGGCGGGGCCATGGGCCATCGCCGGCGTCGCGTCGAAGCTGGGAATCGATGCGCGATAATCCGCCTCAGGGCCGCTGCACGACCGCCGCAGCCCGGCAACCTCGCGAGGAACCATGTCCGAGATCGGCGTATGGGAGGACGCAGAACCTGGCGTTCGCCGGCGAGTTCTGCAGGCGCAGGGCGCCCTCATGCTCATGGAAGTGCAGTTCGGTGCCGGCGCGGCAGGATACGAGCACAGCCATGTTCACGAGCAGATCAGTTATTGCCTGGCCGGGCGCTTCGAATACTCGCTCGACGGGCGCATCCGTACGCTTGCGGCGGGCGAGTCGATCTACGTCCCGAGCGGCGCCCTGCACGGCGCCAGGGCTTTGGAACCGGGCATCCTCATCGATGTGTTTACGCCGCTGCGCGAGGATTTGCTCGCGCGCCGCTAGCGCGGGCGGCAACATCCTGAAGTGCGCTTCAAGCGCTACGACACGGCGGTGAATTCGGCCGCCGCGTCCTTTGTGCACTCGCCACAGGCGACAAGCCCTGCAACGGTCGAAGCCTCGGTCGTTGCCTAGTTAGCGGGCGAAACGCCCAGGGCCACAAGCGTCGAGTGTTGCAGCTCACCCGTCTGCGGCAAGCCGGACGCCTGCTGGAATCTGCGCACTGCGTCTTCGGTGCTCGGGCCCCACTGGCCATCGACCGCGCCGGCGTTGTAGCCCTTATCGTTCAGGGCCTGCTGAACGTTGCGAACGAGCGTCGAATCGTAGCGCGAGGATGACGTGTACGAGCTCGACGGCGTCCGGTCCTTGCCCGCCACTTCGTTGCCGGCAAATGCTCCGCCCACTCCGCCCACGACCGCGCCCACCGGCCCGGCAACCACCGCGCCGGCAACCGCCCCGCCCGCGCCGCCCGCTACCGTGCCCTCAGTTTTGTCCATGCTGTGCCAGGTCGAGCAAGCTGCGAGAACGGCAGCGGCGGCGAATGGCGTGACGCCCATGGCGATGCGAGAACTCATCGAGTGCTCCTTCCGTTCAACGGTGAAGTCACGGCGCGACGACCCGGCGTTAACCGGCGGACGATCGCTACCTATTACGATACGCGCGCGACGATGCCGGCCTAGCGGACGTTCCCTGAAAACGGCGTAGGACGCCCGGTCATCGGTTGTCGGACAACGTCCGGCCCGTGGGCATCGTGTTGCCGCTTTACGGAACATGCGGCGCTGTGAATCGCCGCGAGGCGGTTACGCGCCCCGCCTGGCCACGGTGCTAGAATCGCCGCGTGGGTCGGGAGCGCTTGCAGACCGGCCATCCACAAGACGGTCCAGCGACGGAGGTCAAGGCGATGGACAGCTCGATGATCAAGGGAGTCGTAATCGGTGGTATCGCGATGGTCGTGGTCTCGGCGGGGGCAGTGACGGGCTACAAGGCGCTAACCAAGCCGAAGTTTGCCGAGGTGGTCGGGGTCCAGGAAGTTACCGAGACGGTCGTAACTCCTCGGGAAGAGTGTCAGGACGTGCACGTGCAGAAGCAGGCCCCGACGTCCGACCCTAACCGAATTACTGGGACAGCGATCGGAGGTGTTGCCGGAGGCCTGCTCGGCAGCACGATCGGCAGCGGGACGGGCCGCACGGTGGCCACCATCGCCGGTGCCGCGGGCGGAGCCTACGTCGGCAACCAGGTGCAAAAGAATCAGCAGCAGAAGAACGTCGTTACGGCGACGGAGCGGCGCTGCAAGACCGTCAACGATACGACGCAGAAGCTGATCGGCTACGACGTCACCTACCGCCTCGAAGGCAAGGAAGCTGTGTTGCGCACGTCCTTCAAGCCCGGCCCCACGCTGCCGGTGAAGAACGGACAAGTGGTCGCGGAGCCACCCGCTGGTTGATGCACGCGCCGCGCACGCCGCGGCATCGTGGCCGCACCTAGTGTTAGCAGGACATGCCGGGGCGCGGCGCTGCCGCCCGCCACACCGTGGAGCGAGGCTTGTTACGCCCACCTAATCGGCATCGACGCGACTGTCTCCGCATCGACGTTCCAGTTTTCATCGGTTACTTCGAGCTCGAAACCGCGGCGAATTGGTCACCCGGTCGAACACGCTTTTGCTGCCCGGCGACCGAGGCATCGACAATCGCCGGCATTTGACCGGGCGCTATAATGGCCCAGCGAAAGAAAGAGCGAAAAGAAAACTACCGGACGGAGGATTGGAACATGCTGCTTCGAACCACGTGCTCCCACTGGAGCCTGACGCTGCTCGGCGCATCCGCCTTGGTTGCGCTCGCCGGGACGGCGCGTGCCGACGTGCTCGACGACGTCAAGACCAATGGCGTGCTGAAATGCGGCGTGACGCTGTCCGCGCCAGGCTTCTCGGCCGAGAACAACGAAGGCAAGCGCGAGGGCTTCGACGTCGACCTGTGCAAGGCGATCGCCGCGGCGACGCTGGGTGACGACACCAAGATCCAGCTCGTCCCGATGGATCTCAAGACCGCGTTCGCGGGCCTGCCCACCGGCGTGGTGGACGTGCTCACACACCGCTTCACCTGGACCGAGAGCCGAGACATCGGCGGGCTCAAGTTCCCCAAGGTCATGTTCTTCGACGGGCAGGGCTTCGTGGTGCCCAAGAAATCCAAGGTCAACAAGCTCGCCGACCTCAACAACGCGACGATCTGCACGCTTCAGGGCAGCACCTCCGAGCTCATCGTGGCGAGCTATTTCGGCGCGCACAAGATGAAGTACAAGATCGTCACCTTCGCTTCCGCCGAGCAGGCCTGGGATGCGTTCGTCGGCAAGCGCTGCGATACGGTGATCAACGATCGTTCGGGCCTAGCGGCCCGCCTGGCGAAACTGCCGAACAAGGACGACTACCGGGTGCTCGCCGAGACGGTGTCCAACGAGCCGATCGGACCAATCGTGGCCCAGGGTCAGCCGCGCTGGGAGGCGCTCGTGCGCTTCACCCTGAACGCGTTGGTGGCAGCCGAGGAGATGGGAGTCACGCAGGCCAACGTTGACGAGCAGAAGAACTCGCAAAATCCCGACGTGCAGCGCCTGCTCGGGACAAGCGGCGACTTCGGCACCAAAATCGGCGTCGCTAACGACTACGCCTACAAGGCGATCAAGGCGGTGGGCAACTACGGCGAGATATGGGACCGCAACGTCGGGCCCAAGACGCCATTACGCCTCGAGCGCGGCCGCAACGCGCTCGTCGCCAACGGCGGCTTGATGATGTCGATTCCGATCCGCTGAGAAACCGCCGGCATCCGCCGGACGCGGGCCCCAGACCCGCCTTGCGCATGACGGCAGCTCCCCGGCAGAGAATGTCCCGCGCCGTCTTCATGGAGCGGCTGCCGGGCTACATCGGCCAGACCGTGATGCTTGCCGTCGTTGGCTGGCTCGGCTGGCGCGCCGTCTCGAACTTCCGGGCGAATGCCCTCGCGCTCGGCTTGTCGGCAGGGTTCGGCTTTCTGCACGTGCAGGCGGGTTTCGAGATCGCGCAGAGCCTGATCCCGTTCACTCCGGCCTCGCCGTACCTCGACGCGATCGTCGCTGCGACGCTCAACACCCTGCTCGTCGTCGTACTGGCGAGCGCACTCAGCACATTCATTGCCCTTTGCATCGCCTTCGGCCGCTTCGCGCCGGGCGGTCTGGTGCGAGGCGCATCCTCGGCGTACGTCGAGGTCTTCCGCAACATCCCGCTTCTCTTGCAGATCCTCTTCTGGTACGCGTCGGTGCTCGTGCTGCTGCCACCGGTCGGCGACAGCATCCAGTTAGGTCCAGCGCTGCTTAACAATCGCGGGTTCTTCTTGCCTGGCCTGCAGATCGACCCGACGCTCGCTCTCGATCGCCCGCGCGTCGAGGGCTTCGCCGTCAGCGGCGGCGTGGTCATATTGCCGGAGCTGATGGCGTTGACGCTTGGCCTCACGATCTACAACAGCACGTTTCTCGCCGAGATCTTCCGCGCCGGCATACTGTCAGTGCCGCGCGGCCAGATCGAAGCGGCGGCCACGGTCGGTCTCAGCGGCGCGCGCGCCGCCTGGCTCATCGTCCTGCCGCAGGCCATGCGTGTGGCGTTGCCGGCGGCGGGTGGGCAGTACCAGACACTGGCCAAGGCGTCGTCGCTCGCGGCGGCGATCGGCTATCCGGACATCATGCAGATCGTGGGAGGCACCGTCGCGAGTCAGACCAGCCAGGTGCTCGAAGCGATGGCGCTGGTGGTGCTGCTCTACGCCGTGATCAACCTCTCGATCGCTCTCGTCGTGGGGCTGGCGAACCGCCACGTGCTCGCGCGCGAGGGGCGTAGCGATATCGCATGACGACGCACTTCGCACGTCAGACTTCGATCGATCCGCGCAACCCGCCAGCCGCTATCCCCGTCGCAACGCGCTGGCGCCGCTCCCTGTTTCCAACGCCGGCGATGAGCGTGCTTTCGCTCGCGCTGCTGGCGGCGTTCGTTGTGCTTGGCTGGCGCTTCCTCGAGTGGGCGGTCGTGCACGCGCACTGGCTCGGCAACTCCAGCGAAGCCTGCCCCGGCGACGACGGAGCTTGCTGGGCTTTCGTCACTGCGCGTTGGAAGCCGTGGCTGGTGGGCAACTATCCGTCCGACCAGATGTGGCGCCCGTGGATTTGCTTTGCGGCGTTCGTGCTGTTCTGGATCTGGGTCGTGCGCCGTTCGCGTGTGGCGAGCATGCGGCGGGTGCTCCTCGGCTTCATTCTTCTGCCCGCCGCGTTCTTCCTGCTGCTGATCGGCGGCGGGCCGCTGGCGATCGTCGCACCCACGCGCTGGGGCGGACTGCTGCTCACGCTCGTGGTTACCCTCGCGACATTCGCCACGGCGCTGCCGCTAGGGCTGTGCCTTGCGCTCGGTCGGCGCTCGCGCCTTCCCGTTGCGCGCTGGCTGTGCGCCACGTTCGTGGAAGGCATGCGCGCGGTGCCGCTCCTCGCGGTGCTCTTCATCGCCGCCACTCTGGTGCCGCTGTTCCTGCCCAAGGGGGCGAGTGTCGATCTCTTCTCGCGCGCCGTGGTCGCCTTCGCGCTCTTCAACGCGGCTTTGGCGGCCGAAGTGTTCCGGGGCGGCCTCCAGGCTGTGGGCCCCGGCCAGATCGAGGCGGCTACCACCGTGGGCCTAAGCGATTTCGGGACGCTGCGTCTGATCGTCCTGCCGCAGGCAGTAACTGCGGTCGTCCCTGCGCTCGTCAACATCATGATCGCTATCATCAAGGAGACAACGCTGTTGTCGGTGATCGGCGTCAGCGATCTGCTGGGCGCGGTGGAGATCGGAGCAAAGTCGCCCGACTGGCTCGGTGAGCCCAACATCCTGACCTCCGGCTACGTCTTCCTGGCCACCGCGTATCTCGCCGTCTGCTATGGCCTGTCGCGCTACAGTCGTCGTCTCGAGGCGCAGTGCTGAGCTGCGCAACCGCATGACGATCCTGCAGCCGACGCCCGACGCCAGCGCCCCCGTTGCGCAGATGCAGGGGATCAACAAATGGTATGGAAGCTTCCACGCGCTGCGCGACATCGACCTCGAGGTGGCGCCGGGCGAGCGCGTCGTGATCTGCGGCCCGTCGGGCTCGGGGAAATCCACGCTCGTGCGCACGGTCAACCTGCTCGAACCCTTCCAGCAGGGACGCCTGCAGGTCTGCGGCATCGACGTCGGCGCGGACGAGATCACGCGGGCGGCCCGCCGCGCGGTGAACCGCCGCGTTGGCATGGTCTTCCAGCAGTTCAACCTGTTCCCCCACATGACGGTGCTGCAGAATCTGACCGTGGGTCCGGTCTGGGGGAGCGGCGTCGCCCGCAGCGAAGTCGAGGAGCTTGCGCACCATTACCTGAGGCGCGTCGGCTTGATGGATCAGGTGGACAAGCATCCGGCGCAACTATCTGGCGGACAGCAGCAGCGCGTGGCCATCGCCCGCGCGCTGTGCATGCGTCCGCAGCTGCTCCTGTTCGACGAGCCCACCGCTTCGCTCGACCCCGAGATGGTGAACGAGGTGTTGCAGACCATGGAGGACCTGGCCGCCGAAGGCATGACCATGATGGTCGTCACGCACGAGATGGGCTTCGCGCGGCGAGTGGCGGACCGCGTGATCTTCATGGACCAGGGGCAGATCATCGAGACGGCGCAGCCCGACGATTTCTTCGATCGCCCGCAAAGCGCCCGCTTGCGCTCGTTCCTGGGTCGCGTGCTGACGCACTGAACTTCGCTGGCCGCCTCTTTCAGAATCACCTTGGAGACCCGACGATGCCCGTCATCGACGTCCACACCCACATGTTCACCGCGCAGTGGCTCGAGCTGCTGAAGAAGAAGGGCGGCACTTACAACATCAAGACGCGCCCGGACGGCCAGCAGGAGATCTTCAGAGGCGACACGCCGGTGGTGATTCCCCAGCGCGGCCACTTCGACTACGCCTTGCGCATCCAGCACATGGACAGCGCGGGCATCGACATCTCGATCGTCTCCCTCACCTGTCCCAACGTCTACTGGGGCGATCGCGAGACAAGCTGGCAGGCGGCGCGCGAGTCCAACGATTCGATGGCGCAGGCGCAGGCGGCGTACCCGGACCGCATCCGCTGGTTCACATCGCTACCGTGGGAATACCCTCAGGATGCGCTCGAGGAGCTGCGTCGCACCTGCGACAATGGGGCGGTCGGGGTGATGGTGCTCGCCAACGTCGCGGGGCGCAGCCTCACCGATGCACTTTTCGCACCGATCTGGGCCGAGATCGACCGCCGCAGGCTGCCCGTTCTCGTGCACCCCACCGATCCGCCCGGCGTCGACATGATGGACATGACCAAGTTCGACCTCTCTTGGTCGGTCGGCTTCATGTTCGACACCACGCTCGCGATTACGAGGATGATCTTCGAGGGGTTCTTCGACCGCTATCCCGACCTCAATATCATCGCCTCGCACGGCGGCGGCACGCTGCCTTACCTGGTGGGTCGCTTCGAAAAGGGCGACGAGGTCGAGATCCCCAACCGCCGGCAGATGAAGCGCAAGCCAACCGATTACCTGCGCCATATCTACTACGACTGCATCACCTACAACCTCGGCGCGCTGCAATACCTGATCTCGGTCGTCGGCGCCGAGCACGTGATGTTCGGCACCGACTGGCCACACCAGGTGCACGACACCAAAGGTGCGTTCGCAAACACGGCTAGCTTGCCGGAGAAACAAACGCGGGCGGTACGGTGGGCGAACGCCGAGCGCATATTCGGGCTGACCTAGCAGGAACGCGGCAGCTCGTTGCGAAAACCCGTCACAGTCGGCAAGATGCGGCTCGCTCTTCGGCGCAATCAGAGGGGACAATGACGATTCGCCAGATGCTTCTCGCAGGAGCGACGGTGACCGTCGTCGCCGGGGCCGCGCCGTACGCCGTTGCGGCCGAGTGGGCTGATCCCGCCAAAGTCCTCCGGATCGCCTTTCCGATCGACGTCTCAGGGCTCGATCCTGCCGGGACACAGGAGACCTACGCGAGCATCGTCGAGAGCCGGATCTTCGATGCGCTCTACGTCTGGGATTATCTCGCGCGGCCGTACAAGTTCGTGCCGAGGATCGCGACCGGCCTGCCGGAGATCTCTGCCGACGGTCGCGTGTGGACCATTCGCATCCGGCAGGGCATCTATTTCGCCGACGATCCCGCGTTCGGCGGCAAGAAGCGCGAGCTTACGACAGCGGATTTCGTCTACTCCTGGAAGCGCATCGTCGACCCGCGCGTGCGCTCGCCCAACTCGGATCTGCTCGAGCACAAGATCGTGGGGCTCGATGCCGCGGTGGAAAAGGCGAAGTCGTCCGGCCGCTTCGACTACGACGCGGACGTTCAGGGGCTCCGCGCGACCGACCGCTACACGTTACGGATCGAGCTGGTCGAGCCCGACTACACGTTTCTCGAGATACTCGACAGCGCGGCGCTCCGCGCGGTGGCTCGTGAGGTAATAGAAAAATACGCTGACGAGAGCGGCCGCACGGCGCGCAATCCGGTCGGCACCGGTCCGTACCGACTCAACGAATGGACGCCGGGACGGCGGATCGTCCTCGAGGCCAACCCCGCTTATCGCGACGAGCGTTTCCCATCCGCGCCGGCGAATGCCGATGCTGCGATCAGAACGGTGGCCGAGTCGATGCGGGGCAGGCGGCTGCCGCAGATTGGGCGCGTCGAGATAGCGATCATCGAAGAGACCAATCCGCGGCTCCTCATGTTCAACGCCGGCCAGCTCGACATCCTCGAACTGCCGGGCGACGTCGCGCCCAAGATGATCGACCCGAGGGGAACCCTCCTGCCCGAATACGCGGCGCGCGGCATGCGCCTCGAGCGCGCTACCGAGCTCGGGGTTACCTTCGGCTACTTCAATATGGAGGACCCGGTCGTAGGCGGCTACACGCCCGAGAAGATTGCGTTGCGGCGGGCGGTCTGCAGCGCGTACAACGTTCCCGATGACATACGCGTCATCCGCAACGGACAGGCGCTGCCGGCCACACAGCCCATTCCACCGGACGTCGAAGGACACGTGCGCGGCTACAAAGGCTTGTCACCGTACGATCCCGCGACGGCGCGCGCGCTCCTCGACAAGTTCGGCTACAGGGACCGCGATGGCGACGGACTCCGCGAGCTACCGGACGGCAAGCCGCTCACGATTCACCAGAACTCGCTGGTCGGCGCAGCCTATCGGCAATTCGACGACCTGTGGCAGCGAAGCATGCGCGAGGTCGGCATCCGCATGGATTTCCAGGTCCAGACGTTCCCGGAGGCGTTCAAGGCCGCGCACGCGGGGCACATCCAGTTCGGCACCTTCGGCTGGAGCGGCGATATCGCCGACGACTTCATGCGCATTTTCTACGGACCCAACGCCGGCGCGGGCAACCTCTCCCGCTTCAGGAACGCCGAGTTCGACGCGCTCTATGAAAAGAGCCGCCGCACGGCCGATGCCGCAGAGCGCGACAAGCTCTACGGATCGATGACGATGATCGTCTCGGCCCAGGCGCCCTGGTGCATGGACGTCTACCGCATCAGCAACACCGTTGTCGCGGCGCACATCCGCGGCTACCGGAAGAACGTGCACTACTTCCTGACGCCGTGGGAGTACCTCGACATCGAATCGGCAGACCGCGGGGCGCGGAAGTAGTAGGGGCTAGTTCGCGACGCCGTCCTCGACGCGCTCGCGCAGTAACGCTCCCGCGGCTCGCACATCGGGCGCGTCGGCAGCTTCGAGGAAGCGGTCGTAGATGGGCCTCAGAATATCGCGCATCGCTTCCTGTCGTTGCGCTCCTTCGAGCAACCGACAGAGACTTACTGCGCCGCGCAGCTCGAACAGGCCCGCCTGCTGGCGCTTCGCCGCTTCGATACCCGTGCGAAGACTTTCCTCCGCCAACGGGAGCCTGCCCATCGACGCCAGGACCTCGGCTTTCAGTCGCAAGAGCTCCGCGGTGTAGAAGAGCTCGCGGGTCGTCTCGCTTAGCGTCAGCGCCTCCGTCAAGTTGTGCAGAGCCGCGTCGAGCCGGTCCGCCGCGATCAACCCCGTGGCCAGCAGCGCCAGCGCAAACGGCTGATACGTGGCAGCTTCCATCCCCATGTGAGCTCTCATGCCCTGGTCCAGCTCGTCGAGCGCTTCCTCACTTCGGCCGCTGCGGGCGAGCGAGGCACCGCGGATCATCTGCGAAATGCCGATCCAGGTCGCGAAACCCTGTTCCCGCGCCGAATCGAGCGACTGCGTGGCACGCTCCAGCGCCGCAATCGGATCGCCGCGAATGTAGTGGACCGCCGCCAGATAGCACAGCGAGAAATTTATCGCGTGCAATCCGCCGAGCGACTGCGAATGGACAAGACCCCGTTCGCCCGCGCGCAAGCCATCCTCCAGATGGCCCATGATCGTCAAGGTGAGGGCGAGGTAGCACAGCCCCGTGGATTTCTGATCCTGAACGAAGAGCACCTGCTTGCCATGGTCCGCGACGTGAGCCTGTTCGTAGAGGGACACGGCCTCCTCGAGATGCTTCCGGGCCGGCGCCAGCTCGCCCTTGAGAAACAACGTCCCGCCGAGCAGCAGATGCCCCATGACAAAAGGCGGCTTCGCTCCCTGCGCGGCGGCTCGCGCAAGGCACTCTTCGGCAAGCGCCTGGCTCTTGTCGAAGCCGGCGCGCGTGATCTCGTACGAGCCAAGCCCGGAGAGCACCGAAAATATCTCGGGCGTATCGCCCAGCTCGCGGCAGAGCTCAAGCGCCGTCGTGTAAGCGCGCCCGCACTCCGCAGAGGAAAAGCCGCGGTACTCGGCGTTTATGCCGCCGAGCGTGCGATGCAGGCGCAGCTCCGCGCGCAGTCGATCCCGGGACCGAGGCTGGGTGCTGAGCAAGCTCAGCGCGCTCTCAAGCTGCGCGATGGCTTCGACGAAACCCGACCGCTTCGCCGAGAGCTTCGCCGCTCGCTCCAGGTATTGGACCGCGTGGTCGACTTCGTTGGCTGCCTCGAAGTGACGCGCCAGAACTTCCGGTAGCGCTGCCGCCGTCTCGGGGAACTCCTCCAGCATGACACGGGCGATCCGCGCGTGGAGTGAGGCCTGGGTCTTCTTCAGCAGGCAGGAATACGCCGCATCGCGAACCAGCGCGTGCTTGAACGCATAGCTAATGACGGACGTCGAGCGACGGGCAATGAGCAGGCCTGCATCGACCAGCCGGTGGAGCCGCTCCTTGAGATCCGCCTCCGGCAGGTCAGCGACCCTGGCGAGAAGCTCGTAGGGAAACTCTCGACCGATGACCGCGCCGATCTCGGCCACCGCCTTCGCCGATCCCAATCGGTCCAGCCGTGACATCAGCGAATCCGTCAGCGTCGCCGGTATGGCGATGGAGGGCGCCCGACGGCTCTCCCCCGCAAGCGCACTCGCCCGCAGGTCGGTGCTCTCGAGGACGTCTCGGGTCAGGTCCTCGATGAAAAGCGGCACGCCATCGGTCCGGTCGGCGATCTGGCCGACGGTGCGCGTCGCAATCTTCTTGCTGCCGCACAGCACCTCGATCATCGCAACGGCATCGCGCCGCTCGAGTGGGCCAAGAACCATGCGCTGCAGATGAGGCGTTTCGCCCCAATGCGACTGGAACTCCGGCCGCGCGGTCAGCACGGCGAGGACCGGCAAGTCCTTCAATCGGTCGATAAGGGCGCCGAACAGCTCCTGCGACGACGGATCGATCCAATGCAGATCCTCCACGATGAGAAGCGCCGGGCCGCGCGCGGCGTACGCTTCCAGGAGCCCGAGCAGCGCCCGGAACAGCTCGTGTTTCTGCCGCTGCGGCGACATCTTGAGCCGCGGGTACTTATGGTCGTAGCGAACTGACAGCAGATCCGCGAGCAGCGGCACGAGTTCTCCCGCCGCGGCTGCCTCGGACGGAACGAGAGAAGCGAGCTTGCGCAGCTTCTCGTCGTCGTCATCGTGCTCGGCGAAGCCCGCGACGAGCATCAACTGGCGAACGAGCGGCGCGAGCGGACTGCCCTGCAAGTTCGGGGAACAGTGGTACCACAATCGAAGACAGCCTTGGTCCGCGACGTGCTTTGCCAGCTCGCTGCAAAGCCGGGACTTGCCGACCCCCGCCTCGGCGGACAGCAGCAGCGCCTGCCCCCTGCCCTGGCTGGCGAGCTCCCATAGCCGTCGCAACTCCCCCAGCTCGCGCTGACGGTTGACGAGCGGAGTCCGCGCCGAGGCGCGCAGCGCATCGAAGCGGCTGCCCTTTCTCTGCTCGCCGAGCACTTCCCATGCCGGCACGGATTCATCGAAGCCCTTGAGATTCTGCGGACCGAGTGCGCGGTACTCGAACAGACCCCCCGTGAGGCGCCGCGTCTGTTCCGACACGACGACCATATCCGGTCCGGCGAGACCTTCCAACCGGGCGGCAAGATTGAGCGAGCTGCCTATCGCGGAGAGCTCTTCGCCGCCCTGCGGGAGCGCGCCCACGACGACAACGCCCGTCGCGATGCCGATGTGCACCCTCATGTCGGTCGATCCGGCCTGCGACTTTGCGATGGCGAGCGCCGCCCGAATCGCGCGCTCTGCATCGTTCTCGTGTGCGTCCGGGTAGCCGAAGTAAGCGAGCGCAGCGTCACCGACCCACCGCGCCACGATACCTCCATGGCCGGTGATGACATCGGTGCAGCGCTGGCGATAAGTCTGGATGACGTCCGCAAGCTCTTCCGGATCGAGCCGCAGGGACAACGCGGTCGAGGCCACCATATCGCAGAACATCACTGTCAGCTGGCGGCGTTCCGGTGGCCGGATGCTGTGCGCGGATTCGATGGTTCAGCCCTTGGCGGCAGACGTCTCGCGTCAATGCTACTGCGTTTCCAGATCGCGCGCTTGCATCGCACCGATCGTCACTGAGCTTTCAGTCTAACGCTGAAGTGATCGTAGAGATACGGGATGGATTCTGGGTCGATGTCCGGACCGAGCAGATGGAAAGTGTACCGGCTGAGCAGGGACGCGAGCGTGGCCTTGAGAAGAAACGTCACCAGGGGTCTCCCGATGCAACTCTGGCGGTGAGCGCTGAAGAAGTAGATCGCCGGGAATCCGGCGCGCATGGCCCGGTCGGGTGCAAATCTGTCGGCAACTTCGCCGAAGACTTGCGGATCGCGGTGGTAGAAACCGGCGTGCATCAGTATCTGCTGTTCTGCTTCGATCGCGACTTCATCCTGCAGAATGAAGGATCTCGTCGCCCGGCGCATCAGCAGCGGCACCGGCGTCCACAGCCGTAGCTGCTCGTGCACGCAAGCCTCGAGGTAGCGGAGCCCGTCGATCGCGTCGGCTGTCAGCGGGCCCGCCGCTGCCAGTTCGGCGCGAACCTGCTGCTGCACCTTGCGATGCGCGGCGATTAGCGCCAGCGTGCGCGGGACGTGCAGTTCGAGCGCGTCCCTGAGAACGAAGAGCCAGAACCCCACTTGCGCCGGCACCCGCGTCGAGTCAGCAGCGCGTCCGCGTTGGAGCGCGCCAGCGGCGTCTGCCACGAGGCAATGGCCAGGACCCTTTCCCTCGAGAGAGTCGCCGATGTGTCCATAAAACGCCGGATAGTTCACGCTGTCCCGAAACAAGAAGTTGCTGCACGCCACGAGGTTCGTCAGCTGCTCGCCCAGGATGGGCTTGACCTCGCCGGCACCGAGGATGACCTGCTGCGAAAGGCGTTCCCCGAGATTCTGGAAATCGGGCCAGCGCAACACGCGCGCGGGTATCTTCCCCGTCTCATCCCGGACGATCTGCAGGAACGCATCATGATGTCGATGCAGCCGGCGTCGAAAGTCGAGTGCGCCCTCGTTGAAGCGCCGGCGCTCGCGCCACGTTCCGCCGCTCGAGATGATGACGCCGTCGGGCACGAACCGAGACAGAGCTCGTTTCTTGAGGAACGGGTCGGCAGCGTTTGCATCCGACTGGAGAACCTCCTCCATGGTCTCCGGGGCGAGAACGAGCAGCGTCTTGCCCACCGGAAACCACAGCCGGAGATGCTCGGAAGCGTACCGGTCGCGCAGCTCGCGCAGAAAGCGCATCGTCGGCCGCCCCGCGCCGAGTCTCGCGAACAGCCACAACGCCCAGCGCTTCGCGGCGACCAAGCCGAGCAGGAAGGTCGGAATGCTCACGAAGCATTGCACGCGCAGCGTGTCCCACCACGAAAGCTTCCTGACCTCGATCGGCGCCAGAATCGGAACCGTGTCGCCCCCGACCCTAGCACTTCCTGGGCGAAACACCATCGCTCCGGCGCGCTGCCCCAACGCCCGGTAGCTTTCCCATTGATCGTCCCGGAAGAACTGCTCCGCAGTCGGTTCGTTGGGAAACGTTTCGTGCTGCGCCGCGTAGTTGCGTACGTCGGGCGACACTGGCAGGGCCAGGTTGGGCTTGATCAGCAGTAGCCAGCTTTCCCTCTGCGGATCGTCCCTGTAGGTGATGCGCGCGAGCGCGCTGCACTTAGCGCTGTCGCGTTTGAGGTCCGTCAGCGCACCCACGGCACCCGGCTCGACGAACGACCTGATCTGCTCCGGCACCCGCACGGGATAGAGGGTTCGATCAAATGCATCCCACCCGCTGCTGCCCTTGTTGCGCATCTCGCTCGGGTCCAGCCAACTTATCTCGGCGTTGAAATCGAGGCGCACCTGTCGCGTGAAGACCGCTAGGTCGTCGAACTGGTACTGCTGGTCCTCCCCGGCGTCGACGGCGATCATGAACGCCGGCCGGCGCCGGAAGAGCTCGTAGAGTCCCGTGTTCTCAAAGTGCCCGCCGTCGGTCAGGAACCAGAGCCGTTCTGCCGGGCCCGGAAAGTACCCGCGCCATTCGTTGAGCAGGGTTGCCTGCATCCGGAAGATCCACGCTGGAGATGATTTCAGCCACCGCCAGAAATTCGGCGGATAACGGCCGGGGCGCTTGCCCGCGCGAATGCCGCTGTCCCACCAGTAACCAAGCCTTATGTTCAAGATGCCGAGCAGGAGCGCTTGCGGAACACTGGTGAAGCGCCCGGTGCCCGTCGCGACGGCGGCGCCCGAAATACCCATCCATTGTCCGAGCCGCAGTCGCTCGACGGTCGGGGGGCGATCGTCGGCACGCGCGAGCACGTGAAACGCGTTCGGATCGGGCGCGACGGGGAGCGGATTCAGGATCGAATCCTCGGCGAACAATCCCCCGCTGCGCCGCTGCCACAGCGCGTGATACTTGCGCCCCACGCTCACACCCTCGGGGCCCACGCACATCGGCAAGCCCTTGTCGTCGCGCAACTGGCGCCCCGAGCTGCCAGCGACGGTGTCGTTCACGGTCATGTTCAAAAGATGCAGGGGTCCGCCGTTTCGCTCCGGGTGATACTCGTCGAAGAACATGTCGTCGTCGGCATGCGGGATTTCGACCGCTTTCGGATCGTCCGCACCACTCGGATGCACTCGGGCATCGTTCGAAGCTCCCAGGAAGGTGCGCACCAGCTTCTGTCCATAGGCCTGCTGCAGCGACGACAGGTTGAGAAATCGAAACCAGCGACCCACGATGAACGAACCAGCGAACGCGGTAAGCACAGTCCATGCGCCGAGCAGCCTGCTCGCGTCGAAAGCCAAGTGCGCCAGCACGTCGAGGAAGAGGACCAGAACGGCGGCCAACAGAAACGCGACTCCGGCGACGATGGCCTTGCGCCCCCATTCGTACCATTGCGCCGCGACGCCGGTGGAACCGCCCTTGAGCCAAGCCAGGGCGGCGAGGCGAAGAACGAGGATGATCGGCGCCGTACCCAGCATGGCCCACGTCGTCAGCGGACTCGCGGCGTAGCGGGCAACCGAATCGAGCACGACCCAGAGGATGCTCACCAACAGTCCCAGAAGCACCACACCGAGAGTGCGGGCCATGCGACTGCGCACCAGTACATTGGGCACGCTGTCCGGGGCTCCATCCGCTGCGGCGTCTGCCGCGGTCTCCCCGTCCTTGTAGCCGACTCTCCACCGCGTGACCTCCTGTACCAGCCAGGCGAGCAGCAGCGCAACGATCGCAAGGCCGCTCCACGGCGCCGCGCCGGGCACGCCGAGCCCGTATACCGCACTACCCAGGAGAGCCACCCAGAGCAGCAGGGGGCCGGGCGCGTATCTCCTGCCGGCGCTCGGCGTGAGCCAGTAGCCGACCGCAAGCGGCACGACTGCAAAAAACAGCACCGCGAGCGGGACCCACCACCAGACCGATACTTCGATGTCCCACACCCTCCACACGGGCAGGCGCAGTCTGCCGCTGCATAGGTCGGCGAGCCAGCGCAACCCGCCGAAAACTCCAAACAGGAGCGCACCGATGAAGAAATGCACCGCGCCGAGATTGCGCGCCACGATCGCGATGTTGGTCTCGACATCGGCGAGGCCCGCGCTCGCGATGTAATCGGCGTTTTTGCGCAACCACCAGATCTCCGGCGAGTTGGCGTTGGCGAGGATCGCTTCGATGCGCCCGACCTTGTCTCTCACGTCGTCTTCCAGCCGCGTGAAGAGCCGCCCGAGAAATCCCCCAATAAAACCGCCGCCGGAGACGGTGGACATGAAATCGATGTCTCCCAGCCGCCTGCATGCGGCGAGCGCCTGCAGCACGCCGAGGCAGAAGGTCGCGCTGCGAATCCCACCGCCGGAAAGAGCGAGGCCCACCGTATCTTGCGGAAGCCGCGACGCCGAAACGCCATCCGTCGACTTGCCCGCGACCGCGCGGCGCGCGCGGAGCGCGGCGGCCTCCTCTGCCTCGAGCGCGGCGGGATACGCCGTCGAATCCGCGAGCAGCACGTCCGCCGCTTTCTCGCCGATCATGAATACCGACGAGACCAGGAAATAGCCCGGGATGTGCGGGAAGACCGACGCGTCGACGACGCGCAGATTGCGAACGCCGTGGACGCGGAATTTGCTGTCGAGGACCGCCTTGACATCCTCGAGCTCGCTTACGTCGCGCCGCCACGGGTCCGAACCGATCCTGCAGGTGCCGCAGGCATGATGACCCCACGCCTGGCTCTGCAACCACTGCGCGAGTTTCTCCGAGCCATCCGGCAGCTCGGGCCCCGGCTGAACTTCCGTGGCGACCACCCCGATATAGCGATTGAGCTCGCGTGCCCTGCGCACACCGTCGCAGAGCGCGTCGATGTCCTGCTCGTTGCCTTCCCCGCTCTGGAACGAATTGAAGAGAATTTCCGGAGGAACGAACGGGTCGTCGGACAACAGGCGAACGGTGCCGTGGTTGTTGTGTGTGTAGGCCTTGAGGATCAGCCAGGTCCACAAGTTGGTCTGGTCCTTCGGCGCGCGGATCTTTCGGCGCAGGAGTTGGCGCGAATAGTTCCAGTAGTAGCCTCGAAACGCCGCGGGAAGTCCGAACAGGAACAGGTCGGGCTCGCCGTGCGCCGCGGCGCTGCCGGCCGAATGGAGCATCATAGCCACGGCGCCACCGTTGGTCGTGTAGAGCCCGGTCTTGTCACGCTCCCATTGGCGAAGGATCGGATCGTCGCGGTCGCCCGGGCGGAAGGAGGCTCCTCGCAACACCGAGAAGTCTCTCTTCATTTCGCTGACCACGCTGACTTCGTAGCGGTCCTGCAGATTCTCCCCCACGCCGGGCAGGTTCACGATCGGCGCAACCGCCTTGCCTGCAGTATTGCGCGGACCGGCGATCCCGAGTTTATTCAGGTGCGAGGCGTCGCCGATCCCGCTCAGCATCAGTATCTGCGGCGTATTGAAACTCCCACCGGCGAGGATCACTTCGCCGCCGCCGCGCGCGAAATACTGCGCGTTCGGCGGCGCCTTCGAAAATCCGCCCCGCTTGGCATAGTCAGAGAGCGGACTCGCTCCATAGAGATGCGTGCCTTCGGCGACTTCCACGCCGACCGCGCGCGGGACGCCCTCTGCGTCCTTGTCGAACAGCACACGGGTGGCGTGCATCCCGGTGGCGAGGACGAGGCGATCCGGGTGCTTGACCGCGACCTCCAGCAGGTGCTCGCGCAAGCCCCGGCGGCACTTGCCATCGGTGCCCACGGGAATGAGCGACAGACGACTGACGCGAGTCGGAAAATCGGGTGAGCGAACGTTCGGATCGAGAACCTGGACGATCTCGAAGCGCCGCAGCGCACGCCAGAGGCGCCCGCGCTCGGCCTTGTCGCGGAGGGCAGCGCGAAGAACGCCGAGCAGCACGCGCAGAAAAGTCCAGTCGGTCTTGACGATGCCGAAGATCAGTAGAGGGTCGATGAAGCTCGTCTTCTGCCACCCAGCGAAGCCGTGGCCGCCCGGCTCGAGCTGCCCGCGCGGGTTGAACAGCTCTAAGAACCACGCGAACCCGCCCCGCAGCCTGCCGGAAAATCCCCGGAAGACCTTGTAATAGAGGCAGTCCTCGAGCTTAGCGAAGTAGCCTTGCATGTTCCCCGAGCGCCAGGTCGAGTCGCCAGTACTCTCTGCGATGCGGTCCCAGTCGCTGTCGTTGGGGCGGACCATGATCAGCGCGTAGTGCGCCGTACAGCCGCCTAGCGCCGCGCATCGAGGATAGAGAATGCCGCCTTGGCCGCTGCCCTGCCCGGTGACCGACGGATCCTTCTTTTTGAAGTATTTCAAATCCTTTTTCTGGCGATTCCGATCGGCGAAATGACGCACCGAGAATTCCCAGCTGATGTCTCGCTTTTCCGTCGCCGCGCCGTTGAACGCAGGCACCGCGTATACCTCCCGCACACCGTGCGGGCCGGGATCCATCGGGGCGGCACTCGAGTCCGTGAGCTTCTGCCCCGTCCCTGGATCGACACCGGCCTCGATGACCAGCACGCGGCGGCCCTCCAGCGCGAGCCGTGCGGCGAGCGGACCGCCGCCGGCGCCCGAGCCGACCACGATGTAGTCGAACGGAGTGGTGCTGGGATCCGAAGCGGCGTCCAGCAGCTTGTCCCGACCGATCGCTGCGGGATTCGTCATCGGTGCATCGCGCGGTAGACCAACGAGCGCGTCAGAGCGTCTTCAAGAACGCCTTGAGCTGCTGCTTCTGCTCGTCGGAGAGTCCCTCGGCGAACCAGTGTCCGCGATCGAGCACGAAGTCCGGGCACTTGCTCACCTTGAGCAGCGGCAGCCCCGCTTCGCGCTCGAAAGCGCCGAGCGCGGAAGCGTTGTAATGTTGGGAGTCATCCCCGTCGACGTGCTGCTTGAGCGCATCGGCGGACACGCGCGCGGCGAGCAGCGGATAATCCTTGCGCACGCGCAGCAGCCCTCGCGTCAGGCCGGAAACCGCATCGAGCAGATCGCGCTTCGGAGCCTGTGGGTTGAAGCTCATGAGCAGATTCACCGGCGTCCCCTGAGGTATGGGGCCCAGGCTTATCCCGCCCCGCTTGCCGTCCACCCAAGAGGTGGCCACAAAAGAGACGAGCAGGAAGCCTGTGCCGAGCAGCGCGAAGAATACGGGAGCCACGCCCCGCGCCTGCGGACCCAGCCAGAGCAGCAATGCAACCGCCACGGCGACGGCGGGAAGCCACCAGAGCGACGGATAGATCGTATCGATCCCCAAGACGCGCAGGACAACGCCCGTGGCCACCGCGATGATCACGAGGGTGAAGCCGGCGTGCTGCTGCCGGCCGAAGAACGCGAAGAGGATCGCGATTCCTGCCAGCACGTACCAGATATAGCGCGTGAGCCAGGAAGTCAGCGACTCGCCCATCACTCCGACGAGCAGCGGGCGGATGAACGTCGCCGGGAAGTCGATCCAGCTCGCCGTAGTCGTGCGATAGATGAAGCCGGGATCATGCCCGGCGAGCGCCGGATGCGCGTGGCGAAGGTCTCCCGGCCGGTCTTTGGCACTCGGCACTCGCTTCGCTTTCGATAGCAGCTTGTCTATCGCGTCGTCGAATGCTTCGAGGCGCCCCCCCACGGATGGGTCGCCCGTATACCGCCCAAGCGCATTGTTGTGCAGGAAAGGCGCAGTCGCCCAGATGCTCACGAGCGAAGCCGGTCGGTAATACCCGGGCCCTCCGGCAGGTGGTTCGTAGACGTCGTTGTTGCCCCACTCGTCGACGGGCTGACCGGAGTACGGATTGTAGAAATGCACCTTGCCGACCGCGGGCAGATTCTTGTACGCATCCGAGGAGAAGTTGTCCCAGACCTGGCCCTTCATCGCGTTGGTCCCCACCGCGCGCGAGGAATTCGTGCCGACGAGCGTCACCGGCACGCGAATGTCGGTGGAAAGATAGTTGCCGACGAGAAACGGATCAGAACCTGCAGTTGCCACGCCGGCCGTTTCGCTGATGCGCTTCACGTATTCTTGATAGGGGGCGCTGCGCTTGAACTCCTCCCACTCCGCGAAGTCCATCGGCAGCACGAAATGCGCAGCCTCTCCGGAGCCGGGGACCGGCTGGATACGCCACTTGCGCGAGAACGTGAGCGCGAAATCCGTCGGCTGCTTGCTCGAGTGGCAGATCGCGCAGTTCTCGACGAAAACCGCGCGCCCTTTTTTTTGAACCTCGACGGCGTCGGGGTGGGGGTCGCCCCCGAGCGCGTCCGCCAGTTTCATCGGTTGCGTCACGTTTTCACCGACGCTATTTTTATAGGTGAAGAAAGCAATGATCTCGGGAACGCGCTGCTTTTCCGTCACGCGCCAGAAGACGGACTGGTCTCTGATCGTTGCCATCTCGAACGGCCGCTGGGCGCGAAACCCGAGGATCGGGTTGTGCAGCCTTATCCACTGCTCGTAGTAGGCGCCGATGTTGAGATAAACCCGGGAGAGCGCGCCGGAGATGCCGACGCTGTCCGAACCGTCGATCAGGATGCGCGGGGTGTGGCGCGGGTTGGCGGTCTGGTCTTCGATGGACGGAATGAGCAGATTCGCCGCGCTCTGTGCCTCGGGCGGGTTGAGCATCGCGCGCCCCATCCGTGCGGGCATTTCCCAGACCGCGTTCATCGTATTCGGATTGTTGATCTGGTCGGTGCTGATGAGCGACGTGTCGAGCGTTCCCGGCTGCCAGCTCTGCACGAGCTGGAACAGAAAACTCTTGGGCCCTTTGAGATTCGAAAACGCCTTCGCGCCGGTCCAGTATTGCGCGCCGATGGTGCTGGACAGATTCGCCCATTCGGGTTTTTCAGGATTCTCGGGCGGCTGCAGCGGATGCGGACCGATATGGCAGAAAGCGCAGGTCATGCCGATGCGGAACGGCCGCACCAGCTTCGGATCGGCTGCGATCAGCGACTCGGGCTTGTAGTAGTCGTCCTCGGGCTGGTCCTCGACGCGTATCTTCCAATACCTGCGCGCCTCCGCCGCCGCATCGGTCTTGGCGAAGAAATCCGGATTGGGAAACAGTCGCAGCCCGACAACCCCGCTCGGATAGCCGTAGACGTCGGGATCGGCACCATCGCTGGCGAGATCGGCGAGCGCTTTCGTGTAGTGCTCTTCGTCGGTTGGTTCGAACGGCGCGCAGCCAGCACCTCCGTAGTTGTACGCCACCCCTCCCGGTGCGCCGCGGTTCTGGTCGAGATAGAGCCCGAGAATCTTTTTCGCGGGATCCTTCTGCGCCGTCATCCCGGGCTGATTGACGAGACCCGCGTCGTGGAATCGATGCTCGCGCTGGCGCGAATCGAGGAGGATCAGGAAGTCGGTGAACCCGTAGTTGTGCTCGACCAGCCAACCCCAGAAGGCTTCGTCGCCCTCGCTCCACAGCATCCAGCTGCTCTGGCCGCGGATTGCCTTGGCCAGTTCCTCAGGGTCCTTCGGGTTCGGTTTCTCCTTCGCCTTGTCAAACACGGAGGAGCCCTTTCTGTCTTTTCTGTCTTCTCTGTCTGCTCTGTACAGAAGGTCGAGGTCTTTGAAGAGATCGCCCTCGTAGGTTGGAAAGCACTCTTCGCCGCGCTTGTTGACCGGCGTGCCCGCGAGCGTCTTGCCGCCCTGCGCTTCGTCGGCAGGCGCGTCCGGGTCGACGCGCATTGAAAAGCCTTCCCAGCCGGAGCGCGACCACGGCGCGTGCGCTGCGCCCGGATATGAATCCTCGGCAGCGCCTGTCAGAGAGGCGAGAGCGAGGGAGCCAGCCAACGCTACTCTCGCCAACGTCGCGATCGAAACGACACGGCGGATCCGCTGTTGCGCGGAATGCAGTGAACCCGGCACGGACTCCCCTCTCGTACGCGCTTGGGCTTAGGGAAAGAGCGCGTTCACTCCCCTGGCCCAGGTTTACTACAAGACGTCGGCCGATGCAACCCGAGAGTAAGTAACGGGCGAGCTCCTTCGATGGCGATCAGCCCAACGGTGAGACCTGTCACGGCCACCAACGCGGCAGCGGCGACACTCACTCGCAACGAACGACGATTCGAGACGATCGGCATGCCCCGCGACTCACACGTCGTACACGGCGTCGGTCGCGACCCAGCCGCCGTCGACGCCGCCCGGCAGCATCTGGCCGGCGTCCTCGCCGACCTCCTTGTCGGTCAACGCGTTCAGCTTGGCGTTCATCGCCTCGAGAACATCGCGATTCTTGCTCGGATCCAGCGCCAGGTTGCTGCGCTCGAGTGGATCCTTCTCGCGATCGAAGAGCTCGACGTCGTTCAGCTTGAAGAGCGCATCGAGCGATGACGGGCGGTTGTGTTGCTTGGGAGAGAAGTAGCGGGCGAACTGGTAGCGGCCGTCGAACACGCTGCGGATCGCGCCGCGCTTCATCAGGTCAGGCCGCAGCGCGCCCGATTTGGCGGCTTCCTGCACCCTGGCCTTGCCGTCGGGTTGCTGCATGGTGGCCACCACCTTGGCCATGAAGGCCCCGTCGATGTAGGCGAACATGTTGTAGCAGAAAAGCGACCCCTGGCGCACCGCGGAGGGTGAAGCCTTTTCCGGCGCCGCGAGCACCGGCGAGAAGTCCCGGCCCGGCAAACCCTTCGTGATCGCCGCCTTCTTCTCCGCGCTGGCATTGGTCAGGCCAACCAGCGTCGGAGCGAGGTCCAGGTGCGAGGTCACGGCTTTGCAGCGCTTGCCGCCCGCGTGCGCCGGGTGCACGACGATCAGCGGCACGTTGTTCTGCTCGCGATAAACCGTCGCGCCCTTCGAGTGCAAGCGATGTGCGCCGTCGAGGTCGCCGTGGTCGGCCGTCAGCACGATGATGGTGTTCGAAGCAAGACCAAGCGCGTCCAGCTCGTCGAGCAACGGAACGATGTTGCGATCGACGTCGCGCAGGCAATTGAGATAGTAGTTGTGCCGCCTGCGCCAGCGCCAGTCCTCGTTCGGGATGTTGCCGACCAGCGCGTCGTGCGATCGGATGTAGTCCGTATGCGCCTCGGGACGACCCGGCGCGTCGAGCGGCTGCGGATAGGTGGCCGGCAAATCGAACGCCCACTGCCTCGAGTAGAACGGCGTGGCTGGCTCCGGCATGATGTGGCCGAGGATGTCTCTCGCCTGCACGCGCTGGCCCGGACGATCAGTGTCGATGAACATGATGTCGTGCGGGTTGACCAGATTGACGGCGAGGAACCACGGCTTGCCTTGGGCCTTGAGCTCAATGCCCCGGCCGCGCAGCCAGCTCACGCCCATGGCCGAGATGATGCCGTCGTGGAGGTAGCCTCCCCGCTCGTGCGCGATGATGTCGCCGACGCCGAAGTAATCCGCGAAGCCGTAGGCCTCCATTTCCTTGGTGAAGATCTTGGTCGGCGAGCCCAATTCGTTCACCGTCTCGAACTCCTTCGTGAGATGCCACTTTCCCTTGTAGGCGGTGTAATAGCCCGCTTCGCGCAGCATGTCACCGACAGTAGGGATTTCGGTCGACATGCTCGCAATCCAGGGGAAATTCGTGTTATCGAACATCCTGGTGTGCTGGATGTGCCGGCCCGTGTAGACCACCGACCGCGAAGGTGTGCACACGCAGGAGTTGATCTGGTGGTTCTCGAAGACAATCCCCCGTTGCGTCAGACGCTCGTGCGCGGGTAGACGATAGTCCGGCGGCAGCTCGCCGGGGCGAAAGTGGCGCTCCTGATCGGTCAGAATGAAGAGGATGTTGTACGGGCCGCCGGCGCTGCCTGCCGTGCTGGCGCCGGTCGGGCCGGCCGCAGCCGCGTTCGATTGCCGCAGCTCATGCGTCCCGAGCGTCGCCGCGACAACGCTCCCGGCGATGGCCTTCAGCGCGTCACGGCGTCCGCGGTCTACCCCGGCCTCTTCACTCTGATTCATCACGTGCTCCATGGAAGAAAGACTGAAGACGAACACACCCCGGAGGCGCGGTTGCCTCCGCTGGAGACCAACCGCCCGAGGCGCAAGACCGCGAAGTCTAATGGTGCCGTTGCCTGGTCGCAATCCGCCAGCGAGCGTGATTAAACGGCTGCCTTCTACCCCAGGGGGGTCGATGGGGGATCACGGCACTCCTACCCCGTCCTCCGCGTGGGCAGTGCCAGAGCTGGTGGCGGAGTCGACGTTCGCTACCGTGCTCCACTCATGCGCGCTCGACGCGAGCGGCGTAGCAGCCGCGCTTGGCGTTGTGAACCTGCAGGTAGCTGGTCTGCGGGTTGGCGAGGAATCGCTCAAACATCTCGGCAGCGCGAGTTCCTTCGCAGACTTCGGCGTCGACCATCATGTGTTGTGCATCGAAGGCGCGAATGGCCAGGAGGCGTGATGCGAGCACCTCCGGGATAGTGTCGACAGCTTCGAAGGCTCGGTCGGCGACCTTCCGCACGTAGATAGCATGGGATGAGCGGTACGGCGTATTCGCCGGCTGGTGCTCGAAGTTGAGCAGAAGCAGCTCCTCGCCCAGTCGGGCGTGCTCCATGCTCACGCGGCATGGCATGCGCGGATCCTCAGCCTGCACGCGGCGGGCGCCATGCCGACGGAGCTCATCGTCCGACATGCTAAATAACGGGCGGAACTGATCCGGCGACAGCCCGAGAACGCGGAATGACATGGTCGCTCTCCTTGGTGGATGCCGACCGTATCTTAGTGCAGCAACTCATGCGTCGCAGCCAAAATTCGAGCACCGAATTCACGCGCCGCGAGCGGCGAGCGCATCCGGACTCAGTGCGACGCGGCGGCTCAGGTTGCGCGCAACCTATGCTGGCGCTGGTCAGCCCTGCGGACGGATGTTCTTGTTGATCCGGAATGCGTTGCCGGGATCCCAGCGCGTTTTT
>DASVFM010000235.1:0-6532 GCA_036380055.1 Casimicrobiaceae bacterium
GTAGCGCTGCCAGCCGGCCGCATCGCGCAGGAAGCTGAAAGCTGCGCCGCTGTTGAACGCCAGCACAACGCTGAAGAAGCCCGTCACCACGACCTCGTCACCCGGGCGCAACAGCGCTCGCACGGCGACTTTGGTCGCCTGGTCGGCAGTCACCACCGCCGCGCTCAGCAGGAGCCACAGCCACCAGCCGCGCGCATGGCTCATCGCCTGCGAGTTCACGCGAAAGCGCGCGGCTCGCCGTCGCCGAAGAGGTTGGCCACGCAGCGACCACAGAGGAACGGATGCCTGGGGTCCTCGCCGACATCGGCGCGCCAGTGCCAGCAGCGCTCGCATTTCGGAGCCGCGCTCGGATTGACGGCTATGGCGAGCGCATCCGCGCGCTCGACGCTCGCGGCGGAGGTGATGAACACGAATCGCAGGTCGTTGCCCAGCGCAGCGAGCGCTGCATGGTCCTCGTCGGGCGCCGCGACGGTGACCTCGGCCTGCAGCGACGAGCCGATCTTGCGCTGCTCGCGCAGCGTTTCAAGCTCCTTGAGCACTGTCGAGCGCACACTCAAGATGCGCCGCCATTTCGCAGCGAGCGCATCGGCGTCGGCGATCTCCGGGAGCGCCTCCGCGAGGGTATGCAGGAAGATCGAAACGTCCTCCGGGTGGACGATCCGCCACGCTTCCTCCGCCGTGAACGACAGGATCGGGGCGAGTGCCTTGAGCAATGCATCGCGGATGAGCGCCAGCGCGGTCTGCGCCGAGCGGCGCGCCCTGCTCGTCCGCGGCGCGGTATACAGCCGGTCCTTCAGCACGTCGAGGTAGAAGCCGCCTAGATCCTCCGAGCAATAGCTCTGCAGGCGCTGCACGACGAGATGGAACTCGTAGCGTGCGTAGTCCGCCTCGACTGCGGACAACAGCCTGCGCGCATGAGCGAGGGCAAAGCGGTCGAGCTCGAACAGTTCCTCTATGGCGATCGCGTCCTTTGCAGGATCGAAATCGGCCGTATTGGCGAGGAGGAAACGCAGGGTATTGCGAATGCGTCGATAGCTCTCGACCACGCGCTTGAGAATCTCATCCGAAATCGACAGGTCGCCCGAATAGTCGGTGGCGCCGACCCACAGCCGGAGGATCTCCGCGCCGAGCGTGGCCCAGACTTTTTGCGGCACGACGACGTTGCCCTTCGACTTCGACATCTTCTTGCCTTCGCCGTCGACGACGAAGCCGTGGGTGAGCAGCGCTTTGTACGGCGGCTTCCCGTTGAGCATGCACGAGATCAGCAGCGAGGAGTGGAACCAGCCGCGATGCTGGTCGGATCCCTCGAGGTAGAGATCGGCCGGGAAGCCGAGCGCCGGATTGCGCCGCAGCACAGTTTGATGTGTTGAGCCGGAGTCGAACCAGACGTCGAGCGTGTCGGTGAGCTTGCGATACCTGGCCGGATCGACGCCGAAGTCTTCGTGCGTTGATTCGTACCAGGCCTCGATGCCGCCGCGCTCCACCTTGGAGGCAGCGAGCGCGAGCAGCGCCGGAGTGTCCGGATGCAGCGCGTCGGTCTCCTTGTCGACGAAGAACGGCAGCGGCACGCCCCATTGTCTCTGCCGGGAGAGCGTCCAGTCAGGGCGGTTGGCGATCATGCCGTAGAGCCGCGACTTGCCCCACGACGGGAAGAATTGCGTCGCCTCGACGCCGGCGAGCGCTGTGGTGCGCAGCGGCTCCGCCGGCTTGCGCCCGGCGAAACCCGGCACCTCGTCCATGCCGGCGAACCACTGCGTCGTCGCACGATAGATGATAGGCGTGCGGTGGCGCCAGCATTGCATGTAGCTGTGGGTGAACTTCTCCGCGTGCAGCAGTGCCCCCGCCTCGCGCAGCTTGTCGACGATCTTGGGATTGGCGTCCCAGATCCGCATGCCGCCGAAGAAGGGCAGGCTCGCCGCAAAGCGGCCGTCACCTTGCACGGGATTGAGGATCTCCTCGTCGGACATCCCGTAGCGCCGGCAGGAGTTGAAGTCGTCGACGCCGTAGGCGGGCGAGCTGTGGACGATCCCCGTCCCCTGCTCGCTCACGACATAATCGCCGAGGTAGACCGGGGCCGGCCGATCATAGAACGGATGGCGGAAGCGGATGAGCTCGAGCGCCTTGCCCGGCGCCGTCGCGACGACTTCGCCACCGCGGCGGATGCGGGAGAGCGTACTCTCGGCGAGGTCCTGCGCGACGACAAGCATCCCCTGCGGAGTGCGCACCAGCGCGTAGGTGAAATCGGGATGGACGTTCAGTGCCTGGTTCGAAGGAATGGTCCATGGCGTAGTCGTCCAGATCACCGCCTGCACCTGCCCCTCGGGGAGCTCGCGCAGTCCGAAGACGCGCGCAAGCTTAGTGCGCTCGCCCTGCTCGAGCGAAAACCCGACATCGATCGCGATGTCCTGGCGGTCCTCGTATTCGACCTCGGCTTCAGCCAGTGCGCTGTGGCAATCGAAGCACCAGTTGACGGGCTTGAGCCCGCGATAGAGGTAACCCTTTTCGAGGAGCCTGCCGAGCGTGCGGATCTCCTCGGCCTCGTTGGCGTAGGCCATGGTCGTGTACGGATGGTCCCAGTCGCCGAGGACGCCGAGCCTGCGAAAATCCGCCTTCTGCCGCTCGATCTGCTCAGCAGCGTAGGCGCGGCAGAGACGTTGCGTGTCCGCAATCGACAGATTCTTGCCGTGGAGCTTCTCGATCTGCACCTCGATCGGCATGCCGTGGCAGTCCCAGCCGGGGACGTACGGCGCATCGAAGCCGGCGAGCTGCCGGCTCTTGACGACGATGTCCTTGAGAATCTTGTTCAGTGCCTGTCCGAGGTGGATATCGTTGTTGGCGTACGGCGGTCCGTCGTGCAGCAGGAATTTCGGGCGCCCCCGGCTCGAAGCACGTATCGCCTCGTAGACCTTCCTCTGCTGCCAGTCCTTGACCCAGTCGGCCTCGCGACGCGCCAAGTCGCCGCGCATGGGAAACGGCGTGTCCGGCAGATTCAACGTTGCCTTGTAGTCGGGCTTTGGATCGTCGGGCATGCGTTATTTCTGGATGGAGAAGTACTCGCGCGCCTGGTCCGCATCGACGCGCATCTGCCGCACCAGCGTGTCGATGTCCGGATAACGTTCCTCGTCGCGCAGCTTGTGCAGGAACTCGACCGTCACTCGGCGACCGTAGACTGCCTCGTCGAAATCGAAGACGAACACTTCGAGCAGCGGCTTCGCGCCCGCCCGGATCGTCGGCCGCACGCCGAGGCTCGCCACTCCCGCGCGCGCGGTATCTCCCAGACCCTGCACGCGCACGGCAAAGACGCCCGACAGCGCAGGCTTGTGGCGAAGCGGCACGTTCGCGGTGGGAAAGCCGAGGTTGCGGCCGCGCTTGTCGCCGTGCGCCACGCGGCCCGTGATCGAATACGGGCGGCCGAGCAGCCGCGTGGCGCGCTCGAGCTCGCCGCGCGCAAGCGCTTCACGCACTGCCGTGCTGGATACTCGCTCTTCTCCCACGCTCACCGTGGGCATCGCCTCGACGCTGAAGCGCCTCGCTGCGGCGCGCAGCAGGCCGAGGTCGCCGGCACGGCCGCGTCCGAAGCGAAAATCGTGGCCGACGAGCACCCAGCGTACGCCCAGTTTCTGGACCAGGATCTGCTCGATGAAATCGGTGGGAGCAAGCCCCGCGAGCCTCGCGTCGAACCGAGCAACGTAGACGCGCGCTACGCCGCGCGCAGCAAACTGCTCGAGCTTTCCGCGAAGGCTCGACAACCGCGGCGGCGCAGCCTGTTTCGCGAAGAACTCGCGCGGAGGCGGATCGAACGTGAGCACCGCCGCTGGCAGCTCGAGATCCTCGCCCGCTTCGACCAGGCGTTGCAGCATGGCCTGGTGCCCGCGATGCACGCCGTCGAAATTGCCGATGCTGAGGGCCAGGTGCTCGTCGGCGGCCCGAGTGGGAAATGCGCGGTAGACCTGCACGCTCGTGTCGCGCCTCCCCGATGCGGAAAGCACTGAAAAGCTTGAATTTTACCGTTGCTGTGTCGATCCGGTCCAGCACTCCGGCAACACGCTCTCCGAGTTCAGGCCGGCGCTGGCCATTCGCGCCAGCCGGAAAGAAAAGGGAAGTACAGACCGAGCCGGATCGGCTGCTCTTCGAGCGTTCGCATTACGCCCGCATAGCGCTCGAGCTGTTCGCGGTAGCGCTCACGCTCGTTGTCGAGAAACGCTTCGAGGTCGGCCCCTTCGTGGCGCGAGAACTTGAAGTCCACGATCCAGCGCACTCCGCTCGCATCGACGAAGCTGCGATCCATGACCACGTCGACCACGACTCCATCGCGCAATGTGCTGACGGCATGCTCGCTGCGCGCATCGCCGTGGCCGGACTCGAGCAGCCAGCGCCCACGCGCGTCGCTCAGCGTCTGCTGCAGTCCCTGCTCGAGCTCCGCTGCGGCGCGCTCGACATCCGTCGCGGACACGCCCTCGTGCGCAAGCTCGGCAACGAGCCGAGAGCGCAACCCCGAGAGCCGCTCCTGCGGCCACGCCTCGATCCCCTCTTCTGCGATCTGCCTGAGCAGCCGGTGTCCGACGACGCCGATGCAGCGCGCCGTCTCATGTACCCAGTCGAAGAGCGGGGCGCTGTCCTGCTCCAGGGCCGTGGGCCGGCTCGACGCATTCAGCGTCGGCATCGGCTCCGGCGGCACCCAGCCAAGCGGAAGCCGCGACAGCCGAGGCGGCCCTGCTGCAACCGTCACTCGCGGTGCGAGGCTGAACACTCGCGCGTGGCGCACGGGCCAGAGCTTGCCCAGCGCGGACCTCTCGGGCGGCGGTCTCCAGCCCGCACCGCCACCGTGTGTCTCGAGCGCAACGATGAGGTGCAGAGTTTCTCTCGCCCGGGTGCAACCTACATAGATGAGCCGCGCGAGCTCGGCGTCCTCCTCGTCGCGCTCCAACCACTTGAGATACTCGTAGAGCGGTTCCTTCTTCGCGCCTCGCGCGCGGCTCGGCGCAAGCAGCACGCCCCTGGGCCGTCGCCGCCAGCGGAGCAGCTCGGCATCCTCCCCGCCCGGCAGACGCGCGAGGCCAGGGAGGATCACCGTGTCGAATTGCAGCCCCTTCGCCCTGTGCAGCGTCATCACGCTCACCTGCGGTCCGTCGCCGCTATCCTCATCGCTCAGCGGCGCGGCGCGCAGTTCGCGCAGCGCGTCGAGAAGACCCGGCCAATCCTCGATGTCCCCTCCTCGCTCGCGTTCGGCCAGCAGGGCGAAGTAGCGCTCGCAGGCGTCGAGATCGATCGCTTCCTGTACGCATGCGGGGCCGCCGAGGGCGAGCCAGGCACCACGCACGCGCGCGGAAAGGCGGCTGCGGCCGCGCACCGCCAGCGCCGCTGCGAGCACGTCGCCCGTCTTCTCCATGCGCAGGCGTCCCTGACTGCTCAGCCCCTCGAGCACCTCGGGACGGGCGAGGAGATCGGCTAGCGTCGCGACGCCGCTTCGCCTCGCGGCCTCGACAAGGGCGACGAGGTCTTCCAGGCCGAGGGCGCACCAGGGCGCGCGAAGCACCGACAGCCACGCGAGATCGTCCGCCGGTTGCGCGAGAGCGTGCGTCAGCGACACGATATCGATCACCGCCTGGCGCTCGCCGAGGGCATCGAGCTCGACCGCCACATAGGGTACGTCCGCAGCACGCAGCGCAGGCAGAAGTCCTTCGAGATGCGTTCGTGCCCGAACGAGAACCCCGACGTGCACCCGTGAAGCCCGTGCGGCTTCTATGCGTGCGATGACCGCCGCCGCCTCGCCGGGGGCGTCGGAGGCGATATCGACGGTGACCGCAGGCTCCAGGCCATCGTCGCGAACGGCAATCGATGGCGAAAACGCGACCGCGCTGCGCCATGGGTCGCTCACCGCACCGATCACCGGCGGGAAGGTCTCGTTGACCCAGCGCACGACGCACGGCCGCGAGCGGAAGTTCCGGCGAAGCGCGAGGCACTCGACCGGAACGTCGCCGATGCGCCGGTCGCGATATGCGTTCAGAAACAGCCGCACTTCGGCCTGGCGGAAGCGATAGATCGACTGCATCGGATCGCCCACGGCAAACACCGTGCGCCCATCGCCCGCCTGCCAGCCCGCCGTGAGAGCGCGGATCAGCTCGAACTGGGACAGCGAAGTGTCCTGGAATTCGTCGATCAGCAGATGGTCGAGCCTGCGATCGATCCGAAGCAGCAGCTCGCTCGGCGCCTCGGGCTCGCCGAGCGCGTCGAGAGCCGCGAGTGTGGTCTGGGGAAAGTCGACCTCGCCCCTGGCGGCGAAGGCGAGAAGAAGCTCCGCGGTGCAATCGCGCAGGATCGCCGCCAGCGATGCGACGAGCTCCCATGCTTCGTCGTCGTAGCGCGGCGGCGGAAGAACCCGGGCGACCGCAAGTCCATCGGCAAGGCCCGGGATTTCGGCGAGGCGCTTGAGCACGTCGAGCATCTGCTGCTTCTGCTGGCGCGCGGTGCTGCCGCGCGAACCCGGCGCCTGCGGGAAGCCATCGTTCTTGTTGACGGCGCCGCGAAAGCG